>JAFNSO010000080.1 GCA_017384945.1 Ruminococcus sp. | reverse complement strand
GTAAAGCACGCCTGTCTGCTCGAGAGAGGTCGCGTGCATAAGGCCGCACTCAACGACGCTGAACTTTGAGCCCGTAGCCATAAGTTTGAACTCGTCGCCGACCTTTATCTGACCCTCCATAAGACGCACGTATATGATAACGCCCTTGTAGCTGTCATAGTAGCTGTCAAAAATCAGACCGCGCAGAGGGGCGTTGACGTCGCCTGTCGGCGCGGGGATATCCGTGACGATTTTTTCAAGCACATCGTGGATATTGATTCCCTGCTTCGCGGAAATTCTCGGAGCTTCCTCGGCGGGGATCCCGATAACGTCCTCTATTTCCTTTATGACCCTGTCGGGGTCGGCGGAGGGCAAGTCGATTTTGTTGACAACGGGGACAATTTCAAGTCCGCTGTCGACCGCGAGATATGTATTGGCGAGCGTCTGAGCCTCGATTCCCTGCGACGCGTCGACAATGAGCACAGCCCCCTCGCAGGCGGCGAGGCTTCGGCTGACCTCGTAGTTGAAGTCGACGTGACCCGGGGTGTCGATCAGATTGAGAAGGTAATCCTCGCCGTCGTCGGCGTGATAGACGGTCGTAACGGCGCGAGCCTTGATAGTGATTCCGCGCTCTCGCTCGAGCTCCATATCGTCAAGTATCTGAGCCTCCATATCGCGGACCGCGACGCTCTGAGTGAGCTCGATAATACGGTCGGCGAGGGTCGACTTTCCGTGGTCGATATGGGCGATAATCGAAAAATTCCTTATTTTATCCTGTTCAAATTTCAAATTGATCACCTGTGAATTCAATAAACTTTCAGCTAATTATATCACAGTTTTTCTGCGGTGGCAAGAGAAAACAAGCCGATTACATTTCTCCCTGATCCGTATCTATATAGACAGGCTGAACATAGCCGTCCTCTATCGCGTAAAAGTAATTATCATATTCACTGCCCGTCGCGTAATAAGGGTTTTCCTTATCAACTGAAAAAACCAGCTTAAAAAAATAACCCGAACGAAGATTACTGTTATCAATGTATTTAACGGTTTCGGGAAGATAAACCTCCCAATTATTAAACTCCTCCTCATCATCGTGAGCAAATGATTCGGCAAAATTATTCGAATCCGGAAATGAACCGAGCTTTATTACGGGCTTGTCCTCGATTTTTTCGGGGATTTTCCCGTTCCATTTTGAAGGCTCGAGCACACGGTTGATACAGATTCCGTACAGATAATCGGTAACCAGAAAGCCGTCGACCTCGCGGACGTTGTTTTTGTAGTATTCTCTCGCGTTTTTGCTTGTTCCGAGAGATGAGGGCAAGCCGCAGAATGAGGTAACAGCGCCCTTGTCACGATCGCTGACGTACTCGTCATATCCGTGAAGCTTCTTATAAGCCGCGTCGTGTTTTTCGTCTTTCGGAGAAGCGCTTTTGTTCACCTTTCGCTCGCTTGAACGGTAATAGTACAAATCATAATAACCTGACGACCTGCTGTTTGCGGCAGGATTAATATAACCGTTATTCTTTACGAAAAACAGATTACGCTCCCTGTCGGTCGCGAAATACGGATTTGACTTGCTTACCTTGTAATATACCCGGTTGTAGGAGCTGTAGAGGTTTTGGTCGTCGATATACTTTACCGAATCGGGCAGGGAAATACGCCTCGCGCCCTCATTGTTGAACTTTATAAAGGGCTTGACCTCATTTTCCTTGTCGAGATAACAGCCGAGCTTAACTACGGGCTTGTCCTCGATTTTTTCGGGGATGATATAATCCCACTTTTCGGGCTCGAGCACCTTATTGACACAAATCCCGCCGAGGTAATCCGTTATCAGAAAGCCGTCCTTTTTTCTGCTGTTTGAAGTAAAATACTCCCTTGCCTTTTCGCTTGTTTCAAGAGAAGAAGCCATTCCGCAGAAGCTCGCGTAATCAAATCCTTTTTTACAATCGCTGACGTAGGCTTCGTATGGTGTTTGGGCTTTTTTCGTTTTTTTCTTAACCTCACTCGAGCACGAGCAAAGCGCGAAAAGAAAAGCTGATATAAGTATCAAAGAAATAAGCTTTTTCATAGGTATTTACCCCCTTTATATTATAGACGATAATAACAGAGGTTTTTATACTAAAAATTTTGATTTTTTACGCTAAAATCAAAAAGCCGCCCGAAGGCGGCCTTTAATTCGGTATTAAACCTTTTCACAAACGGCGTTGAGATCGCTCGGGATGTCGTCCTCGGACGCTGAAACGAGTAAAACGATGTTCGCCTGAGAAATCTCGGAGAGCTCCTGAAGCTTCTTTGTGAACGCCTCGAGTCCCGCTACTCCGTCGGGGCAAATCTTGAAGGTTGAGTCGATGAGGATGTCTGTTACGTCGTAGTTGCCCGCGCAGATACCGCTCAAAAATCCGAATAACATATCATAGCCTGAGATGGCGTACTGGTCTGTGTCAATAAGACGAGCCTTTGAGGTGATGTCGTAGGTGAGCTTCGCTCCCTTTTCAACGACAACAACGTTGCCCTGAGAAGCCGCTACAGCCTCGTTAGCGAGCTGGATAAGCTTCTTTGTTTTGCCTGAGCCTTTTTTTCCGATAAGTAAAGTAACCATACTTTAACTCCTCCTTATTAATATACTTTGAAATTACTTGAGTCTTGCCTCGAGCTCAGCCTTGGCATCCTCATAGCCGGGCTTTCCGAGGAGAGCGAACATATTCTTCTTGTAGCTCTCAACACCGGGCTGGTTAAAGGGATTTACGCCGAGGATGTAGCCCGAAATCGCGCAAGCCTTCTCGAGGAAATAGATGAGGTAACCGAGGTTCTGCTCGTCCATAGCCTCAACGTCGAGGACGATGTTGGGAACTCCGCCGTCGTTGTGCGCGAGCACTGTGCCCTCGAACGCCTTGCGGTTTACAAAGCTCATTGTCTTGCCCGAGAGGAAGTTGAGTCCGTCAACATTGGTCGGGTCCTCGCCGAGAGTAATTTCCTTTTTACATTTATCAAAGAGAACAACAGTCTCAAAAAGATTGCGTCTGCCGTCCTGAATGTACTGACCGAGAGAGTGGAGGTCTGTCGAGAAGATGACGCTCGCGGGGAAGATACCCTTCTTGTCCTTGCCCTCTGACTCGCCGTAGAGCTGCTTGAACCACTCGTTCATAAGGGTGTAAGCGGGCTCGTAGCTTACCATGATCTCAGTTGAATAGCCCTTGTTGTAAAGGATATTGCGAACTGCGGCGTACTTGTAGCAGTCGTTCGCGCTGAGATCGTCGACGCAAAGCTCGTCCTGTGCCTTCTTCGCGCCCGCCATAAGAGCGTCGATATCAGCTCCCGCTACGGCGATCGGAAGGAGTCCGACAGCCGTGAGTACGGAGAAGCGTCCGCCTACGTCGTCGGGAACAACGAAGGTCTCGTAGCCCTCTGTATCGGCGAGAGCCTTGAGAGTACCGCGCGCCTTGTCGGTCGTGCAGTAGATACGCTCCTTTGCGCCCTCCTTGCCGTACTTCTTCTCGAGAAGCTCACGGAATACGCGGAAAGCGATCGCGGGCTCGGTGGTTGTGCCCGACTTTGAAATCATATTGATGCTGACGTCCTTGCCCTCGCAGAGCTCGATAATATCCGAAAGAGCGTCGGACGAGATTGAATTACCCGTAAAGTAAATCTGCGGAGTGTCCTTGCACAGCGCGTTGTAGTTCGGAGAGGTCAAAAACTCGATCGCCGCTCTCGCGCCGAGGTATGAGCCGCCGATTCCGATTACGACAAAAACGTCTGTGTCGGACTGAATCTTCTTTGCAGCCTTTTTGATGCGGTCAAATTCTTCCTTATCGTAATTTGTGGGAAGGTCGACCCAGCCGATAAAATCGTTGCCGAGTCCCGTTCCGTCGTGGAGAGCCTTGTGAGCGTTTTTGACCTGAGCCTCAATACCCTTGTACTCATCCTCGCCTACAAAACCGTTAAGATATTTGTCAATAAATTTTGTTGACATTCCATTACCCCCTAAAAGTCTTATGGTGACTTAATATATGTAACTATTTTAACACAAGTCAGGGGTATATGCAAGGGCTTTTTGTCAAAATCCTCTCAACAAAACATCGGTTTTGTTCATAAACAGCTCACAGGGAACGAAGGGCTTTGAGCAGAGCGGCGGCAACGGAGGTGAAGGTCATTTTTTCGATTCCGTTTTTCGCGGTGATTTTGAGCGACTTTAAAAGCTGCTTGCCCGAGTAGTAATTCACTTCTCCAACCTGCTCGCCCTTTATTATCGGAGCCTTGAGCTCCTTTCGGATAACGCACTCGCGGTTGAGCTTGTTGTCGCCCATCCGGCTGACTACAAGAGTGCCCGCGGGCTCGCAGGAGAGCCTGAGAGTGTCGCTCATTCCTCCGCTGACCTTTACGCTTGCGGTTGCCTTCTTCGGAAGAGCGAGCCTTTCGACCTTGAAATTCGCGAAGCCGTAGTCGAGCAGCGCCGCGCTGTCGGCAAAGCGCTCGGTTCCCGTTTTGCAGCCGAGCACCACAGCGACGAGCGAAAGCCCTTCCCTCTCGGCTGTCGCGGACATACAGCAACCCGCCTCGTTTGTCGTGCCTGTTTTGAGACCCGTAATGCCGTTGTAGGTTTTAAGAAGCTTGTTGGTGTTTACGATTTGAGTTTTGCCGCCGCGAAGATTGTCGAGCCAGATCGAAGTGTACTTAAAAATCTCCTTGTGGGAAATGAGCTCGCGCGACATAAGGGCTACGTCGTAGGCTGAGGTAAGGTGACCCTTTTCGTCAAGACCGTTGCAGTTTTTGAAGGTAGTGTCCTTCATACCGAGGGCTTTCGCCTTTTTGTTCATCTCGGCGACGAACACAGCCTCGCTGCCCGAGATCGCCTCGGCGAGCACAACAGCCGCGTCGTTCGCGGAGGCTACGGCGGTCGCCTTTATCAGATCGTCGACGGACATCTTCTCCCCCTCCTCGAGCCAGATGTCGGAGCCGCCCATCGAAGCGGCGTGAGCCGAGGACGTGAGAACGTCGTCCTTTTTGAGCTTTCCGCTGTCGAGAGCCTCCATAACGAGGAGAAGCGTCATTACCTTTGTGACAGACGCGCAGGCGCGCTTTTCGTGACTGTTTTGCTCGGCGAGCACCTTGCCCGTTTCAGCCTCCATAAGCACAGCCGAGGGAGCGTTCACGGTGACCGACGGGAGCTTGCTTTCGGCAAAGGCGGTAAACGGCAAAGCGAGCGCAGCGCACAATAATATTGAAATAAACCTTTTAAACATAAAAATCACCTCGTTCATTAATATGAAAAAGGCGGAAGGTTTATGATTTTTAATTGAGAATTAAGAATTGAGAATGAATGACGGGCAGAGAGGTTCAAATAAAAATGAACATCTCTGCCCGACCGAATTAATATGCGCTTCGCGCGGCGAAATATAAATACGGTCGGGAGACAAACGTTTCTTACAAAAGTCGCTGTCTGCCCGACCAAAATTCTCAATTCTCAACTCTCAATTCTCAATTCAAAAGGCACACCGCGTGGGCGGAGATTCCCTCACCCGAGCCCGTGAAGCCGAGCTTCTCCTCGGTGGTTGCCTTTACGCTTATCCGAGTTTTGTCAACCCCGCAGGCGGCGGCTATGTTCTCGCGCATTTGGTCGATAAACGGCGCGAGCTTCGGTCTTTGAGCTATTACGGTTGAGTCGATGTTGCCGATTTTATAACCGTTTTCGGCGAGAACGCGAACAACCTCTTTCAAGAGAACCATACTGTCCGCTCCCTTGAAGCGCTCGTCGGTATCGGGGAAAAGGTGTCCGATGTCTCCGAGAGCCGCGGCGCCGAGCATAGCGTCCATTATCGCGTGCAGAAGCACATCCGCGTCGCTGTGACCGAGCAGACCCTTTTCGTACTCTATTTCAACTCCTCCGAGTATGAGCTTTCGGTTTTTGACGAGCCTGTGTACGTCGTAGCCGTGTCCGATCCTCATATCAGTATCCCCTTTCCCTGATTATCATTTCCGCTGTTTTGATGTCGCTTTGGGTCGTCAGCTTTATGTTGCTGCCGTTAGAGATTATTATTCTGACCCTTTCGCCTATGCTCTGGACGAGCTGACAGTCGTCGGTTATACCCTCGCTGTTTCCGTTTTCGAGAGCGCGCAGGTAAAGGCTCTTTTCAAAGACCTGCGGCGTCTGTACGGCGCGCAGAGATGAGCGGTTCGGGGTCGAGACTATTACGTTGTTCTCGTCTACGACCTTGATCGTGTCGGTGACGAGCGTCCCGAGAGCCGCCGCCGAGCAGTCGAGCGCCGCGGTGACGACCTTTATTATATCCTCGCCTTCAATAAGAGGACGCGCGCCGTCGTGGATCGCATAGTGGGTAGTGCGCTCGTCGCAGACGAAGATCCCGTTTTTGACGCTTTCGTCGCGGGTTTTTCCGCCGTTCACAAAGGCTCTGACCTTTTTAAAGCCGTTTTCCCGGGCGATCGAGCGCATTTCGCTCTCGTCCGACTCGCGGCAGACGACTACGACCGAGTCGATGACGCCGCAGTCCTCAAACGCCCTGAGCGTTCTCTGAATGACAGTCTCGCCGCACAGCTCGATAAACTGCTTGCTCTTTTGGAGTCCCATACGCGTTGAGCTTCCCGCGGCAACTATGATTGCCGATACAAAGGCGCTCATATGCTGTCGATTGCCTGCTTGAGGTCGGCTATGATGTCTTCCTTGTTCTCAATTCCGACGGAGAAGCGAATCATATTCGGCTCGATTCCGCACGCCTTGAGCTGTTCGTCGGTCATCTGACGGTGAGTCGCGCTCGCGGGGTGGAGACAGCAGGTGCGGGCGTCGGCTACGTGGGTGACGATCGCGGCGAGCTTTAAGTTCTTCATCAGCTTTTCGGCAGCGGCTCTGCCGCCCTTTACGCCGAAGGAAACAACGCCGCAGGTGCCGTTCGGCATATATTTCTGAACCAAATCGTAGTATTTACTGCTCTTGAGCGACGGGAAGTTGACCCACTCGATTTTGTCGTTTTTCTCGAGGAACTCAGCTACAGCCATGGCGTTCTCACAATGGCGCGGGATTCTGAGGAAGAGCGTCTCGAGACCGATGTTGAGCAAGAACGCGTTCATCGGACTCTGCTGGGGACCCATATCTCTCATAATATGTGTGCGCGCCTTGACGATAAACGCGGCTCTGCCGAATTTCTCGGTGTAAACAAGACCGTGGTAGCTCTCGTCGGGCTCGGTGAGCATCGGGAACTTGCCGTTGTTCCAGTCAAAGTTTCCGCTGTCGACGACAACGCCGCCGAGGGCGACCGCGTGGCCGTCCATATACTTTGAGGTGGAGTGGATAACGATGTCCGCGCCCCACTCGATCGGACGGAGGTTGATAGGAGTCGGGAAGGTATTATCGACAAAAAGCGGCACGCCGTGAGCGTGAGCGCAGCGGGCGAACATCTCGATGTCCGCTACGTCGAGCGACGGGTTTGTGACCGACTCGGTGAAAACAAGTCTTGTATTTTCTTTAAAAGCATTATTAAGCTCCTCCTCGGTGACGTCGGCGTGAACAAAGGTGCAGTCGATCCCGAGGTCCTTGAGCGTTTTTGCAAAGAGGTTGAAGGTTCCGCCGTAAACAGCCGAGGAGCAGATGATGTGGTCTCCGCTTCTGCTGATGTTGGTTACAGCCGAAAGCGACGCCGCCTGACCCGAGGCTGTGAGCATAGCGCCTACGCCGCCCTCGAGGTCGGCAATCTTCTTTTCTACCGCGTCGAGCGTCGGGTTAGCGAGGCGGGTGTAGAAAAAGCCCTCCGCCTCAAGGTCAAAAAGCTTACCCATAGCGTCCGAGGTCTCGTACTTAAAGGTTGTGCTCTGAACGATCGGCGTAACTCTGGGCTCGCCGTTTTTGGGCGTGTAGCCCGACTGAATACATTTTGTCTCAATTTTCATTTTTGTATCTCCTTATGTAAACATTGTTTTAACAAATCCCGTGATAAAATCCGTACCGTAAATAACAAGAGCAACGATGATTATGAAAAGAACCGCAGTAACAACTCTGATTACGGTGCGCTTGCGGTCGGACATCTCCTCCTCGGGCTCGTCGGACGCTTCCTCGTCGATAACCTCAACGCCCTCGGGCTTTATCGCGCCAATCCCGACGGCGATGTCGTAAGCCTTTTCGTAGAGCTCAAAGGGAACGAGAATATCGAACTCATCCAAATCCATTCCCGTCAAAAGCTGCGAGCCGCCCGTGACCATATGGCGGGTGTAAACGCTCGGAACGTCGTTGTCCGAGAGCGCCGCCTGAATCCTGTCGCGCTCGATAACGTCGCCGCCGCAAAGGTACACAGAGGTCTGCTCGTCCTCAATCGTTTTGAGGACTCTGCTCTTGCAGTCCTTGCAGGTACAGACGAGGTCGGAGTCATTGTACAGCTTCTTACATTTGGGACAATATTTCATATAGACCAATCCTCCCCATTTTATATGCTCCTATTATATCAAACATATAAAAATAATGCAAGGTCGGAAACCAAGCTTTCCGACCTTGCGGTTTATCTGAACACCGCCTGAAGCTGTTCTCCCGCGAGAGCCTTGTCCGCGCAGGCGGGAATGAGCGAGAAATCAGCCACGAGCGAGTTTGGCTTTTTTTCGGGGTCGTCCTGACTCATCGGGACGAAATAGATGTTCTTTGTGTTGAGAAGCCTGCCGATGTTCTGAGCCGAAGCCCCGAGAGCGTCGTTTGTCGCGGGACAGAGAAGCACGGGACGCAAAATCCTGAGATGAGATTTCACAGCCATTGTGACGGGCGTGTCCGTGATTCCGAGGCTGAGCTTCGCGAGAGTGTTTCCCGTACAGGGAGCGACAATGAGCAAATCGCACATCTTCTTAGGCCCAAGCGGCTCGGCGCCGCTGATCGTGTGAATGATCTTGTGACCTGTGAGAGCTTCTATTTTATCAACAAAGCCTGCCGCCTCGCCGAAACGGGTGTCGGTCGAGTAGGCGGTGTGAGACATAATCGGAATAATATCGTGTCCGCCCAGGCAAAGCTTTTCCATCTGAGTCAGAGCCTTTGAAAACGTACAAAACGAGCCGCACATAGCAAAGCCTATGCTTGCCAATTGAACTCCTCCTTCAGTTTTTTGATTACGGTGTCGGAGACAGCCCTGCCCGCGCTGAGCGGCGAGTAACGGGCGGGAAGCGCGAGGGCATGAACAACACAGAACCCAAGCTCGCGGGCGCTTTTGAAGTCCACTCCCCCGGGGATGGACGCGAGGTCGATAATCAGCGGGTCGCCGTCCGTATTCATAAGAATGTTGCCGTCAATCACAAGCGCGTCGGCTGTATTAAAAACGATGTCATAGCCGCTGAGAGTTTTGAGCGACGAAGTGTTAATCGGGGTGTTTCCGTCGAGGATTATTTTTTCAGCCTTTTCCTCGCCGCGGGTGGAAACGCTGACCCTCGCCTTTACCGCGCGGAGAAGCCGCGAGAGCGTTTTGCCGATTCTGCCGTATCCGATTACAAGCGCGTCGCAGCCCGCGATGTCTCCCTCGTAATTCTCCATAGCGGTGAGCAGCGCCCCCTCCGCTGTGGGCAGGGCGTTCTTTTCCGAGAAGGATTCATCCTTCAAAATATCTATAACGTCAATTCCCTTGAAGCTCTCCGCCTTGCCCGCGAACACAAGCTTGTCTCTCAATCCTTGGGCGATATCCTCAAGCATAATATTCTTATTTGAAAACGGACAGACCACCTCTCCGCCCTTCGCTCCCGTTACGGGAAGGAGCACAACATCGCACAGGCTCAAAGCCTCGTCCACGGAGCAAAGCCGCAGATTTCCGAAGCTTTCGAGCCTGTCAAAGCCCGCCGAATAGACGTGAAAGCCCGACTCCTCAAGCCTCGCCGCCGCGAAGAGCTGCCGCTTGTCTCCGCCCAATATGGCAATTTGACGAAAATTCATATCCAACACCTTACCTTGTATGGTTCATTCTATTCAGCGAAAAAAAATGTGTGAGCAAATTGCATATGTAAGGTACCTAAATTTATGCAAAAACATACTAAACCACCAAACTTTTGTCAAAAGCGTAAAAAATAACAATTTTCACTTGATTATTTTTTTAAATATGATAAAATGTAAACAACATATTTCACGCAATAGTCTTTTTAATCATTATATCTTAAAAGATTATCTGCGGGTCGATTTTATTGTTTGAAATTAACTCACACGCGAAATATTCATCTCATTCAACGCGAACAGTTAAAGTCAAGTATATCTGAGAGCTATCTCCAAAATAAGGACTACACCTCTTTTATCTTCAACTCTGACTACAGCGATCCAACGCAGAGAACGGTTTTTCCGCCCTCACCTTACTAAGGAGTATGTTATGAACAAGCATTACGAAGCCCTCAAGCTTGAAAACCAGCTGTGTTTCCCGCTTTACGCGTGCGCCAAGGAAATTGTACGCAAGTACAAGCCTCACCTTGACAAGCTTGATTTGACATACACCCAGTACCTCGTTATGATGGTAATGTGGGACGTAAAGCAAATCAACGTCAAGGAGCTGGGCGATAAGCTCTACCTCGACTCGGGAACGCTCACTCCCCTGCTCAAAAAGCTCGAGGCTAAAAGCTACATCACCCGCACCCGGTCAAAGTTCGATGAGCGCAACCTGGTTATCGAGATCACCGAAAAAGGAAGCTCACTCAGAGACCAAGCGGTTTCAATACCCAAGGCGGTCGGAGCCTGCGTCAACATCGATTCCGAAAAGGCGACGATCCTCTACGACACATTGTACGAAATACTTGAATATCTTTAATCAAAAGGGTTGGCTCAAACTCAAAGAGAGTAAGAGCCAACCCTTAATTGTTTTATTTTCTTCTCGACTGAACGTTGTAGGACATCCTTGTCAGCATTTTTTCGCCCGCGAAGTGCTCGAGGAATTTTGTGAGCTTCAAAAGCTTGCCGGGAGTTATAACCATCTTGCCGCTCAGGGTTTTGTCGATTGCGTATTTCGCGACGTACTCGCTGCTCAGTCCCTTTACGGCGAAACTCACGTCCGCGACCCTGTTGAACTCGGTGTTTACGGGACCCGGGCAGAGCACAGAGACCTTTATATTTTTGCGGTCGCGTCTGACCTCCTCGTGAATCGCCTCGGTCAGTCGGACGACGTAGTTTTTCGACGCGTAGTAGCTCGAGAACCTCGGACCCGGGAGAAAGCCCGCCGCCGAGCCGACGTTTAAAATCGCTCCGCTGTTCCGCTCGTACATATCCTTGAAAAAAAGCTTTGTCAGAATGTGCAAAGCCCTGATATTTGTATTGATAAGCTCGAGCTCCTTTTCGAGCGGCGTCTTTATAAACTCGCCGTATACCCCGAAGCCCGCGTTATTGACGAGAAAATCGACTCTGTCGTCTTTGACCTCCTCGTAGAGAGAAAAGCAGTTTTCCTCCTGCGAGAGGTCTTTTTCAATTACTTTGACCACAACGCCCCTGAGCTCGCGGCTGAGCTCCTCGAGCCTGTCCCTTCGTCTGGCGACGAGAATCAGATTATAACCCTTTGAAGCAAGGTAACGCGCCATATCGCGTCCCATTCCGCTGCTCGCGCCTGTGATTAATGCTGTCATTTCTTCACCTTTATTCAAAATTTTTATTCGCGCGGATAATCATTTGCGCTTTTTTATTTCCTTTTCAGCTTTGATGACCGCTCGGACGACCTTTACCGCCCCGAACATCACCAATGCGACGCCGATTACAATGCAAATCGACATCATCATTTCATTATCCATAATAACTTCACCTTCCAATCAACGCCTTATGAGCTTGGCGACCGTCTCGACGTGAGGCGTGCGCGAAAACAAGTCAACCGGAGTTAATTCTTTTACGGAATAATTATTTTTATCAAACAGCCTTAGATCCCTCGCCAGAGTCTCGGGGTCGCAGGAGACGTAGACTATTTTTTCGGGCGACATTCCGACGACGGTCTCTATGAGCGAAGAGTCGCAGCCCTTTCTCGGCGGGTCGATAACTACAACGTCGGGGCTTATGCCCTCTTTTTTCAGTTCCTCGGCTGCCTTTGACGCGTCGGCGCAGATAAAGCGGGCGTTGCAGATATTATTGAGCCGAGCGTTTTCCTCGGCGTCCCGAACGGCGTCCGCGACAAGCTCGACCCCGATAAGGCTCTTGCACCTGTCAGCCATTGTCAGACCGATCGTGCCCGTTCCGCAGTACAAGTCAAGAAGCACCTCGTCCCCGCGCAAATCGGCGTAATCGGCGGCGATTTTGTAAAGCTTTTCGGCCTGTCGGCGGTTGACCTGATAAAACGAAAGCGGAGAAATTTTAAAGCTCTTACCGCAAAGAACGTCGGTGATATAGTCCCGACCGAAGGCTGTGCGGTTTTTTCTGCCGAGAACGACGTTTGTATTTTCTGTATTGGAATTAAAAATAACGCTTTTAATGTTCGGAAACTCCTTTTTGAGCGCGTCAATCAAAACATCCTCGCTCTTCAATCCGTTTCCGTTGACCACAAAACAGACCATAAGCTCGTCGGTCATTTCGGCGTATCTGATATAAAGGTGCCTGAGCTTTCCCCTGCCCGTCATCTCGTCGTAGGCGGTCTGATTTGTCGCGCGCGTAAACTCCCTGACGATTTCGGCTATACGGTTGAAGCTTTCGGGCTGCAAGAGACAGTCCTCGCAGGGTATGACCCTGTGGCTGTGGTTGGCGTAAAAACCGAACTCGACGCCGTTTTCCGTATTGCGCGCGGGGAGCTGAGCCTTGTTTCGGTAGCGGTTCGGACGGTCGTTTTTGACAACGGGATTTATTTTCAGTCCGCTGAAACCGCCTATCCGCTGAACCGCGTCGCTCACTCGTCTGTGTTTTATTTCTAATTCGGAATTATAATCGATATGACGGTAAACGCACCCGCCGCATTTTGAGAAAACGCCGCAGTCGGGCTCTATCCTCGAGGGCGAGGGCGTTATAATCCGCTCGATTTTTCCGTAGGAGTAGGTTTTCTTGACCTTTAATATTCTGACCTCGAGCTCGTCGCCGACGGCAGTCAGCGGCACAAACACGACCATACCGTCCTCGGTCTTGCCGACGCCGCTGCCCTGAGCGGTCATCGAGGTGATTTTAAGGTTAACAATGTCATTCTTTTTCAAATTCATCAACCGCCTGTAAGAAATTGCTCTATATTATTCTATCATTATAAAGATTATTTAGCAATATGTCAGAATTATTTATTATTTTCAAAAAAAGTATTTATTTTTCCTTTCAAAAGCAATATAATAAGTAAAGGTAACAAAGATAAACGAAATGAGGTATTCAGCATGAAATTCGATCACATACTTGACGACAAAAAGAGAATACATTTCATCGGAATCGGCGGAAGCGGAATGTGCCCGATCGCCGAGATACTTATGAGCGAGGGCTTTGAGATTCAGGGCTCGGATATGAACGAGGGCGAGACTCTCGACAAAATCAAAAGCTACGGAATCCCTGTTTTTATGGGTCACAGAGCCGAAAACATCGAGGGCGCGGAGCTTATCGTGTACTCCGCCGCGATAAAAGAGGATAACCCCGAAAGAAAAGCGGCTGTCGAAAAGGGAATCCCCTGTCTCGAGAGAAGCGTAATGCTCGGGATTGTGTCGAGGAGATACAACCGAAGCATAGCCGTTTCGGGAACACACGGAAAGACAAGCACAACGGGAATGTTAACTCAGGTGCTCATCGGCGCGGGCTTTGACCCTTCGGCGATCATCGGCGGAAAGCTCCCGCTTATCGGCGGCAACAGCTACGTCGGTCACAGCGACATCATCGTCTGCGAGGCGTGCGAATACGTTGACTCCTTCCTCGAGATGACTCCGTTCATCTCGGTTATTCTGAACATCGACGCCGACCATCTCGACTACTTCAAGAACCTCGACAACATCAAAAAGTCGTTTAATCAGTTCGCGAAGCAGACCACGGGCGCGCTCGTACTAAACGGCGACGACAAAAACACAATGGAAGCGGTCAAGGACGTCAATCTTATCAAAATCACCTACGGCTTTGAGAACACAAACGACTACTACGCCGCTAACATCAGCGCCGACAAGGGCGTTCACGAGACCTTTGACCTGATGAAGCGCGGCGAAAAGCTGTGCACGATCCACCTTATGGTACCGGGCAAGCACAACATCTACAACGCGCTCGCCACTGCCGCTACGGCTCATTACCTCGGGGCTAACGCGAAGGAGATCGCCGAGGGACTTTCAAAGTTCGGAGGAGTTCACCGCCGCTTTGAAATTCTCGGAACCCCGGGAGACATCACTGTAGCGGACGACTTCGCCCACCACCCGACAGAGCTAAAGGCAACTCTCAACGCCGCGATGAAGATGGGCTTCAACAAGGTATGGGCTGTGTTCCAGCCGCACACCTTCTCAAGAACGGCAATGCTCCTCGACGACTTTGCCGAAGCGCTCTCGATTCCGCACGAGGCAATCATTTCCGAGATTCTCCCCGTCAGAGAGACGAACACCTACAACATCTACAGCACCGACCTCGGCGCGAAGGTTCCGGGTTCAAAGTGCATAGACACCTTCGAGGACATCACCGACTACGTGTGCGAGAACGCTCAGCCGGGAGACCTTATTCTCACAATGGGCGGCGGAAACGTCTATATGTGCGCTAATATGATACTTAAAAGACTAAAGGAAAAGTACGAAAAAAAGGATAAAAAGGACAAGAAATAAAACCAATAATTCGGGCAGGAGCAAACGCTTCTGCCCGGATTTTTCCTTAACAGAAAAAACGGTCGGGAAGAATTTCCCGACCGCAATAATTTTGTCTTATTAATTAAACGCAGCCCTGAGCCTTCATAGCCTCGGCAACCTTGAGGAAGCCCGCGATGTTCGCGCCCGCCATGTAGTTGCCCTCGAGACCGTACTCCTTGGAGGCCTCGTCGCAGGACTTGAAGATGTTGACCATGATGTTCTTGAGACGTGAGTCAACGTCCTCGAAGGTCCATGAGAGTCTCTCGGAGTTCTGGCTCATCTCGAGACCCGATACTGCTACGCCGCCGGCGTTAACAGCCTTCGCGGGACCGTAGAGCATTTTGTTCTCGAAGTATACGTCGATAGCTTCGGGAGTAGAAGGCATATTAGCACCCTCGGATACGCAGTAGCAGCCGTTAGCGGCAAGCTTCTTAGCCGACTCGCCGTCGATCTCGTTCTGTGTTGCGCAGGGAAGAGCGATGTCACAGGGAGTGTTCCAGATATTGCTGCAGCCCTCTGTGTAAACAGCCTCGGGATGATAGTTGAGGTACTCCTTGATTCTCTTTCTCTCAACTTCCTTGATCTGCTTTACAGCAGCGAGGTCGATTCCGTTCTCGTCATAGATAAAGCCGTTTGAGTCGGACATTGTAACAACCTTAGCGCCGAGCTCTGTAGCCTTCTGAGTAGCGTAGATAGCAACGTTACCCGAGCCGGAGATTACGACTGTCTGACCCTTGAAGCTCTTGCCGTTAGCCTTGAGCATTTCCTCTGTGAAGTAGCAAACGCCAAAGCCTGTAGCCTCTGTACGAGCGAGTGATCCGCCGAAGGTAAGACCCTTACCTGTGAGAACGCCTGTGAACTCGTTGCGAAGTCTCTTGTACTGACCGAACATATAGCCAATCTCACGAGCGCCTGTACCGATGTCACCCGCGGGAACGTCGGTGTTGGGGCCGATGTGCTTTGAGAGCTCTGTCATAAAGCTCTGGCAGAAGCGCATAACCTCTCCGTCTGACTTGCCCTTGGGGTCAAAGTCGGAGCCGCCCTTACCGCCGCCCATGGGCAGGGTTGTGAGACTGTTCTTGAAAATCTGCTCGAAGCCGAGGAACTTGATGATTCCGAGATATACTGAAGGATGGAGTCTGAGTCCGCCCTTGTACGGTCCGATTGCAGAGTTAAACTCAATTCTGAAACCACGGTTTACTCTCTGAACACCGTTGTCGTCAACCCAGGGAACGCGGAAGATGATCTGTCTCTCGGGCTCGACGATTCTCTCGAATACGCCTGCCTCAACGAGGTCGGGTCTCTTCTCCGCAACAGGCTCGAGAGAGGTGAAAACCTCAGTTACCGCCTGAATGAACTCAGGCTCGCCCGGATTGCGCTTTTTAACGGTTTCAAGTAAATCAGCTAAATATTTGTTCTGTAATGCCATTGTGATTTCCTCCATTCTTTTATACATAGCATTTTAACACTTTAATATATTATCATATCTTTTTTTCGATTGCAAGAATTTTTTGCGTTAATTTCAGATTTCTCCTTAATTTTAGTGAATTAGACAATTATTTGAGTGGTTTGTACTACCTTACTTGCATTTTTTACAGTAAATCGGGCAAAAACACGGCTTCACGTTACTTTCACAAACTTTCAGCTTTATTTCATATTCATTTCACGCGGTTTCCAAGCTCGGGATTTATACTAAGCTCACAATCACAAAAGGAGATGACAGGAATGAAAAGATGTGTGAAAAATATAATTATGGCGGGAATGATCGTTGCTCTCGCGGGAGCTTCGTTCCTTACGTGGACGTTTATCGGGAACGACAACGCTTCGACTCCTCAGTTCGCTCAAAGCTCGATGGGCGCTCCGCCCGATATGAACAGCGACGGCGGTTTCAAGGAGGACAACAACTCCAACCAACAGCCCCCGCAGATGAACGGTGGCTCCGACAACAACAGTCAGAACGACAATTCAGACAACGGCGGGTTCAAGCAGGACAACAACTCAAACCAACAGCCCCCGCAGATGAACGGAAACTCAGGCGGCAACAGTCAGAACGGCAACTCCGACAACGGCGGGTTCAAGCAGGACAACAACTCAAACCAACAGCCCCCGCAAATGAACGGTGGCTCCGACAGCAACAGTCAGAACGGCAACTCCGACAACGGCGGGTTCAAAGAGGACAACAACTCCAACCAACAGCCCCCGCAGATGAACGGTGGCTCCGACAGCAACAATCAAAACGGCAACTCCGACAACGGCGGGTTCAAAGAGGACAACAACTCAAACCAACAGCCCCCGCAGATGAACGGAAACTCAGGGAGCAACAGTCAAAGCGGCGGTCAGTTCAGGGAAGGTATGCGCGAGCAATGCTCAAACGGCTGCTCGGTGATTAAATACACCGCAATCGGCGCCGACAGCCTTTTAATCTCAATCATAGCGGCTTATCTGCTTCTTTCACGCTTCAACAAATACGGCTTCCACGAAACACTTAGAGATGTAAAACGCGTATTGATTTATATTCTTTGCGTACTGGTGCTCACCTCCTGCGTAACCGTCGGACAGGTCGCGGCGTACAAGACACTCGCGCCGCAGGCGGCAAGCTCTCAGCAGACGGGCGGATTTCAGCCAAACGGCAACCAGAACGGTTCTCCTCAGGGAAATAACCAAAGCGCGTCGGTGAACGCCTCGGGAAGCACAACGGTCAGCAGCGAACAGACGCTCTCCGAAAGCTACTCCTCAACAAACAGCGATGAAAGCGCGATCCTCGTCCAAAACGGCGGCAACGCGACAATCACAGGCGCGAAAATCACAAAATCGGGCGACTCATCAAACACCGAGAGCTCCGAATTCTACGGAGTGAACGCGGGAATCCTCGTTCAGAAGGACTCGACCGCCACAATCAAAAACGCGACAATATCAACCGACGCTAAGGGCGCGAACGCAGTTTTCTCGACGGGTGAAAATTCCAAAATCTACATCAGCGACAGCACGATAACCACAACGGGCGAAGGCTCCGCGAGAGGACTCGACGCTACCTACGGCGGTTATATCGAAGCGGACAACGTTACAATCAGCACAAAGGGCAACTTCTGCGCGACTCTCGCGACGGACAGGGGCGAAGGCACCGTCAAGGTCACTAACTCAAAGCTAAGCACCGCGGGAGCCGGCTCGCCCGTGATCTACTCAACAGGCGATATCAGCATCACAAAGACAACGGGAACCGCCACAGGCTCGCAGCTCGCGGTAATCGAGGGCAAAAACAAGGCTACAGTAACCGACTCGACCCTCACGGCGAGCGGCAAGGGCAACAGAGGCGACACCGACCAATGCGGAGTGATGATTTACCAGAGTATGTCGGGCGACGCGGGTGAAGGAACGGGAAGCTTTTCAGCGACCGACTCGACCCTCTCAATCGACAGCAAATCGGATTATTACAAAACAGCCCCGATGTTCTTCATCACAAACACCGACGCCGAGATCGACCTTGAAAACACGACCCTCAACTTCGGAAGCGGAGTTCTGCTCAGCGCCAAGGGTACAAGCGAATGGGGCAACTCAGGCTCCAACGGCGGCAACGTGACCTTCAACGCATCAAAGCAGACACTAAAGGGCGACATCGAGATCGACAACATCTCAAGTGCGTCAATCAAGCTTTCAAGCTCAACCTACGAGGGCACGATCAACGGCGAAAACACCGCGAAGAGCGTCACCTTAAAGCTCGACAAGAGCTCAAAAATCAAGCTCACGGGCGACTCGTACATCACCTCGCTCGAAAACGCCGACAGCTCAAACAGCAACATTGATTTCAACGGCTACAAGCTGTACGTCAACGGCAAGGCAGTAAACTAAAGGATAACAACAGAAACGGTCGGGAGGCGTCTGCTTCCCGACCATAGTTTTATTCTTCAATTAAATCCTTAACAACCTCGCCCGCTATAATCAGTCCCGCTACAGACGGCACAAACGCCGCGCTGGCGGGTGATTTTTTTCGCAAGCCCGCTTCTCTCGGGTCGGCGGCGGGGGTTATCGGCTTTTCCTTCGAGTAAACCACCTTTAGCCTTCTGATTCCTCGCGCCTTGAGCTCTTTTCGCATAACTCTTGCGAGAGGATCCATTTCGGTCTTGAAGATATCGCTGACCTCGAAGCGCGTCGGGTCGAGCTTGTTTCCCGCTCCCATCGATGATATTATCCTCACGCCCGCTTTGTTCGCGCGCTCAACAAGCTCGAGCTTTGCCGCGACCGTATCAACAGCGTCCACAACATAGTCGTACTTTTCAAAATCAAATTCATCCGCGTTTTCGGGCGTAAAAAAGCAGTTATGCTTACGCACCTTTATTTCGGGGTTGATGTCTAAAAGCCGACTTTCGGCAGCGTCGACCTTATACTGACCGAGGGTGCTGTGCAGGGCTATAATCTGACGGTTCAGGTTTGAGAGCGCGACGGTGTCGTGGTCGATTATATCAATCTCCCCTACCCCGCTGCGCGCGAGAACCTCAACAACGTAGCCGCCGACTCCGCCGACTCCGAAAACGGCTACCCTTGAATTTTTAAGCTTTTCGATCGCCTTGGTACCTAACAGGCGTTGAGTTCGTTCAAACTGATTTTCCATAATTACCTCAAAATGCTTTTTATTTATTATACTACTCAACTTTCCCACATAAAAACCTTGAAAAGTCTGGCAAAAACGCGGGAAAATGATAAAAAAACACAGACAACATAGCCCCAAAATGTTATAATAGTAGTGACGAAAAACCAAATAACAGGAGTGTTGTCTGTGAATGCT
>JAFNSO010000079.1 GCA_017384945.1 Ruminococcus sp. | reverse complement strand
AGCATTCACAGACAACACTCCTGTTATTTGGTTTTTCGTCACTACTATTATAACATTTTGGGGCTATGTTGTCTGTGTTTTTTTATCATTTTCCCGCGTTTTTGCCAGACTTTTCAAGGTTTTTATGTGGGAAAGTTGAGTTAGTAATCAATATTTTTGAAGGAGAATTAAAATGGCTATAGATCTTGTACTTGACGGCGCGGGCTCGGTCGAACCCGCAAAGCCCTCGACTCCCGAGGTTTCGGCGGAGAAGGTGTTGGCTGAGGTTGAGCGCCTTACGCCCGAGGAGCAGGCTCAGATCGAGTCCTTCTCGCAGAAAATCGACGTTCATAAATCCGAAATCGTGATGAACTACGGCGCGACTATCCAGAAGCAGTCCGCCGCTATCGCGACAAAGACGCTGCAGGACGTAAAGACAAAGAATACAGGCGAGGTCGCGGGACTTCTCGTTGAGATGGTCGGCGCGATGAACGGTCTGACGGGCGGTCAGGACAACGGCGGCTTTATTCAGAAGTTTATGCAGAAAATCAAGGGAGCTGCGATCACCGTCAGAACCCGCAACGAGTCAGCCGAAAAAACGCTCGAGCGAATCGAAAAGCAGCTCGAGGGTCATAAGCTGACGCTCCAGAAGGACATCGAAATGCTCGACGCTCTCTACGAAGAGAACTGGGAGACCTTCAAGGCGCTCACGCTCTACATCAAGGCGGCTGAAATAGCGCTCGACAAGGCGAGAAACGAAGAGCTTCCCGCGCTCTACGCCAAGGCGGAGGAAACGGGGCTTCCCGAGGACGCTATGAAGGCTGACGAGTTTTCAAAGCAGTGCGACCAGTTTGACAAGCAGGTGCATAACCTGCGCCTTACGCGCACAAACTGTTTGCAGTCGGCTCCGCAGATAAAGATGATCCAGCACAACGATATGGATATGGCGATGAAGCTCCAGTCGAGCATTGTCAACACAATGCCGCTGTGGCGCAAGAAAATCGCTATGTCGATCGCGATCAACAACAATATGCAGGCTGTCGAGGCGAGCAACGCCGTCGACGATATCACCAACAAAATGCTCAGAGAGCAGGCGGAGCAGTTCCATCTTTCGGTTGTCGAATCGGCTAAGGCGTCGCAGAGAAGCATAATCGACATCGAGACTATCGACTACGTCAACAAGGAAATCACGGGCGCTGTGCTCGACTACATCGCTATCGAGCAGCAGGGTCAGCGCGACAGGCAGAACGCCGTAGCGGTCATCGCGAACTCCGAGCGAGAGCTTGTTCAGGGCTTTCTGACCGCGGGCGGCTCCGCAAACGTAAGTAACTAACAGACGACGGGCGCGACCTTGTCCGTCAGATTAAGCTTTGAGGTAATATATGTCCAAGTTTCCAAAAGCGCTGGGCGTGTTTCTTGCCGCGGTCGGGCTGATAGGCTTAGCCGCAGCCGCGTTTGCCACACCCTCGCTTATCGTATCAATCGGCGTCAGGACTATCGCGACGCTGAAAACGGCTTCAATCATCACCGCTTGCGTCGGCGGCGGGATTTTCGCCTTGGGCTTTGTTCCGAATGTAAAAAATCTCATAAGCCGCTCAAACAGCCAAAAGCTCCTCAAGGGCAAGGAGGCTCAGAGGCAGAAAACCTTTGACGAGTACGCGAAGGACAGCCTTAACCCCGAAAAAACGAGGGAAAGGCTCGCGGATTTGAAGGAAAATAACCAAAGGCTTGCCCCGATCGTCGATAAATGCCTCGGTCAAATGGACAGAATGGACAAGCTGCAGGAGAGATACAAAACCCTCCTCGAGGCTAACGACGCGATTTATTTGAACGACACCGTCTCCGTGATCGACGACGCGGAGACACGGCTTTGCAGGAACATCCGCAACATAATCAACTGCTGTATCCTCGTCGAGGACGGCTCGTCTCAGCTTTCCGACTTTGACAACGAGATAATCATAAGGGCTGAGTCCGACAACGAGTCCGAGCTCGAAAACGTCAACACCCTCATCCACTACGCCGTCAACTACATCAACAACTACCAGCAGAACGGCGTGACCGATATGAGCGAGCTCAAGGCGTGGATAAATGTTATGAAATCTTCGACCGGCAAAAACGGTCTGAAACTCGACTGAGGAGGTTCATATGAGACTCTCAAAAATCTTTATATCTTGCGCGCTCGTCTGCGCGGTTGCTCTGTCGGCTCTGACGGGCTGTACTTCCTACGACACGGGCAGTGAGAAGGTCTACTCCAAGGAGGAGGCTATGACCGAGCTCGAGGCGTTCGGCAAGACAATCAAAACCGACACCCGAACACCCGTTATGGACATCTACGACGACGAGACGACCAACAAGGCGCTCGCCGATATAAGCACCTTCCCTCTGACCGTCAAGGGGAGAGGGGACATCAACCTTGAAATCGCGGCTCCGAGCGAGCTCAGCGGAAAGACCCCCGACGACTGGCTCAATGTGATCGCCGAGCGCTTCAACGACGAGCGCGAAAAGGTCGGCGGCAAGACGGTGAGCGTCACGGTGCGCAAAATCGCCTCGGGCGAAACCCTGACCTATATGACGGAGAGCGACTACAGACCGCACCTCTACATCCCCTCAAACGAAGCGTGGGGCGAAATGCTGAGGGCAAAGGGCGTAGCCGCAGAAAAGCTTTCCGATAAAATCCTCCCGAACACCGCGGGGATACTTATGGAAAAATCCACCTACGATACCTTCATCTCCAAGTACAAGAAGTGCACGCTCGATAAGGTAATCGAGGCGTCCCTCGCGAACGATCTGATGTTCGCCTACACCAATCCCTACACCTCGGCGACGGGTCTGAACGCTATAGCCTCGACGCTGTACGCCTTCGACAGCAAGAATCCGCTGTCCGATAAGGCAAAGCAAAAGCTTCTCGACTATCAGAAGCAGTCACCGCCCGTAGCCTACACGACGGGAGTTCTCGTCAATCAGGCGTCCAAGGGCGTGATCAACGCGATGGTAATGGAGGAGCAGGCGTATATCAACAAGCCCGAGCTCAGAAACTACGTCTACACTCCGTTCGGTATAAGACACGACCACCCGCTTTATACCTTCGACTACGTGACCTCGGAGGAAAAGCAGGCGGCAAAGCTGTTTATGGACTACTGCCTGTCCGAATCCGCGCAAAAGCTCGGAAGGGAAAAGGGCTTCGGCGGCCACAGCGACTACAAGAGTCAGAGCACCGGTCTCGACGGCGCGGGTTATCTCGCGGCTCAGACGATCTGGAAGAACGCCAAGGACGGCGGACAGCCGATAATCGCGGTGTTTGTCGCGGATATATCGGGCTCGATGGACGGCACTCCGATCAATAAGCTTAAGGAGTCGCTCCTTGCCACAAAGTCCTACATCACCTCGTCAAACTACGTCGGGCTCGTTTCCTACGCGACTAACGTTCATATCGAGCTCCCGATCGAAAAATTCGACGATAAGCAGAAGGCGTACTTCTCGGGAGCCGTAAAGAGCTTCGCCGTTGAGGACGCGACGGCGACCTATGACGCGGTGCTCGTCGCGCTGAAAATGATAATGGACAAAAAAGAGGAGATCCCGAACGCAAAGACAATGCTCTTCGTCCTCTCCGACGGCGAGCAGAACAGGGGCTACAGCCTCGACCGGATCGCCCCGATAGTCGGCGGACTAAAGGTTCCCGTCTATTCGATAGGCTACAACATCACCTCGGATTCCGTCGAGTCAAAGGAGCTCACCCGACTCTCCAACATCAACGAGGCGGCAATGATAAACGCCGACTCCGAGGGTCTGATAAACCAGCTTCGCAACCTGTTCAACACCCAATTATAAATAATGAATAATCAAAGACCGAGCCTCAAAAAAGCTCGGTCTTTTCATATTCAACTAACTCTCAACTCTCAACTAAAAAATTATTCATTATTCATTAAAAAAGTCGGGAGACAAACTCTTCTCACAGAAGAATCTGTCTGCCCGACCGTATTTGTATTTCGCTGCGCGAAGCGCATATAAATTCTGTCGGGCATAGAAGTTCATTTTTATATGAACCTTTCTGCTCGTCATTCATTCTCAATTCTCAATTCTCAATTCACCTAACGACCTGTCCCTCAAAGAGAATCACGTCGCTCGGGTCGGTGATGATGAAGCCGAAGCTCTTGTTCATTACGAGGTCGTGGTACTCTATGGGCTTGGTTCTGAGCGCGCTGCTCGCCTTTGCCGCGAAAATCGTCACAGCGGCGCCCTCGATTCCCTTCTTGCTGACGTCGAGCACGACGTTGTGCTTCATATCCGAAACGCAAAGGTCGGTTTTCGTGAGCGGAGTCGAGAAGTTGATGAAGGCGTTTTGAAGCGCGTTGTTCTTTGCGAAGATGTCGTTGAGCGGTGTGTCGCTTTCGAGCTTGAAGCTCGGGAAGATACAGCGGGTGAAGTGCTCGGTGCCGTTCCTGTCTGCGCCGCCGAACTTTTTCTTTGAGTTGACCTCGTTGAGGTTCTGAGCGGACATAGCCTCCTTGAGCGTGTGACCGTCCTTGGGGAGGATGAACTTCATCTTGTAGCCGCAGGAGGTCTGAGAGTAGTAGTAGTCGCAGACGCTGTTCGACTGAGCCTTGCCCTGAATGTACTTGCCGATGATGAACTCACGCTTCTTTTTGCCCTCGGGGGAGGTGAATTCGCGCTTTTCGGTGTCGAGGCTTTCGCGCTCGTTGTCCCAGTTGTCCTTGAAGTAAAGCGTGTTTATAAGCGCCAGAAGCGTTTCGTTGTCGAGAGAAAAATCCCTGTCGATAAGACCGTTTGTCTTTTCCTTGATGGAATTACGTATCTGCTTGTTCGCGTCGGCGTTGTCGGAGCGGAAGGGAACCGTCTTTGAGTCGCAGGCGAGCTCCTTTTTGAGCTTTTCGACCTCGCCTTGGTTAAACTCCTCGTCGGAGTCGAGCCAGATCGAGTTGGTGAGGCTGAGCTTGCTCACCGTTTTGTCGCCGAAGGTGCTTTCCCTGTTGAGCTTGTCGAACAGCTCCTTTGTGCGGGAGAAGTCGGAGTCCTTCATCCCCGTGAGCGCCTTAACGTCGTTCTTTACGCCCGCGTCGCCGATCGAGTAAAGCATTGAAAGCGCCATATATACCGAAATCGGGGACATCGAGTAGTTTCCGCTTTCGTTCTCGGAGGTCATATTGTAGAGCCTGTTGCAGAACGCCGAGAGCCTTGTCTTAAAGCCTTTTGCGGGCTTTTTGACCTTTACGCTGAATCTGAGCTTGGCTGACGACTTTTTGCCCTTGAGGGTGTAGCGAACCTTGACGCTGATTTTCGCCGAGCCTGCCTTCTTCGCGGTGATTTTTCCCTTTTTCGAGACAGCCGCGACGGACTTCTTCGAGCTTTTATACCTGACGGACGTAATTTTGACGCCCTTCTTCTTTTTGAGCCTGATTTTCGTTGTCTTTGAGACCGCGAGCGTCGCGGAGCTCTTTTTGAGCGATACAGCCTTTCCCTTAGCCGCGCAGGGCACAGCCAAAAAAGCCGCGCATACCGTCAGCGCCGACAGTATTATACAAATCAATCTTTTCATAATCGCTTCTCCTTTCGGGTTTCTGTACATATAACTCTTTGAAAACGGGTTTTGTGACACTTTTTTTTTATTTGATAGGAAATTACTCAAAACTTGTATAAATATACAAGTCAGCAACATATAATAACAAGCATCTCGACTTACTCCTATCAAACAAAAAACAATTAATATTGCCCGCTCAGTTGCACGCTGCGCGCGCTTTCTTGTAATTTTTCTTAAAATAAGAAAAAGCGCCGCGGCGCCTTCCCTTTAAGCTTTGTCCTATTTACGTTGCAAGGAAGAACTCTCCCGTGTCGCCGTCAACCGTGACGACGTCGCCGTCCGAAAACAGGCTTTCGATGTTTTCGACCCTGATGACGCTCGGGATGTTCATCGCCTTAGCGAGCACAGCGCCGTGGGAGTTGCAGCTCCCGACGTGGGTGATGATACCCTTCGTGTGCTTTCTGTCGAGTCTCGCGACGACCGAGGGCGTGAGCTCTCTCGAGACGACGATAGTGTCCTCGCCGAAGTCCTCAACGTCGATGTCGTCCAGCCCCATCAGGAGCCTGACCATACTTCCCTCAACGTCGAGCACGTCGGTCGCGATAAGGCGCACAAATTCAACGTCCGCGCCGAGAAACTGAGTGATGTAGTCGTCGCAGATTTCGCGCGTCGCTCTTTCGGCGCATTTGCCCTCACCGATTTTGCGAATCAGCTCAGCCTGCATACGCGGGTCGTGGGTCATCTGGATGTGTCCCGCAAGGATGTGCGACTCGCTGATTCCTATGGAGTGCCTGATGTAATCCATAAGCTCGCGGGTTTTGTTGCAGTAGATTTTGAGCGTGCGGACAAAGCGTCCGAGCTCGCGGTCGGTGTCGTAAATCGTTCTGTCCATAAACGCAGGACAGGAGCAGTCGATGTACCTGACCTTACCCACGCCTACGCCTCCCGAAACAGGAACACCCGTAAACTGTTTTTCCATTCTTTTCATCTCCATAAATCTCTTGCTACTATTATATATTTTATCAAATGAGATTTCAATAAACATATTCCACAATCTTTCACATTATTTTTCGACTATAGGTAGCTAAAACTGCAAATAATATATAAAAACTCCGATATTTGACAATTCTCAGCAATATGATAGAATATAAGCATATAAAGAGGAAAGGGGGAAACGCCCGTGAAGCCGATTGTAACGCGGTATAAAATCAAATCCGAAAAGCTGAGTCCGGGGCTGAGAATCGCGCTCGTCTCCGACTTGCACCAGCGCGACGCGGACGACATAGCCTTGCTTATTGAAAAAATTGAGCCCGACCTGATTCTGGTCGCGGGCGATTCTCTCGAGCGCTACGACAACGAGCGCAACAAGCCCTACTACCGTCCGACGCTGAGCTTTCCGAGCTGGGTCGTGCTGAATACGGTGTACTACTTAAACGAGTTTTTCTGCCTTTTTTCACGGTTCAAAAATAAGAGCGACGATGGGAATACCTTCCGATTTTTTGAGAAAATCTCGGCGGTCGCGCCTGTCTTTGTCGGACTCGGAAACCACGAGGAACGGCTTTTCCCCGAGGATTACCGATTTTTTGAGGAACACGGGATAACCGTCCTAGAGAACGCCGATACGGTCTTTGAAAAGAACGGCAACAAATTGAAAATCGGCGCTCTGAGGAGTATCCCCGACGAAAAATGGCTTTCCCGCTTTTCAGAGGAGGAGGGCTTTAAGCTTCTGATTTGCCACCACCCCGAGTACTACGATATCCTGCTCGCGGATAAGGACTTCGATTTGATTGTCGCGGGTCACGCCCACGGCGGTCAGTTCCGCATAGCCGGCAGAGGAGTCTTTGCCCCGAGTCAGGGTCTTTTCCCGAAATACACAAGGGGACTCTACCACGGCAAAATGATTGTAGGTACAGGCTGCGCCAATACCGCCGCCGTCCCCAGACTAGGCAACCCGAGGGAAGTTGTTTTAATTGAGAATTGAGAATTGAGAATTGAGAATTTCGGTCGGGCAGACAGGTTCTTCTGCGAGAAGCGTTGTCTCCCGACCGTATTATAATTCGCAATGCGCAATTCGCAATTCGCAATTTCGGTCGAGCAGACAGGTTCTTCTGCGAGAAGCGTTGTCTCCCGACCGTATTATAATTCGCAATGCGCAATTCGCAATTCGCAATTTCGGTCGGGCAGACAGCTTCTTCTGCGAGAAGCGTTGTCTCCCGACCGTATTATAATTCGCAATGCGCAATTCGCAATTCGCAATTTCGGTCGGGCAGACAGCTTCTTCTGCGAGAAGCGTTGTCTCCCGACCGTATT
>JAFNSO010000078.1 GCA_017384945.1 Ruminococcus sp. | reverse complement strand
TGCAGTAGAAGCCTATTGAGCAGAAGGTGAACCTCGGCGTAATGACGAAGCGGCTCAAAATGTCCCACGCCCTCAACCGTGTTTTCAATCGTTTCCTTGTATATTATATTGCCCTCGCCGAAGCCGACCTCAAACCCGAATCTGTCGAGTACGACGGACTTCAGCACTTCAAGCTGGATGTCGCCCATGAGCCGTATCTGAAGCTCCGCGTGGAGCTCGTTCCATACGACGTTGAGCTGAGGATCCTCGCTCTCGAGAATCCTGAACTTTTCCATAGCGGTGTGGGAATCCACTCCGTCGGGCAGCTCGACCTTATATGTGAGCACGGGCTCAAGAACGGGCAGTCCCGAATTTTCCTCAACGCCGAGACCGTCGCCCGAATTTGTAAACGTCACGCCCGTCACTGCACAGACCGTTCCTGCCTCCGCTTCGCCTGTGGCGGTAAACTTTTCGCCCGAATAGACGCGTATCTGGTTTACCTTTTCACTGTTTTTATTCTTTTCGCTTTTGAGGATCTCCTTTACCTTAAGCGAGCCGCCCGTGATTTTCATAAAGGTGAGCCTGTTTTTCTGGTTGTCCTCGGAAATTTTAAATACCTTCGCGGCAAACTCCGCGCCGTAATCGGGCATTTCGGTGTACCCGTAAAGGCAGTCGAGGAACTCCTCAACACCCTTCAGCCTCAGCGCCGAGCCGAACATACACGGAAAGACCTTTCTCTCCCTTATCGCGGAGATAATATCGGATTTTTTAAGGCTGTCGTTTTCGTAGTAATAATCGAGAAGCCTGTCGTCGCATACGGCGACGTTCTCAAAGAACTCACCCTCATCGCCTGTACCGAAATCGACGCAGTTGTCGCTTAATTTATTCTTTAGCTGAGCGGTGACAAGAAACTTATCGGCTGCGTCGAGGTCCATTTTGTTGACGAAGATAAAGCACGGCACTCTGTATTTTTTCAGAAGCTTCCAGAGCGTCACGGTATGGCTCTGTACTCCGTCGGTTCCGCTGACGACGAGCACCGCGTAGTCGAGCACCTGAAGTGTTCTCTCGCACTCGGCTGAAAAGTCAACGTGTCCGGGGGTGTCGAGCAGTGTGAATTCGACGTCCCTGTACTTCATTATCGCCTGTTTGGAGAAAATCGTAATTCCCCTGTCGCGCTCCAGAGAAAATGTATCGAGAAAGGTGTCCCTGTGGTCGACGCGCCCGAGCTTGTTTATGTTGCCCGAAGTATAAAGCATAGCCTCGGAGAGGGTAGTCTTGCCCGAATCGACATGAGCGAGAAGCCCGACAGTTATTTTTTTCATAATCTCACCGCCTTATTAAACAGTATAACACAGCCGCCCCGCGTTGTAAATCAATGAAGGCGGTTTCTTATACAACGAAAAAAGGGTTACCCCGAAAGGTAACCCTTAACAGCGTTTTCTTATTAGCAGAAGAATACGTCCATTTCTTTCTCTTCGCCGTCAGCAACAAAGTAAGCCTTGCTCTCCTCGGGCTTGAGATAAACAGCGATCTCCTTTGCGTCCTTGCCGTAGGTAGTCTTGATATTCTCTACCACGTCAGCAACGGAAACCTGAACGCCGCCGTACTC
>JAFNSO010000077.1 GCA_017384945.1 Ruminococcus sp. | reverse complement strand
TCCATTCCCGTTGCTTTTAAGTAGTTCAACACTTGGGATGCCTCTTCACCAGTCAATTCCGACAGCGCTTTAAGTTCTAAAATAATTTTGTCTTCAACAATAATATCAGGAATAAAATATCCTACGACTTCATTCTTATACCGTATGAGAAATCGACGTTCTCAAATTCAACCGCGGGAGCGTTCAAAACAGGCTCAACATATTTTGAAGTTTTTTCCGTAACGCTCGGCTTGACCTCAAAGACGGTATTGATCCTCGAAGCGCCCGCCGAGCCCTTGGAAAGCAGAACGACAAGATTCGCGAGCACGATCATAGCGAGAAGGATCTGAGTCATATAGCTCGTCAGCGCGACAATATCGCCCGAAAGCAGAGTACCTTCACCGACCTTTACTCCTCCGAACCAAAGAATAAGGATAAACGCTATATATGTAACCGCGTAGGTTGCGGGATTGAGCAGAGCCGAAAGCCTGCCGACGCGGACTGTGAGTCTCGAAAGCTCCTCGGTTTCCTTCTCAAACGCCTTTTTCTGAGCCTCCTGCTTTGAAAACGCGCGGATAACCCTGTTTCCCTCGAGGTTTTCCCTTGAAAGCAGAGAGAGCCTGTCGAGCTTGCCCTGGATTTTCTTGAAAAAACCGAGCGAACGGGTCATTACAAGCCACAAAATCAGCCCGATAATGACCGTCGCGCCGAGGAAAATCAGCGAAAGCTGCAAATCTATAAAACAGGACATAACCAGCGCGCCGATAATAAGAAACGGAGCGCGCAAAAGAAGCCTCATTGTCATAGCGATATTCGCCTGCACAAGGTTGATATCCGAGGTCATCCTCGTAATCAGCGAGGGAGTGGTCAGCTCGTCAAGCTCCCTGTGCGAAAGCGAGGAAATGTGCCCAAACAGCGCGGTGCGGATTTTTGTGCCGACGCCCTGCGAGGTGTACGACGCCATATACTGACACACAAGCGCCGAGCTAAGCCCCACAATTGAGAGCAAAACAAGCGCTCCTCCCATTTTCATCACATAGGAAGAGTCGCCTTTTAGTATTCCGTTGTCGATGATCGACGCCATTACAAGCGGCACAAGCAGCTCGAGCACCGCCTCAAACAGCTTGCAGAGCGGCCCCACAATGAGCTGCAGCTTGTAATCCTTCAAAAACCTTCTGAGCTTAAACATAAAACTACCTTCATTTACAATATACAAGCATTATATAACGAAAAGCGTCAATAATCAAGCACAAATACCTACTTCCCGCTTGAGCGCGAAATCACCGCCGCAATAAACGAAAAGCAAATCGCCGCTGCAACTCCCGCGGCGCAGGCTGAAAGCCCTCCGCTGAGAATCCCGATCGTGCCCTGCGAGTCCACCGCTTTCTGCACACCCGTCGCCATAAGATACCCGAAGCCCGAAATCGGCACAGTCGCCCCCGCGCCCGCGAGCTTAACAAGCGGTTCATAAACGCCCAGCGCCGTCAGCGCGACTCCCGCAACGACAAAGCCCGTAAGAATCCTCGCGGGCGTAAGGTTTGTTTTGTCAATCAGAATCTGTCCCAAAACGCAAATCAGACCGCCGATAACAAACGCCGTCAAATACTGCATAAGCAACCCTCCGTTTTGGATATTATTTCCCGAAATCGCGGTGTTATGTGACGGCTATCTGAAAATTTGTGAATTTCAATTGATTTTTTTCAATATTCGCCCACAAACGCAAAAATTTGTAGTATAATGATAGAGTCTAAATTTGCGTCAAAATGAAAAGGAGTGATTTTTGTGGTTGAGGTCAAGAACCTTACCAAGCGCTACGGAAGTATGACGGTTGTCGACAACATCAGCTTCACCGTAGGCGAAGGCGAAATCCTCGGTTTTCTCGGACCGAACGGCGCGGGAAAATCAACAACAATGAATATGATTACAGGCTACATAAGCTCAAACTCGGGAACCGTCACCGTTGACGGCTATGAGGTGCTTGAAAATCCGAAGAAGGTCAAGTCCTCAATAGGCTACCTTCCCGAAATCCCGCCGCTTTATGTCGATATGACGGTTAAAAAATACCTCGAGTTTATGTTTGACCTCAAAAAGGTAAAGCTGCCCAAGAAGGAGCACATCGAGGAGGTAATGCGTCTCGTTAAAATTTCGGACGTGGCAAACAGAATCATCAAGCACCTCTCAAAGGGCTACCGTCAGCGCGTCGGCTTCGCGCAGGCGCTGCTCGGAAATCCGCCCGTACTCATTCTCGACGAGCCAACTGTCGGACTAGACCCGCAGCAGATCATCGAAATCCGTAACCTCATAAAGAGCCTCGGCAAGAAGCACACCATTATCTTCTCGTCCCATGTTCTTTCCGAGATTTCCGCGACCTGCGACAGAATCGTCGTTATCTCAAACGGCAAAATAGTTGCCGACACAAAGGCGAGCGAGCTTTCCACCGTTGTATCGGGCAACCAAAAGCTCCGTCTCGACATTGAGGGCTCGCAGGGTACTGTGCTCAACGCGCTCAAGGTCATCCCGGGAGTACTCAAAATCAAGAAACAGCGCGACATAAACGATAAAACCTCGCGCTATCTTATCGAGTATCAGAACGGTATCGACATCCGCCGCGACGTTTTCAAGGCAATCGCGCAGGCTGACTGCGTTATTCTCGATATGCAAAGCGGCAACGAAACCCTCGAGGACAGCTTCCTGAAGCTCGTTACTCAGGATCAGACCAAGGACAAAACAGGAGGCGCGAAATAAATGAAAGCAATCCTAAAACGTGAGCTCAGCTCATACTTTAATTCAGCCATAGCCTATGTGGTAATGGCGATGTTTTTCGGCTTTTCGGGCTGGTTTTTCGTCGGCACCTGCTTTATGGCGAACTCCTCCTCTCTTTCGCCGACCTTCTCAAACATCTTTGTAATAATCGTGTTCATCACCCCGATAATCTCAATGAAAACCTTCAGCGAGGAAAAACGCCAGCGCACCGATCAGGCGCTTCTCACCTCGCCGACGAGTCTGTTTGACATCGTAATGGGCAAGTTCCTCGGCGCGTTCATACTCTACGCGCTTTGCTGTATGATATTCTTCGTGTACGGACTTGTGATTATGATTTTCGCTCCCGCAGACTGGGCGGTAATCATCTGCACCAACATCGGACTGATGCTTCTCGGCGGAGCGCTAATCGCGATAGACGTGTTCATCAGCGCGCTGACCGAAAGCCAACTTATCGCGGCGATTATCGGAATGGCGGTAGGACTTATCACCTATATGATGGGCTCCATCGCTTCTATGATAGGAATTGACTGGGTAACGACGGTGCTTAATTCAATCTCCTTTACCGCCTATTATTCAAACTTCACATACGGAATGTTAGACCTGACGGGAATCGTATTCTTCCTCAGCGTAATCGCGCTGTTCATCTTCTTTACAATCCGTGTCTTTGAAAGAAAACGCTGGAGCTAAGGAGGTATTGAAATGAGAAGAAAAGAAAATATTTCGGACTCGAGCCCCAAAAAGGAAGGTAAGCTCAAGAGCTTTTTGAAATCGGGAAAAGCTAAAAAGGGAGCCGTCGCCGTCGCGATCACGGCGGTGTTTATTGCGATCATCATACTGCTCAACTTCATTTCGCACATACTTGTTGAGCGGTTCCCGAATCTGCAATTTGATATGACCGCGTCTCAGACCTACCAGCTCCAGAAGGACACTGTCGACTACTTAAACCAGCTCGACAAAGACGTAACTCTCTACGTTCTCGCGACCGAGAACAACTTCAAAAGCGGAATGAACGCGTATCAGGGAGCCCAGTATTTTGTACAGGCAGATAAGCTCCTTCACAAAATGGACGCGGCCTCCTCTCACCTCAGCCTCAAGTTTATAGACCTCACCACAAACCCGACCTTCACGGGCAAGTACAAGAACATCGACTGGAACTCAAAGGAAGCGTCCAACCTCATAATAGTCGACGCGGGTGAAAAATACACCGCCGTTTCTCTCAAGGACTGCTTCACCTACGACGAGGAAACCTACTCCTACTACGGCTACTACGTCTACACAGCCACCACTATTGAGCAGGCTGTAGTAACGGGACTTCTCGACGTCACAATCTCCGACAAGGTAGGAATCGACTTCATCACAGGCTCGGGCGAGACCGAGGACGCGTACTCAGCTATGAAGGATCTCCTAAAGCAGAACGCCTACGACGTAAAGGAAGTCAACCTCACCACCAAGAACCTCAACAAGGACTCAAAAATCGCCGTACTTTACGCTCCGACTGTCGACCTCAGCGAAAAGGCTGTCGATAAGCTCGACAAATGGCTCGACAACGACGGTGAAAACGGCAAGACCTTGATCTACATCCCGATTGACGTTCAGACCGAGACCCCGAACCTCGACGCGCTTTTGAAGGAGTACGGAATGGAAGTAAGCGACGGTCTCTGCTTCTGCACAAACAACAATTACTACCTGCAAAACATTTATATGTTCCTCACCGAGTACAACAACACCGACTTCACCGAGGGACTCAAAAACGCGTCCATCCCGACGATCGTTTACAACACCAGAAACATTATCCTCAAGGACGGCAGCAAGGCAAAGTCACTCCTCAACCTTACAAGCTCTGTCGGAATGCTTCCGTTCGACACCGACACCTCTAAGCTCAACGAAAAGAAGATTGAGAAATATATGATAGCCGACGGCGTAAATCCCGCCGCGATCGGCTCAAAAACAAACGCCGACGAGGCAAAAACCTCAAAAATCGCGATTTTCGGCTCGCCGTATATGTTCTCAAACGCGTTTATCTCCACAAGCTCCTACAACAACGCGAACTACCTCATAAACTTCTGCAACACCGTAAGCCAGCGTGAGGATATGGGAGTAACGATCAACTCCGCGTCGATCGACGGCGGCGAGCTGGGCGTAACCAACTCCTCGACCTCAGTGACCGTCGGACTCATATTCATCGTCCTCGTACCGCTCGGAGTGCTTCTCTTAGGCTTCATTCTCTACATCCGCAGGAGGAACAAATAATGGAAAACAAAGAACCCGAAGTTATAATCGAAAACGACTCCAGGGACGAGCTTCTCGATAAATTTGAAACTCCCGTCTCTTCCTCAAAAAAATCGGGGAAGAGCTCGGGAATGAAGGCGCTTATCATCGCTCTTGCCGCGGCGCTCGCACTCGGCGGCGTACTGTGCTTTCTTCTGTTCGCTCCGCAATCCTCCGAGATTTCCGACAAAGCGAGCGACAACGGTGAGGTAAAAACAGGCGTCAACAATAAAAAGGAATGGCAAACAAAGGTAAAGACCGACAAAAAGGGCAAGGTCAAAGCCTCGGCAAGCGGCAAATTCGTCGAGAAATATCCGAACGAAATCACCCGCATCGAGCTCGAGAACGAGGGCGGTAAAATGACCATCAAATCCTACACCCCGACCAAGCAGAGCAAGGAGACCGACCCCGAGACAGGCGAAACAAAGTCCGAAACCGACACCACCGAGTATACGATAGTCGGTTTTGAAAAGCTCGACCTTCAGGACGGCGTTCCCGACGAAATCGCCAACGCCTGTGCCAACCTCGAGTTCAAGTCTGTAGCCGACGCGGACGCGTCCTCGCACCTCTCGGATTTCGGACTCGACAAGCCAAAGGCAATCGCCAAGGTTTACTACAACGACGACACCACCGCGACCTTCAAGGTCGGAAACAACGCCCCGCAGAACCTCGGCACCTACGTTATGTTCGGCTCGGGCAAGGAGGTTTTTGTCTGCGACACCGACACGACCAACGCGCTTTTGTTCAAGCTGACCGACCTCGTAAGCCTTACGATCAATACCGCGGCGTCCGACTCCGAGAGCTCTAACCCCAAGTCGGTAACGGTTAACGGAATCAATTTCAAGCCGAACCCCGATTTTGACAGAATCCAAAACCAGTACATTCTCGACGACGGAAGCTTCGCCGACGACACCGAGGCGACACAGGTAACAGGCGCGATCAGGGGTCTGTACGCCGAGAGCGTCAAAGCGGTCAACCCGACTGCCGCGCAGCTCTCCGAGCTCGGACTTTCAAAGCCGAAGGCTGAGATCAAGGCGACCTACTCCGACACGGTTATTGAGCTCATAGCAAGCAAGCCCGACTCAAAGGGCGACTGCTTCCTTATGGAAAAGAGCGGCAGCATAGTTTACAAAATCGCCTCCGCCTCAATCCCGTGGCTCAACACGACCCGCGAAAAGCTCATGAGCGACTACGTCCTCAACGTAAAGCTTTCGGGACTTAAACAGATGTCGGTCACCGCGAACGGCAAGACCTACGACTTCGACATAAAGACGACAGTCACCAAGACCACCGACGACGAGGGCAACGAGAGCGAATCGAGCGACACAAAAACAAAGTACAACGGCAAGGAAATCGACGAGGGATATTTCGAGACGTTCTTTAACAACGCGGCTCTGCTCAAATACAGCAAAGGCTCGGCAAAGGCAAGCTCAGCCTCCGCGCCGCTTACTATAAAATATACATACGAAAAATCCCGCAAGCCCGATACGATAGCCTTTACGAAAAGCGGCAACGCCTACGTCGCCACACTCAACGGAAAAGCAATCGGCACGGTCTATAAAAGCTACATAGAAAAGCTCCTCGAACAGCCCGCCAAGGTAGCAAAGGATCAAGAGGTAAAAACTTTCTGGTAAGCTGAGCGCGAAGCTTTTAACAAAAAATTTAACCCCCTATCCAAAACAAAATTGGATAGGGGGTTTTTTATCTTTTCTTATACATTAAAAGCTCGGGGTTTTTCCCTTCCGCCTCGTAGGTGCTTATCAGAATAAAATCCATATTCGCCAAAACTCCGAAGCAGCGGTCTCCCCCGAATTCGGATTCAAGCTGATTTCCGAGATAGGTCGTTTTATCGTCAAGGAACCTCGCGCTCACTCCGCTCGGCAGCGGATAAGAGAGATTTACATAGCTGCCGACGAGCGCGTTCAGCCTTTCGACCTTCGGCATACCTTCAATATTAAGAGCGTTTATTTCGTCGATCAACTTACTTTTAAACGCCTCAAACTCTCCGTTGTCGCTGAGCTGTTCGTACCTTTTCCAGTAATCGAGCTGCGGGAGCTTCTGCTTCATAAAATCGCGCGCCTGTTCTTCGGAAAAACCCTCCTTTACCATATAAGGGATACATACGTTGATCAGCTCGTCCATATCGCTGTAGGTGTAATTTCCGTCGGCGTAGCACCATTTGCAGTAGTCCTCGTTCAGAGCGCCGTCTTTGTCAGTCCCGATGATCGTATCGTCAAGCGGCATTCCGCAGCACTGGCAAATAAGCTGACGCGGTGAACCGAGCAGAGTATTGATAGAAACATTGAACAGGCTAGAGAGCAGCTTCAGCGTTTCGGTATTCGGCACTGTATCGCCGTTTTCCCACCGCGACACCGCTTGTCTGGTCACAAAAACCTTTTCGGCGAGTTCCTCCTGCGACATTCCGTTCTTTGTTCTCAGTTCATATATAACGTCCTTTGTGTTCATAAAAGCACCTCCATGCTTTTATTCTAATAGGTGTTACGGTAAAATACAAGCAACCCTCTGTTGCTGACGATTATTTCTTATTCCCCAGCCAATATTCCTTGTAATCCTTCAAATTCCATTCCGCTTCAATACTCTTTTTCGCGGGGATAGTTCTGAAAAGCATCGTCGTCTCGCCGCTTGAGTCGTTTTCGCCGCTGTAGAGGTAAATGCTGTTGTTGTACCAGAAGCAGTGCTCCTCCTCCTCAATCGTATCGACAAACAAATTTCCGAAGAAAACAACGTCGTCCTCGCCGTAGCCGCCCGCAACAGCGGCTATCGTTCCGCAGACGGTCATAACCTTCTGCCTGAGATTTTCCGCGGAATTAAAAAATTTCGCGGTAATTCCGCAGCCGAGGTTGACAATCCGCAAGCTTTCGTCGTCGACCGTCGCGGTCAGAACCATCTGTCCGCTGTCGAGTGAATAATATCTGTAATTCAGCCCGTTGGTCTGCTTTTCCTTGCGGACGAGCTTCCATTTTTTGTAGGAAAACTCCCCCTCCTTACCCCCGAGTCTAAGGTACATCGAGTTGAACTCGGTCGTGAACTTGTCGAGGTTCATATTATAAACAAGCCCTGTCTCGGTTTTTCCTTCCAGAAAGTTGTCAGTCGCGGGCTTCGGATAATTCGCCTCGTCCTCGGTGGCTCCGCTCTCCGTTTTCTTTGAGTCGCTGCCGCAGGACGCGCAGAAAATCATCAGAATCCCCGCCAAAATCACACAAATTAATCTTTTCATAGCTCTTTTATCTCTCTGTAAAGCCGCGCCGTCGGCAGTCCGACAACGTTGTTATACTCTCCTTTGATTTGTCTGACGAACAGTCCCGCCATATTCTGAATACCGTAGGCTCCCGCCTTGTCAGCCCAGTCGTTTGTGTCGAGGTATTTTTCGAGCTCTTCTTCGCCCAGAGGATAAAATTCAACCTCGGTAACCGCGGAAAAGCTCTTTTCCTTTCCTTCAAAGCACAGGCAGCAGCCCGTAATTACCTTGTGAGTCTCCCCGCTCAGCGCGCAGAGCATTTTTTCCGCGTCGGCTCTGTCCTTCGGCTTTCCGAGCATTTTGTCTTTGATAATAACGGCGGTATCGCACCCGATCACCAGCGCGTCCGCGTTATTACTTGCTATAAAACGAGCCTTTCTGCGGGCGATTTTCTCCGCCCTTAAATCGACGGGAACCTCCTCCCCCACGGTCTCGTCAACGTCCGCGGGGATAATCTCAAACCCGTCAAAAATCATCTTCAAAAGCTCCTGCCTCCTCGGCGACGCGGAAGCGAGAATAATTCTGTCAAATTTCATTTAATCACCTTTTAAAATCAAACCGCCGCGAAGTGCGGCGGTTCTTTTATTCTTCCGTATTTTCCTCGGGCTCGGGCTCGCTGTTATCGACGGGAGCCGTTGTTTCCTCGTCGTTGTCGTGAGGCAGGTGAGTAAAGCTTACTACTCTGTTACCCTCGTTTATACGCATAAGCGTAACGCCCTTGGACGGTCTCGCGCAGATTCTGACGCTTTCGGCGTTGATTCTGATGATAACGCCCTCCTCGCTGATGAGGATGATATCCTCGTCGGGCTTAATAACGCTGATACCCGCGACCTTGCCGTACTTTTCGGTGTGGTAGTTAGTGAGACCCTTACCGCCTCTGGACTGAACGCGGTAATTGTCGGGCTTTGAAAGTCGTCCGTAGCCTGTCTCGGAAACGGTGAGAATCAGTCCGTCTTTGTCGATAACGCTCATTCCGACTATCGTATCGCCCTCTCTGAGCGACATCGCCTTGACGCCGCGAGCCTGACGTCCCATACATCTTACATCGGTTTCCTTAAATCTGATCGACATACCGTTGTGAGTCGCGACGATGATCTCGTCCTCACCCGTCGTCATTCTTACCCAAGCGAGCTGGTCGCCCTCGTTAAGCTCGAGCGCGATCAAGCCGCCCTTGCGCGCCGTGTTGTAGGCGCTGAGCTCAATTCGCTTGATAATGCCGTTCTTTGTTACCATAACGAGGTACTTGTCCTCCTCGAACTCCTTAACGGGAATCATCGAGGTGACATTCTCGTCCGCGCCGATCGGCAGAATATTCGCTATATTCATACCCTTGCTCTGGCGCGTGCCCTCGGGAATAGCGTAGCATTTAACTCTGTAAACCCTGCCCTTATCGGTAAAGAACAGTATGTAATTATGAGTGTTACAAATAAACATCTCGGTGGCGACGTCCTCCTCGCGGGTGGACATACCCTTGACTCCCCTGCCGCCTCGGTTCTGAATCGTGTACTCGCTTTGAACGATACGCTTGATGTAGCCGTATCTTGTCATTGTAACAACGCAGTCCTCCTGCGGAATGAGATCCTCGATATCGACCTCTCCGCTGACGTGGCAGATTTCAGTCCTTCTCGGGTCGGCGTACTTGTTGCGAAGCGCGATAGCTTCCTCCTTGACCTTCTCAAGAAGCAGGTGGTGGCTTGCGAGAAGTGTCTCATACTCGCTGATTTTAGCTAGCAGAGCGGCGATTTCGTCCTCGATTTTGCTTCTCTCCATATTAGTGAGCTGACCGAGACGCATCTGAACGATAGCCTGAGCCTGAACCTCGTCGAGGTCAAAGCGCTCCATCAAGTTCTTTTTGGCTGTGGTTGTGTCGCGGGAATTTCTGATGATCCTGATAACCTCGTCGATGTTATCGATCGCGATTTTCAAGCCCTCCAGGATATGACAGCGCTCTTTTGCTTTTTTGAGGTCGAACTCGGTTCTTCTCGTAACGATTTCGACCTGGAAATCTATGTAGTGCTCCAGACATTCCTTAAGCGTCAGAATCTTAGGCTCGCCGTTGACAATAGCGAGCAGAATCGCGCCGAAGGTCGCCTGCAGCTGAGTAAACGAAAACAGTTGATTGAGGACAATCTGCGGAGAAGCGTCCCTGCGGACGTCAATCTCAATATGCATACCCTTTCTGTCGGAATGGTCCTCGATATTGGTGATACCCTCGAGCTTTTTGTCCTTAACGAGGTCGGCGATATGCTCAATCAGTCTCGCCTTATTAACGCCGTAAGGAAGCTCGGTGACGATAATCTTAAATCTGCCGTTCTTCGCCTCGACGATCTCGGTCTTACCGCGGACGATAATCTTTCCGCGTCCCGTAGCGTAAGCAGCTCGAATACCGCTTCTTCCCATGATAATACCACCCGTCGGGAAGTCGGGACCCGGGATGCACTCCATAATGTCGGCGATTTCAGCGTCGGGGTTCTCAATAAGCAGCTCGATAGCGTCGATGACCTCGCCGAGATTATGCGGCGGAATATTTGTAGCCATACCGACCGCGATACCGCTTGAGCCGTTGACGAGCAAATTTGGAAAACGGCTCGGCAGAACCGTCGGCTCCTCGAGACGGTCGTCGTAGTTAGGAACGAAGTCAACGACCTTCTTTTCAATATCGGTGAGCATTTCCATAGAAATCTTGCTCATCCTCGCCTCGGTATATCTGTAAGCCGCGGGCGGGTCGCCGTCGATCGAACCGAAGTTTCCGTGTCCGTCAACGAGCATATACCTCATTGAAAAGTCCTGAGCGAGACGCACCAGCGCGTCATATACCGACGCGTCGCCGTGAGGGTGATACGAGCCCAGCACGTTACCGACAGTGTCGGCGCACTTGTGGTAGGGCTTGTTCGGTTCAAGGTTATGGTCGTACATCGTGTACAGTATTCTTCTGTGAACAGGCTTTAGTCCGTCTCTGACGTCGGGGAGCGCGCGGCTGACTATGACCGACATCGAATAGTCGAGGAAGCTCTGCTTCATCTCCTTTTCAACGTCGACGTCAATAATCTTACCTGTCAAAACCTTTTCTTCATTCTGATTATCCATCATTTCACCTCAGTAATCTATCCTTCAATACCTTCTGATTAAAAATTACAAAGTTGCCTTAATTTTCTCAAACAAATCGGGCATACGTTTTTTAAGACTTGTCGGACGGAAGGTTTTCGCGTCGATGATTCCGTGCTCGGTAGTTCCGTAGCCGAGCTCAGTCTCCGTTCCGTCGTCGTTGATTTTTTTAACGGTATAGGTAAACTCGATGTGAGCGGGCTTTAATGAAATCGCCCATGTTCTCACAATCAGATTATCCTCATAAACAGCGGGCTTCTGGTAATGACAGCTCAGATTAACGAGCGGCATCATTATTCCCGAGGCTTCGATCTCGCTGTTTGTAATACCGAACATTTTTATGTAGTCAGTGCGTCCGACCTCATACCAGATGGGATAATTTGAATGGTGAGCGATCCCCATTTTATCCGTTTCGGCATATCGGACTGTAATATATGATTTTGAGTGCATAATGACCTCTTAAATATCAAGATTCTGAACAAACTTTGCGTTTGTCTCAATAAATTCTCTTCTCGGCTCAACCTTGTCTCCCATAAGGATAGAGAAGGTTTCATCGGCTGCCTCGGCGTCGTCGAGCCTTACCTTGAGCATAAGTCTTGTTTCGGGGTTCATGGTAGTCTCCCAAAGCTGCTCGGAGTCCATCTCACCGAGACCCTTGTAGCGCTGTATCTCCGTCTTGCCCTCGACCGAGCTGAGGATCCTGTCGCGCTCAATGTCGGAGTAAGCGTAGCGGTGATCCTTACCCTTTGAAATCCTGTAAAGAGGAGGCTGAGCTATAAATACGTGTCCCTCCTCAATGAGCGGTCTCATAAAACGGAAGAAGAAGGTCAGAAGCAGAGTTCTGATATGCTGACCGTCAACATCGGCATCCGCCATAATAATGACCTTACCGTATCTGAGCTTGTTTATATCAAACTCGTCGCCGATACCCGTACCTAAAGCCGTAATAACAGGCGTGAGCTTGTCATTTCCGTAAACCCTGTCGAGTCTTGCTTTTTCGACGTTGAGCATTTTACCCCAAAGCGGAAGGATAGCCTGAATCCTTCTGTCGCGGCCGCCCTTTGCCGAGCCGCCCGCGGAGTCTCCCTCGACTATGAAAATCTCGGTCTCAGCGCTGTCCTTAGACTGACAGTCCGCAAGCTTACCCGGGAGCTGAGCTACCTCGAGAGCCGACTTTCTTCTGACGTTCTCCCGAGCCTTCCGAGCCGCCTCTCTTGCCCTCGCCGAAGCGAGCGCCTTGTCAAAAATCGCCTTCGCGATCTGAGGATTTTCCTCCAAAAATATCGAGAGCTTTTCACTCAAAAGCTTGTCAACCATGGTTCTGACCTCGGTGTTTCCGAGCTTTGCCTTGGTCTGACCCTCAAACTGAGCCTCCTTGACCTTGACTGAGATAACCGCGGTCAAGCCCTCTCTGACGTCCTCGCCCGAGAGGTTCTTGTCGTTTTCCTTTAGCTTGTTGAAACGTCTCGCGTAATCATTCATAACGCGGGTGAGCGCTCTTTTAAAGCCCTCCTCGTGAGTACCGCCGTCGACGGTGTTGATATTATTAGCGAACGACAGCATAAACTCGTTGTAGCTGTCGGTGTACTGCATCGCGACCTCAACCGTCACGGTGTCCTCGGGATTCTTCGAGGCAAAGTAAATTACCTCGGGATGAATCGGGTCAACGTGCTTCTTTTTATTCAGATACTCTACGAAGCTGGAAATACCGCCCTCGTAGTGGAAGTTTTTCTGAATGATATTCTCGCTGTCGCGCTCGTCGCGGAGCTCAATGTGGATACCCGCGTTGAGGAACGCCTGCTCTCTGAGTCTCTTTGAAAGAATATCATACTCATAAACGGTGGTTTCCTTAAAAATCTTCGGGTCGGCTTTGAATCTGACCTCGGTGCCCTTGATTTCGGACTTACCGATTTTCTGCAAATCGGTGACGATTTTACCCCTTTCGTAGCGCTGGAAGTAAATATCCTCGCCGTCGCAGACCTTGACCTCCACCCATTCGGACAGAGCGTTAACAACGGAAGCGCCGACTCCGTGCAGACCTCCCGAAACCTTGTAACCGCCGCCGCCGAATTTTCCGCCCGCGTGGAGCACTGTAAATACAAGCGTCACCGCGGGAATACCTGTCTTTGCGTTTATGCCGACAGGGATTCCGCGTCCGTTATCCCTTACGCGGATAACATCCCCGGGCTCGATCACAACATCGATTTTTGTGCAGTAGCCCGCAAGAGCCTCGTCGATCGAGTTATCGACGATTTCATATACAAGATGATGAAGACCTCTCGGTCCCGTTGAACCGATATACATTCCCGGTCTTTTACGGACAGCCTCCAGTCCCTCGAGAACCTGAATTTCGTCCGCGCCGTATTCGCCTTCTACCTTAGAAACCTTAATCTCTTCGTTCTCCAAAAAAACTACCTCCCGTTAATTCGCTTAAAAATTATAAAAAACGGCGTGAATATCAAAGCCAGAACTACCACAGTCAAGCTGAATATGATAATCGGAGCTATCGAGCTTAGAATATTCGACATCGAGCTGAGAATCATAACATTCACAACAACCGACAAAAGCACAACAATCAAAAGCAGAACCAAATAACCGACTCTTGAAACCTTGAAGCTTTTACCGCAGTGATAACATTTTTCTGTTTTCTTGTTCTTTATTTTCCACACGTCACGGTAATGAAAAACCGTTTTACAATGCGGACACACAGGCAGCCTGAACATATCAGAGCTTCCTGTTCGCCGTATATTTTGAACCGTTCGGCTTTTTCTTCGGGACGTAGGTTTTTACTTCCTCCCTGAACTCAACCTCGGGTTCATCGTCAAAATCCGTCTTGTCTATATGAGTAACCCTTTTCAGGGGAGCGTCCGACGAGGAAGCGTGCGCCTCGCTGACGTCCTTTATGATTGGAACCTCTCTGACCATTGTTTTTTCGTTCGGAGTATGCCTCGGCTTTCTGTTCTTTTTGACCTCGTTAAACGCGTCGCGGTCAAAAACATAGTCGCCGTCCTCATTCTCTTCTCCTTCGTTCTCATACTCTCTTTCGTATGGATTGTTATAATACTTTTTGAGAGGAACAAAGCTGATAAACAGCGGAGTCAAAAAATAAAATATAATCAACACGACCGCAACAATAACAACGCCCAAAAAATTATTGTAATTCTGTGAATTGTTCCAGATAATCATAAACATCACAACGAGCAGAGCGACCGCGGCAAAGCCGAGAACAAGTCGCAAATCCGTTTTGATTTTGCACTCCTTATTACACCTCGGGCAGGTGTGCAGACCTCTCTTTTTCTCGTGAAATGTTGTAAAATACGAAATTCTTCTACCGCAGTAGGGACATCTTTTACCTTCCATAGCTCAATCCTTTTTAATTCTCTTCATTAATGTCTGACCTGAAATCTGGCTGATATAAACCTCTGTTTTTCCGTTTTCCTCGCAGATAACGAACGACTTCGGAAGCTCGTAGGAAACATTTACGACTCTTCCGCTTTTCTCGGCGTTCGCGAGGTAATCCCTCGTGTGCTTTGAGACGGTCGTATTCTCGAGGTCAAATATTCCGACGATACTGTCCGTCCTGACAACGGTTTTCTCGCCGAGGTGCAGATACATCAGCTCACACTTCCTTCTTTTATAAAAAACTTTCTGCTTTTTTCGTCGCAAAGACTCTCGTCAAGGTCACAGCAGGTTATAAAAACCTGATATTGTCTGACCTTGTTGAGCAGATAATCCTGTCTTTTTCTGTCGAGCTCGCTCATTACGTCGTCGAGCAGAATCACGGGATTTTCCCCCGTCAGCTCGCTGAGCACCTTCGCCTCTGCAAGCTTCAAAGACAGCACCGCGCTTCTCTGCTGACCCTGCGACGCGAACGACTTAGCCCGTTTTTTGTTTATTATTATATCAAAATCATCCCTGTGAGGACCGACGGTCGTAAAACCGCTTTTTATATCCTCCTTCTGAGACTCCCTGAGATTATCGCTGAAACTTTTAAAAATCTCCCTCTCGTTTTCCCCGTAGGAAGCCTTCGTTGTGGAAAGATAACCTATACTCAGCTCTTCCCTGCCTCCCGAAATACCGAGGTGATACTTCTCCGCGCTCTCCTTGAGCTTTTTAATATACTCGAGTCTTCTCACAATGATCTGAGAACCGAGATAGCACAGTGTGTCGTCCCAGATTGAAAGAGTATTTTTAAGCTCGGGATGTCTGTATATATCCTTTAGCAGAGCGTTTCTCTGATTCAGCGTTTGATTATATCTTGAAATAATCAGAGCGTTGCCCAGCTTTTCACGGCAGATCGCCGAGTCAATAAACCTTCTTCTCGCGGAAGGCCCTCTTTTAACGAGCGTCAAGTCCTCGGGAGAAAATATAACCGCATTGTATCTTTCAATCAGCGAAGCGGCGGATTTTTTCTGCACTCCGTTGATATAAACCTCCTTGCGGTTCGAGCCGAAAACAAGCTCTGAATTCTGCTCTCTGTTCTGAGAAAAAAATTCAACTCTTATTCTCGCCTGCTTTTCGCCGAATTTTACAAACTCGCTTTCCCTGCTTCCCTTAAAGCTGTGACCGCCGCAGAAAAGCCAGAGCGCCTCCAGCAGATTGGTCTTGCCCTGAGCGTTGTCGCCGTATATAATATTAACATTTTCACACGGCTCGATAAAGCCGTCCGAAAGATTTCTGAAATTTTTAAAATATAAAGCCTTAACGTACATAGTCTATCACAAAAGCATAGTCTATCATACAAGCATAACCTCAATTTCTTTTCCGTCGAAGCTGACAGTGTCTCCTGTTCTGAGCTTTTTGCCCCTCATTGTACAGGTCTCGCCGTTAACCTCGACCTCACCGTTCTGAACCGCGGCCTTGGCGTGACCTCCCGTCATACAAAGCCCGCTCAGCTTCAGAACATCCTGAAGCTTAATATATTCTCCCTCGACCTTGATAACCTCTTTAGACATTTGACAACCTCATCGGAACAACAAGACTTACAAAGCTGTCGCCCTTTACGGGAGTAATTATCATCGGCGAAAGTCCGCCGTTGAGTACGATTTTAACCTCGTCGGTATCAATGTTTTTCAAAGCGTCGAGCAGGTATCGGTTATTAAAACCGATTTCGACCTCCTCACCCATAACAGGGCAGGAAATAACGTCGTTAGCCTTACCGATAGCCGAGGTACACGAAAAGTGAATCTCGTCATTTGAGAAAAGACATCTGACGGGACTCTGGATCTTGTCACCGTTAAGAAGCGACATTCTGTCGACCGCGTTAATGATAAGTCTGGTATTAACGACCGCCTCGGTTTTCTGCTCCTTGGGAATAGTACTGTTATAATCGAGGAAGGTACCCTCAATTAGTCTTGAAATAACGCAGTACTCCCCTATCTTAAACATAATGTGCCTCTGACCGACGCTCATAATGACGTTTTCATCGTCGTCCTTTATGAGCTTCAAAACCTCCTGCTGGGTTTTTCCGGGAACAACGAACTCGCTTTCGATGTCATTATCAACATTCTCCCTGCGGACAGCCATTCTGTAGCCGTCGATCGAGACAATCGTAAACACCTTGTCCTTTATTTCAAAAAGCGAGCCTGTATAAATCGGCTTTGAATTATTATCCGAAACGGCGTAAACCGTCTGTCTTATCATTTCCTTTAGGATCTCGCCGTTGAGCTCGACGCTCTCCGTCTCCTCAAAGGTCGGAAGGTCGGGATATTCGACCGAGGACATTCCTACAATCTGATACTCCGCCTGACCGCTCGTGATATAAGTGATCATTCTTTCGTCGGTCTCAATGCAAACGACCTCCTCGGGAAGCTTTCTGACAATATCCGAGAAAAGCTTTGCGCTGACTACGATCTCGCCCTCCTTCTGAACGGTAGCGTCGATAGAGGTATTGATCCCGATTTCGAGGTCATACCCCGAAATCGAAAGCTTCTGTCCGTAAGCCTTTATAAGAATACCCTCTAAAGCGGGAATCGTCGCCTTCGACGAAACCGCCCTCGAAACATTTGAAACTGCTTCGCTGAGGTCTGTTCTCAACACATTTATTTTCATTTACAAATCTCCAATCTATACCTGAATCACATTTTCCTCATTAAAAGTCCAAGTTCTGCAAAGCAAACCCAAAAATCCTGTCTGTTAACCAATCCAAACCATTAACATAATTAAATATTAAAGTAGTAGTAGTAGTTGTTGTGGATTTGTGGAAATCCTGAATTTTTCGCGCCGGTACTGAGCTTTTGTCTCAAATCTTCAAAAACCCGAATTGTGTAAAACGTGGAAAAATTTTCCTCTGACAAGAACTTATCAACACTCTGTGGAAAACAAGCTGTTGATTGTTGAAACTTTTGCGGAAAATATTTATCTTAAAATTTTGCTTATTCGTTACTGCAATTCTTAATAATATCCTCGACAATAGAGCGCAGCTTCGAGTCCTTTTTCATCTTCTTGGCGGTGGTGTCGATCGCGTACTTGATGGTCGAGTGGTCTCTTCCGCCGAACTCCTTGCCTATGCTCTCCTGAGTGAGCGTGGTGAGATCGTTTATAATGTAAATAGCTACCTGTCTCGGACCGCTGATGTAAGCGCTTCTGTTGTTTGAGCTTCTCAGATCCTCCGAGTTAACGTTAAACGTTCTCGCGACCTCGTCGATAATTTTTTCAACCGTAACCTCGGGGGGAGTATCGTTGTTGAGTATATCGGCGATTATATTCTGAACCGACTTGATAGATGGTCTTTCGCCGTCAAGGTTATTTTTAGCCTTGATTTTCTTAACGGTGCCCTCGAGCTGGCGGATATTGCTCTTTACGTTGTTAGCGATGTACTCGCAGACGTCGTTCGGAATTTCAATATTCATAAGTTCAGCCTTGCGCTTGATTATAGCGATTCTGGTTTCAACGTCGGGCGGCTGGATATCGGCGATAAGACCCATCTCGAATCTGCCTCTGAGTCTGTCGTCGAGCGTCTTTATTTCCTTGGGAGGACGGTCGGATGTAAGGATTATCTGCTTCTGAGCGAGATAAAGAGCCTCAAAGGTGTGGAAGAACTCCTCCTGAGTACTTTCCTTTCCTCCGATGAACTGAACGTCGTCAACCAGAAGTACGTCCGAATGTCTGTATTTCTGTCTGAAATCAGACATAGCAGCCCTGTGCAGGGACTCGATAAGCTCGTTTGTAAACTCGTCGCCCTTTACGTAGCAAATCGATTTTGAGGAATCGTTCTTTTTTATTTCGTTGCCGATAGCGTAAAGAAGGTGAGTTTTTCCGAGTCCGGAGTTTCCGTAAAGGAAAAGCGGGTTATACGCCTTCGAGGGATTCTGAGCGACCGCGAGACAAGCGGCGTGAGCGAACTTATTGGAGTTGCCGACAATGAAGGTGTCGAAGGTGTATGTATAGCCGTTGTCAACAATATCGTCGCTGACGATTTCCTCGGCCGGCTTCTCCTCGGGAACGGAGAAAACAACGTTTATTTTTGTACCGAAAACAGCCTCAAAGGCGTCGCTCAAAAGTACCTTATAGCATCTCTCAAGCGTCTGTCTGTGAAAATCATTGGGAACGAGCAGCACAGCCTCGCTCTTGTCAAAATCCATTGATAGCGGTTCGATTTTACTGATCCAAGTGTTATAGGCGACGTCTGTGATGCTTTGACGGCAGTAGTCGCATATGACATTCCAAGCTTCATTAAAATGTTCCATAAACTAAATCAAAACTTCCTTTCTTTTGTGGGGAGAATCCCTGCCCACAGTATTCCACTATAATCCATTATCATTATAACAAAACAATTTGAAAATTGCAATAAATATATATAATATTAATAGTATAATGTTTCCGAAAAATGTGTCTTAAAAAATCAGACCCACAATATGTAGTGGTCAGGTATTAAAATTTTTTTAAAAGAAATAAAAATGCGAAAAAAGGTTGACGATTAAAGAAATTTGTATTATAATACTACGGTGCAAAGTATTGCTAGAAGTGGGATAATCCCGCGATGAAAGGAGGTCATTGTTTTGAAGAGAACATATCAGCCAAAGAAAATCCACAGAAAGAAAGAGCACGGATTTATGAAGAGAATGTCTACCGCTAACGGCCGCAAGGTACTTGCGAGAAGAAGAGCCAAAGGAAGAAAGAAGCTGTCTTATTAATACATATTAATATAAGGCCACACACTTTGTGGTCTTTATTACTATGAGACGACTTTCGCGCCTGAAACCACGGGTGGTAAAATGAGTAAGGAACTCACAATCAAAGATAACAGGGATTTTCAGAGGCTCTATAAAAGAGGGAAGAGCTTCGTTGGTCCGACTGTTGTAACGTATGTAATCAAAAACAACAAAAACAACATCCGGTATGGTATAACTACGGGCAAGAAAATCGGCAACGCGGTCAGACGCAGCAGAGCGCGAAGAGTAATCAGAGCGGCTTTTCGGGAAATAGCTCCCGAAATCAAGGGAGGCTGCGACATAGTTTTCGTAGCCAGAGGCAAGACGCCCTACGTCAAGAGTACAGTTGTAAAAAAAGAAATGTACAGGCACTTTAGTCAGGCAGGACTGATTGAGTAAATGAAAAAATTTTTAATAAAGGCAATACGATTTTATCAAAAGTACATTTCATCCAACACAAAGCCGAAGTGCAGGTACTACCCGACCTGTTCAAACTATGCGATAGAAGCGATAGAAACTCACGGCGTGTTCAAGGGCTTCTTTATGTCATTATGGAGAATTTTACGATGTAATCCTTTTTCGAGGGGAGGATTTGACCCCGTACCCGAGAAGAAGGAAAAAAGAAAAAGAGGTAACTCTTAATGTTTCAAATTTTTGGATTTTTCGGAAGTATCCTCGGATACTTGCTCTGGGGTCTGTTTTACGTATTTCAGAACTTCGGAGTTTCGATTATATTCTTTACGATCATCATAAAGGTTATAATCTTTCCCTTCTCAATCAAGCAGCAGAAGAGTATGGCAAATACCTCGCGATTGCAAAAGAAGCAGAAGGAAATAAGAGAAAAATACGCCAACAACAAGCAGAAAGCCAACGAAGAGATGCAGAAGCTCTACGAAAAGGAGGGCGTAAGTCCGACGGGCGGTTGTTTAACGAGCGTCGTACCGATGCTCATTATGCTCGGAATTTTCTACAGCGTCGCTTATCCTTTGACAAATACTCTGCATATAGCGTCCGACATAGTAACGAACGCTATGAATTATGTAAACGCGATCCCGGGATATGTTTCATCCTCGGGCGCCGTGATGGGGAACGCGACTTATCAGGAAATCAACCTCGTAAGCTCGCTTGCGCCGTCAAAGGAATTGATTGCTCAGCTCTTTACGCAGGGCAACGACGCGGCAAATGTTCAAATGTTTGTCAACGGCTTTAATTTCGCGGGCTTCAATCTTCTTACATCACCGAGCTCGGAGGGATTTTTGTCGGTATATATTCTGATACCGATTCTTTGCTTTGTATCCTCTGTAGGAGCCCAGATAGTAACAATGAAAATCAACGGCTCTATGCAGAATCAGCAGGGATGTATGAAGTACGCTTTGTACCTGCTTCCGCTGTTCTCGGCGTGGATCGCGTATTCCGTACCTGCCGCCGTCGGCTTCTATTGGATATGCTCCTCGGTATTCGCGCTTGTTCAGTCGATTGTAATGGGCAAGTTCTACGGCCCCACGGCGCTTATCGCGAAGAGCGAGGCTCAGCACGTTGAGCTTTTGAGACAAAATGAAGCGCTTGTAGAATACAACTACGCTCCCGCGGGCTTTGACAGTAAGAAGAAAAATAAGAAATAATAAATCGAGGTTAACTATGATTAAAGAAGTTATCGGAACAGGCGACAACGAGCAGCAAGCGCTTGAAAACGCGAAGGCGCAGCTCGGACTCACCGATGATTCGGATTATGATTTTGAAGTTATCCAGAGAGCCGAGAAGAAAATGCTCGGACTCTTCGGAGGCAAGCAGGCTAAGGTAAAGGTAACGATAGAGGTTGAGGACGAGGTTGTCTGTGAGCCCGAGACCGAGACAAAGGTTGAGGCTGAAACCGAAAAGCAAAGCCCCGCCGACGCTGCCGAAAAGTTCTTAAAGGACGTAATCGGCGCGATGAAGCTCGAGGGTCTGACAATCACCTCCGAGAAGAACGAGGACAACGCCGTATTCAATATTGAAGGCGAGGACGTTGGTTATATCATCGGACGCCGCGGCGACACACTCGACGCGCTCCAGTATCTCACAAGCCTTGTCGCGAATCACGTTGACAACAGCTACTTCAAGATTACCGTAAACACAGGAAATTACCGTGAAAAGAGAGAAAAGACTCTCGAAATCTTAGGCAGAAAGCTCGCCTTCAAGGCTGTAAAGACAGGCAGAAAAACCTCTCTTGAGCCGATGAATCCCTATGAGAGAAGAATCATCCACACCTCCGTACAGAAGGTAAGAGGAGCAATCTCATGGAGCGAGGGCGAGGGAGCCAACCGTCACGTAGTAGTAGGCCCCGACCCGAAGTCGAGAAACAGAGGCGGCTACAACCGCGGCAGAGGAGGACGCAGACCTGCTCCGAAGAAGCAGGATGTCAATCCCGACAGAAAGCCTCTCGACGAGAGCAACGGCGCCGGACTTTACGGCAGAATAGATTAATATTGACATATTAATAATAAAAATATAAAATAATGGCAGGGTTTGTCCCTGTCATTATTTTTGCGTAAGGAAAATTCTTTATGAACAATACAACAATAGCCGCGATTTCCACCGCGCAGGGCGAGGGCGGAATAGGAGTTATCCGTATAAGCGGCGACGACGCTATCACAATAGCCGACAAAATATTCGAGCCGATTTCGGGAAAAAGACTGTGTGACAAAAAGGGTTACACAGCCGCCTTCGGCCATGTAAAAAATAAAAACGAAACAGTGGATGAGGCAATCGCCACCGTTTTCAGAGAGCCCAACAGCTATACGGGAGAAAACGTCGTTGAAATCTCCTGTCACGGAGGTCTGTTTATAACGAGAGAGGTTCTCAGAGTCGTCCTCGAAAACGGAGCCGTTCCCGCGCAGGCGGGAGAGTTTACAAAGCGCGCTTTTCTTAACGGCAAGCTCGATTTGACCGAGGCTGAGGCTGTAATTGATATTATTTCCGCGAAGAGCAAGGCGGCGGCAAAAGCGGCTCTTCTCGCGAAGGACGGAGCTTTATGGAAAAAGATCACCGACGTAAAAACAAAGCTCGTCACCTGCTCGGCTCACCTGAGCGCTTGGGCTGACTATCCCGAGGAGGACATAGAAGAGGTGACAGAGGACAGTCTTTGTTCCGTGATCAACGAATGTCTCTTTGACCTTAACAGACTTCTTATGACCTACGACAAGGGACAGACGATCAAAGAGGGGATAGACACCGTAATAGCGGGAAAGCCCAATACGGGAAAAAGCACGCTGATGAATCTTTTGTCGGGAAAAGCCCGAAGCATAGTAACCGATATCCCGGGAACGACGAGAGATATAATTGAAGAAACAGTCCTCGTCGGCGACGTTATTTTAAGACTCAGCGACACCGCGGGACTCAGACAGACAGGCGACGCCGTAGAAAAAATCGGAGTCGATATCGCCAAGGACAGGATAAGCACCTGCGGACTTGTGCTGGCTGTTTTTGACAGTAGCAGAGAGCTCGACCGCGACGACCTCGACCTTCTTGACAGTATAGGAGACACTCCGTCGATCGCGATAATAAATAAAACGGATCTTGAAAGCGTAATAGACGAGGATTATATAAAATCAAAGGTAAAAGAGACAGTAAAAATCTCCGCGAAGAACGGAGAGGGCTATGATGAACTTGTTAAAAAATTAACAATCTTAGCGGGCACCGACGACCTGAATCCGAGCGAGGGAATACTTTCAAACGAGCGCCAAAGACTTGCGGTTCTGAACTCAAAAAAAGCCTTAAAGGAAGCGCTCAATGCTTTGGCAATCGGAATGACCTTTGACGCCGTAAATGTCGAAATAGAAGAAGCGATAGAAAATATACTCGAGCTGACAGGCGAGAGAGTTAGCGACGTTGTTGTGGATAGCGTGTTCCATAATTTCTGCGTCGGAAAGTAGGATGATATATGAATTACAATGCGGGAGAATATGAGGTAGCCGTAATCGGCGCGGGGCACGCGGGAATCGAAGCCGCCCTCGCGAGCGCGAGACTCGGCTGCAAAACGGTAATCTTTACAATAAATATGGACGCTGTAGGTAATTGCCCCTGCAATCCCTCAATCGGAGGAACCGCGAAGGGTCATCTCGTCCGTGAGATTGACGCCCTCGGCGGCGAAATGGGAAAGACCGCCGACGCGTGCTTTTTGCAGAGCAGAATGTTGAACAGGGGAAAGGGTCCCGCCGTTCATTCGCTCCGAGCTCAGATTGACCGAAGTAAATACTCCGATCTGATGAAGCACAAGCTCGAGCTGCAGGAAAATCTCGAGCTAAAGCAGGCGGAAATCACCGACATAAAAAAGACTGATTCAGGCTATACCCTGACCTCAAGAATGCTCGGCGAGTACAACGTCAAGGCGGTGATTATTGCCACAGGTACATATCTCGGCGGCAAAATCTTTGTCGGAGAGGTAAGCTACGAGAGCGGTCCCGACGGAACCTTTCCCGCGGCGTTTCTAGGTCAGAGCCTTAAGGAGCTCGGACTTCCGCTTCGACGCTTCAAAACGGGAACCCCCGCGAGGGTTCTCAGAAGCTCGATTGATTTTTCCGAGCTCGAGGAACAACACGGCGACGAGCCGCCGATACCCTTCTCATACGACACCGAGGATATGGGGGACAATAAGGTAATCTGCCATATAAGCTGGACAAACGAAAAAACAAAGGAAATCATTCTCGAAAACATTCACCGCTCGCCCCTGTACGGCGGTAAAATCGAGGGAGTAGGTCCCCGCTACTGTCCGAGTCTCGAGGATAAGATAGTCCGTTTCAGCGAGAAGAAAAGACATCAGCTCTTTATTGAGCCCTGTGGACTAGACACAGAGGAAATGTATTTGCAGGGAATGAGTTCATCCTTGCCCGAGGAAGTACAGCTCAAATTCTACCATACGATCAAGGGCTTGGAGCATGCTGTAATAATGCGCCCGGCTTATGCGATTGAGTACGACTGCGTTGACCCGACCGAAATGGACGCGACTCTTGAATTTAAAAGCTTGAAGGGTCTGTACGGCGCGGGTCAGTTCAACGGAAGCTCAGGTTATGAGGAAGCCGCGGCGCAGGGTCTAGTCGCGGGAATAAACGCCGCCCTCAAAATCAAGGGCAGGGAACCGCTCATTTTGTCGCGCTCAAACTCATATATAGGAACGCTCATTGACGACCTCGTAACAAAGGGAGCAAACGAGCCCTACAGGATGATGACATCAAGAAGCGAGTACAGACTGATTCTCAGACAGGACAACGCCGACGTAAGACTGACTCCGCTCGGCAGGGAGATTGGATTAATCTCCGACGCGCGCTGGGAAAAATTCCAAGCCAAGCAAAAGCTAAAGGCGGAGGAAATCAAGCGAATCTCAAAAACAGTTATCCCCCCGAGTGAGGAGATAAACAAGATACTTGTTTCACGTGAAACATCTCCGCTCTCCACGGGAGCAAAGCTCATTGAGCTTCTTCGCAGACCTCAGATTTCATATGCCGACCTGACTTCGATTGATAAAACAAGACCGTCCCTCGACCAAAATATATTCGAGCAGGTCGAAATCGAAGTCAAGTATGAGGGTTATATTGAAAAACAGCTCCGACAGGTCGCCCAGCTTCAAAAGCTCGAGAACAAAAAGCTTCCCTCTGAATTTGATTATACAGAGATAAAAGGACTCCGACTCGAAGCGCAGGAAAAGCTCAATAAAATAAAGCCGAAAAGCATTGGACAAGCCTCGAGAATTTCGGGCGTATCTCCCGCGGATATAAACGTTCTGTTGATTTGGCTGTCCGGAAGGGGAGCGAGAGAATGAAGGACTCGGTAAGAATTCAGGCTCAGAAAATCGGAACAGAGCTCACCGACCTGCAAGCGAGTCAGTTTGAAAAATATTATGAGCTCCTGATTGAGTGGAACCAAAAAATAAATCTCACCCGAATAACCGAAAAGGAAGAGATTGCGCTGAAGCATTTCGCCGACAGTCTGACCCTTCTCAAATACTGTGACATTCCAAAGAATGCGAGTGTGATCGACGTCGGAACAGGCGCGGGCTTTCCGGGTATCCCTCTAAAAATCGTGAGACCCGACATAAAGCTTACACTGCTAGACAGTCTGAATAAAAGGCTCACCTTTTTAAATGAGGTCTGCCGTGAAATCGGAATTGAAGCTCAGCTTATTCACAGCCGGGCCGAGGACGGAGGCAGAGACCCAAAGCTCAGGGAAGGCTTTGACCTCGCTGTCTCCCGGGCTGTCGCGAGATTGAACGTGCTCAGCGAATACTGCCTGCCGTTTGTGAAGGTCGGCGGCTTGTTCACCCCGATGAAGGGACCCGATATGGAGGATGAAATCAGCGAGGCTGAGAAAGCCGTAAAAACCCTTGGAGGAAGGCTTATAAAATCAGAGAGCTTCAACCTCGAAAACGCGGGCGGGAGAACGATCGTAATAATCAAAAAAGAAAAGCCCACCCCGAAAGCCTACCCAAGACAGGGAACAAAAATAAAATCAAAGCCGTTATAAAGAAATCCGACATTAATTTGTCGGTTTCTTTTTTATTATCCAAAACATTTTAAAATAATCGCTCACACTTCGACAGATAATTCAGCCCGGGCGTGATATCATATAACCACAGTCAAGACAAGCTCACAAGCGAGGTGAGAGTTTGAACTACCTATTAAAAAGCGACAGCAGAATAGTCGAAATACCGACGGTAAAAATCCGCCCCAATAAGACCCAGCCGCGAAAAATCTTTGACGAGGACAAGCTCAGAGAGCTTTCAAAGTCGATAGAGGAGAACGGAGTCCTCCAGCCGCTGACGGTCAGGAAGGTAAGCCAGAATGAATATGAAATGATTGCGGGGGAAAGGAGACTTCGCGCGTCCGTTATGGCGGGCTGTTCGCGGGTGCCGTGTATTGTAATCAAATGCAACGACCGCGAATCCGCTATGCTCGCATTGCTTGAAAACCTCCAGCGCTGCGACCTCGGGATATTCGAGGAGGCGCGCGGGATCTCCCGACTCATTCGCCGCTACGGAATAACTCAGGAGCAGGCGGCGAAGAAGCTCGGCAAAAGCCAGAGCACTATCGCGAACAAGCTCAGACTCTTGAACCTTACATACGACGAGCAGGACTGGATCGTTCAGGCTGGACTGAGCGAACGTCACGCGAGGGCGCTACTCAGAATCTACGACCAGGAGCTGAGAAAGGAAGCGCTCTCAAAAATAATAGCCCAAAATCTGAACGTCACCCAAAGCGAAAATCTGATTGAAGAAATGCTGTTCAGCACTCAAGCCGCCGAAAAATCAAGAAAAGGCACCCAAAAGGTACTGATCCGTGACGTCAGGATATTTATAAATACAATAAACAAAGCAATCAACACAATGAAGCTTGCGGGCATTAACGCGATATGCAAGCACAAGGACAGCGGAGATTACATCGAGTACACCGTAAAAATCCCGAAAAACAAGGGAGAAAAATCCGCGTAGCAAAAAGCTTTCCACGTTGGGCGCTTATGCGCCCGCCACTCATACCCATTTCCTTATCTAAACCCCTTGCCAAGGCCACGCTCTCGCAGCGTGGCCTTTGGCGTTATGTTTCACGTGAAACATTTCACATTTGTAATCACGGAAAAAGCAAAAAATTTTTAAAAAACTCTTTTATTTCATAGCCAAATATGGTACAATTTTCTACAGAATTATGAAAAAAAGGTGATTTTTTGGCTAAGGTAATTGCAATAGCAAACCAGAAGGGCGGCGTCGGAAAAACAACCACCGCCGTGAACCTTGCTGCTTGCCTGGGCGCTATGGGAAAGCGCACGCTGCTGATCGACGTTGACCCCCAGGGCAACGCCACAAGCGGAGTGGCTGTCGACAAACGACAGCTCACAAAATCTACTTATAACCTGCTCGTTGAGGATATAAAGGTTGAGGAGTGCCTTTTTTCAACCAAGTATCAGAACCTCCATATCCTCCCGAGCTCACTCGACCTCGCCGCCGCGGAGCTTGAAATCGCGGACATCGAGCACAGGGAAGCCCTGCTCAAAAACGCGGTGCTTCCTATCAAGTACAACTACGACTACATAATAATCGACTGCCCGCCCTCGCTCGGACTCATTACGGCTAACGCCCTGACAATGGCGGACAGCATTCTCGTACCTATCCAGTGCGAGTACTACGCGCTCGAGGGTCTTTCTCAGCTTATGAGCACCGTAAGAAGGGTAAAGCGCCAGTACAACGACGCTCTTGAGCTCGAGGGAGTTCTGCTTACAATGTACGACGGCAGACTCAACCTCACCCAGCAGGTAGTCGAGGAGGTTAAAAAATTCTTCCCGCGCAAGGTTTTCGCAACGGTGATCCCGCGCGGCGTAAGGCTTTCGGAGGCTCCGTCCTTCGGAATGCCCGTAATCTACTACGACAAATCCTGCAAGGGAGCCGCGGCTTACTCCGAGCTTGCCGCGGAAATCGTCGGAAAGGAGCGATAAAACCAAATGGCACGACCGAAGGGTGGTCTCGGCAAGGGACTCGGCGCGATTTTTATAGAAAACGAAACCGAGGACAGCTCCGCCAAGGTCACATTGAAAATATCGGAAATAGAACCGAACCGAACCCAGCCGCGTAAGGAATTCGACGAGGAAGCACTGAATCAGCTCGCCGAAAGCATAAAGCAACACGGACTGATACAACCGATTCTTGTACGTCCGATTCTCGGCGGGGGATACCAGATCGTCGCGGGCGAGCGCCGATACAGAGCGTGTCAGCTCGCGGGGATAACGGAGGTTCCCGTCTCAATAAGAGAGCTTACCGAAAAGGAGACAATGGAGCTCGCGCTTATCGAGAACCTGCAAAGAGAAAACCTCAACCCGCTTGAAGAAGCTCTCGGCTACAGAAGCCTGATGGACGAGTACGGGCTGAGTCAGGAGGAGGTTTCGCAGGTGGTCGGAAAATCCCGCTCCGCCGTCGCGAACACGTTAAGACTTCTCAATCTTCCCGACGAAATAACTCAAATGCTCAGAGACGGCGTTTTGAGCGCGGGTCACGCGAGGGCGCTGCTCTCGTTTGAAAGCACAGACGATATGCTCGAAGCGGCAGAAGCAATCCGTCGCGAGGATTTGTCGGTAAGGCAAATCGAAAAGCTCGCGAAGAAACAGAAAAAACAGCAAAGAGAGAAGCAGCCCGAACGAAAGCCCTCGTATTACTCAATGGTGGAACAGACGCTTTCGGAGTATCTCGGCAAAAGAGTAAGGGTCAGCTCCCTGAAAGGAAAACAGGGCGGAACGCTCTCAATCGAGTTTTACAGCGACGACGAGCTGAAGGAGCTCGCGGCAAAATTAGAGGATAACTAAATGAAAAGAATCACGGCAGTAATTTCATCTGTGCTTTTAACGCTGTCGTTTACACTGACAGCCTCGGCAAATTCAATATGGAACGAAAAAATTGAAAGCTTTCCGTATGAGTGGTATTGGCTCGCGGTAATCTGCGCAACACTTTTAATTGAATTCGCGGTGATATTTGCGGTCGTAAGAAAAAAGCCCGCGATTGTTTTGGGGGCGGCCGCTCTCGCCAATGCCGCGTCGTTTTTGATTCCGAGAATTGTAATTTCCGCTTTTGCGGGAGCGGGAAGCTTATACTTAGGCGGTTATTATCATCTCGCAGATTGGGTGTCGGTAATTTTTCTGATTGTGACCCTCGCAATCGAAATGCCGATACTGTGGAGTATGCTCAAAAAATACGTTAAGAGCGTACCGACGCTTTTGTTTATGACATTCGTGGCTAATTTTGTAACAACAGTCGGATATGTTATTGTCGAAAAGAATTTATATAATTATTTAAACAGCTGAAAAAAGGAGTAATCAAAATGATTGACATTAAATTTTTAAGAGAAAACCCCGATTTGGTAAAAGAAAATATCAGGAAAAAATTTCAGGATAACAAGCTCGACCTCGTTGACGAGGTAATCGAGCTCGACAAGCAGAGCAGAGAGGCAAAGGGCAAGGCTGACGAGCTCAGAGCGAACAGAAACAAGCTCTCAAAGCAAATCGGCGCGCTCTACGCTCAGGGCAAGAAGGACGAAGCCGAGGAGCTTAAAAAGCAGGTAAGCGCTCAGGGAGCCCAGCTTGAAACGCTCGAGGCTCAGGAGGACAGACTTTCAAAGAAGGTTACCGACATTATGATGCGTATTCCGAACATCATCGACCCCTGTGTACCGATCGGCAAGGACGACACGGAAAACGTTGAGGTCGAGCGCTTCGGAGAGCCCTTTGTCCCCGAGTACGAGGTGCCGTATCACACCGACATTATGGAACGCTTCAACGGTATCGACCTTGATTCCGCGCGCAAGGTAGCGGGCAACGGCTTCTACTATCTTATGGGCGACATCGCGAGACTCCACAGCGCCGTCATCTCCTACGCGCGCGATTTTATGATAAACAGGGGCTTTACATACTGCGTGCCTCCGTTTATGATTCGCTCCAACGTCGTAACAGGCGTTATGAGCTTCGCGGAAATGGACGCGATGATGTACAAGATCGAGGGCGAGGACCTCTATCTTATCGGTACCTCCGAGCACAGTATGATCGGTAAATTTATCGACACAATGGTCAGGGAACAGGAGCTTCCGAAAACCCTCACAAGCTACTCACCCTGTTTCAGAAAGGAAAAGGGCGCTCACGGAATAGAGGAGAGAGGCGTTTACAGAATACACCAGTTTGAAAAGCAGGAGATGATCGTAGTCTGCAAGCCCGAGGACAGCAAGATGTGGTTCGACAAGCTCTGGCAGAATACCGTCGACCTCTTCCGCTCGCTCGACATCCCCGTAAGAACTCTCGAGTGCTGCTCGGGCGACCTTGCGGATTTGAAGGTTCGCTCGATCGACGTTGAGGCTTGGTCTCCGAGACAGAAGAAGTATTTTGAGGTTGGCTCCTGCTCGAACCTCGGCGACGCTCAGGCTCGCAGACTCAAAATAAGAGTCAAGGCTGAGGACGGCACAAAGTACTTCGCTCATACTCTGAACAACACCGTTGTCGCTCCGCCGAGAATGCTGATTGCCTTCCTCGAGAACAATTTGCAGGCGGACGGCACCGTAAGGATCCCCGAAGCCCTCAGACCGTATATGGGCGGACAGGAAGTTATAAAATAAAACGTTTGTTCTAAATATTATCGTTTGGCAAAGAAGCTCTTTGCCGGGCGAAAAAATAAAAACCAAAAGGAGGAGAATTTATGGAAAGTTTTAAAAAGTACATCGCCGAGTTTATCGGTACGGGGGTACTCGTTGTCGGAGGCTGCGGAACAGCGGTCGCGATCAACACCGTAACCCGGTCAATGGGAGGTCACACCCCGACAGCCGCGACGATTGTCGCGATCGCGCTGGCGTTCGGTCTTTCGATCGTGGCTATGGCTTATTCGATCGTAAACGTATCGGGCTGTCACATCAACCCTGCCGTATCAATCGGTATGCTCGTCTGCGGAAAAATGAGCGTCAAGGACTTTTTCGGCTACATCGTGGCTCAGTTCCTCGGAGCTACCGCGGGAGCCGCGGGTCTGTGGATGATTTTCGGCAGCAACGCAAGCCTCGGCGCGAACGGCTACGGCGACTCGAGCGCTCTTCATATCGGCGCAGTGAGCGCGGGTATCGTTGAGGTTGTGCTTACGTTCATCTTTGTTCTGACGATTCTCGGAGTTACCTCCAAGGTTGAAAACTCCAAAATCGCGGGAATCGTGATCGCGCTTGCGCTCGTGTTTGTACACCTTATCGGCATTTGCTTTACGGGCACATCTGTTAACCCCGCGAGAAGCTTCGGTCCCGCCGTGCTTCAGGGAGGAGTAGCTCTCAGACAGCTTTACGTCTTTATCATCGCTCCGCTCGTCGGCGCAGTGATCGCGGGTCTTGTACATAAGTTTCTTATAGCGGATAAAAGTTAAGTTAACCCCTTGACTTTTACCGAAAAACTGTTATTATTAATATATATACACATAATAACAGAGGTTGAGCGGGAGGTTCACTATGGGAAAAAAAGGCAAACTCGGATTTATCATCGGAATTATTTCGTTCGTCGCGGCGGCGACCGCGGCTATTACAGCGTTCCTCTTTGTTAAGGAAAAGAAAAAGAGAGACGACGAAGAACTGATGGAATATCTTGATAATTCAATCGAGTAAGAAAGAAGCTGCCGCGCTTGCGACAGCTTCTTTTGGTATTTGCAAATTTTAGGTATAAAAAAAGACCGCATGACGCGGTCTTTTTACTCTTATTAAGCTTAAGCGGAAGCGTTAAGACGCTTTGCGAGATTTGACTTGCTTCTTGCTGCTTTGTTTTTGTGAAGGATTCCCTTAGCCGCAGCCTGGTCAATCTTCTTAACAGCAAAGCTAACCGCCTCAGCCTTGTTATCAGCGTTGTTCTCAATCGCGATATACGCCTTCTTGATAGAAGTTTTGAGAGCGGACTTGATAGCCTTATTCTGTGCAGTCTTTGTCGCAATTACCTTAACACGCTTTTTAGCTGATTTGATGTTAGGCATTGTCGCACCTCCTTAAATCCATAAAATCTGATAATATTTAGTCACGTACATATGATAATACCATTAACAAGCCAAAAATGCAAGTGTTTTTCAAAAATTTTTAAAAAATTTTTGAAATTAGTTGGTACCGAAACGAAAACCACAATATATTGTGATTCAGTCTCCCGAATTGCCCTTCTTTTTTACGTAAAGATATAAAATTATAAAGAGAACAAGAAAGCAAACGCCGACTCCGCGGAAAATAAGGTTGTACATTCCGTCGAAGAGATTGATCGGCAAAAGGTCGTTTGCAAGGTACCACGAAAACATAAAAACGAAAAAAGCGCCCAATATATAAAGTATGGGGCTGAGCTTTCGCGCGGTGTAAAAGCAGTACAGCGCCAGAAGCGCCCACAGCCCGAGATAGATATAGTCGAGAATTTGCATAAGCAGCCTCCTTTTCTGTTATTATAAATGGAGGAAGGAAAAAAGTCAAATTGAATGTTTCGTGAAAAAAATGAAAAAGTTTTATGAAGAGTATTGACTTTTTCTGACTTTAGTGCTAAATTAATAATCGTAGAGATTAGCACTCGGGAGTTTAGAGTGCTAACAAGACAGACAAAGAGGTACAAATTATGAAAATCGCGTTACGCAAACAGCAAATCCTCGCCGCTGTCATTGAAAGCTACATTCAGACAGGCGAGCCTATCGGCTCAAAGACCCTGCAAAATACACAAGGCTTTAACATAAGCTCCGCCACAATCAGAAACGAGCTTGCGGATCTGACCTCGCTCGGATTTCTTAAACAGCCGCACACCTCGGCGGGTCGCGTGCCCACCGAAGCGGGTTATCGGTTCTACGTCGATAATCTTTTGGATGTTAAGGAGCCCGACGAGAGGGTAAGACGCTACATCGACAGCAGGCTTCGAGCCTCGGACGACGCGCCCGAGCACATACTCGAAAGCTGCTCGGCGCTTCTCAGCGAGCTTCTTTCGATTGCCGCCGTCGCGACCACTCCGTCGGGAAGCGAGGCGAGGGTGCACAAAATCCGCTTCGTTCAGACAGGCCGCTACACCTCGATGCTGGTGCTCATAACGTCGGCGGGTATGGTCAAAAGCAGACTGTTCAGGTGCGACTTCGCGATCACTCCCGAAATGCTCACCGTCTTTGACAGAGCGTTGAACGAGCAGGTCGCGGGAATGAGACTTGAGTATATCAACAAGGCGTTCGCCCAGACCTTTGCCGCTTCGTTCGGCGAGCTGGGGCTTCTGATGCCCGATATGCTTATGGCTGCGATCGAGGCGTGCAGAGACGCGCTCTCAACGAGCGTTTACACCTCGGGAGCGACAAAGCTTCTGTATCAGGGGGATTTGATAGCCGCGCGAAATGTGCTCGAGCTGCTCGGCGACAAAACCGAGAGCAGAAGGCTGTTTGAAAATATGCCCGAGGGCACAAATATTTATATAGGAAAAGAAAATTCCTCGCCTCTGCTGAGACACAGCTCTCTGGCGCAGACGAGCTACTATATAGATAACCGACCCGCGGGGGCTCTCGCGGTTATCGGACCGCTCAGGATGAATTATAAGGGCGCGGTGTCGATTCTTGAATACACCGCGAAAAGAGCGGGCGAAATAATCGAAGAGCTGATTGCGGGATAGAAAGGGATGAGAATATGAGCGAAGAGAAAAAGAACGAGGCAGTCGAGGAGACTGCTCAGGAGGTAACAGAAGAAAAGGAGCAGAAGCCCGAAAAGACCGAGAAGAAGAAGTCTAAGAAGGATAAGGCTCAGGAAAAGGTAAAGGAGCTCGAGGAAAAGCTTTCCGATGAAAAGGACAAACGGCTCAGACTTATGGCTGAGTACGACAACTACCGCAAGCGCACCTCAGCCGAGAAGCAGAGGATTTACGACGACGCTACATCAAAGGCGGTCGAGGAGCTTCTTCCCGTCGCGGACAGCATAACGATGGCTATGCAGAACACTCAGGACGCTCCCGAGGAGTTCAGAAAGGGAATCGAGCTTGTCGGCAACCAGCTCAAGACCTGCTTTGAAAAGCTGAAGGTCGAGGCGTTCTGCGAGGTCGGCGATGAATTTGACCCCAATCTTCACAACGCTGTCTCGAAAATCGAGAGCGAGGATTTTGAGGAAAATCAGATCACAGCCGTTTTCCAGAAGGGCTATAAGCTCGGCGATAAGATCATCCGCCACGCTATGGTTCAGGTTTGCGGATGATTATTAAGTAAGAAGTAATAAGTAATAAGTAAATTATATTTTTCGGAGGTAAACATTATGGCAAAAACAATCGGTATAGATTTAGGTACAACAAACTCCTGCGTCGCTGTTATCGAAGGCGGCGAGCCCGTAGTAATCGCTAACGCGGAGGGCGCAAGAACAACTCCGTCCGTCGTCGCTTTTTCAAAGGACGGCGAGAGAATGGTCGGACAGGTCGCGAAGCGTCAGGCTATCACAAACCCCGACAGAACGGTTTCCTCAATCAAGAGAGAAATGGGTTCTGCCTACAAGGTAAACATCGACGGCAAAAACTACACTCCTCAGGAGATTTCAGCGATGATTCTCCAGAAGCTCAAGAGCGACGCCGAGGCGTATCTCGGCGAAAAGGTCACTCAGGCGGTCATCACCGTTCCCGCTTACTTCACCGACGCTCAGCGTCAGGCTACAAAGGACGCGGGTAAAATCGCGGGTCTCGACGTAAAGCGTATCATCAACGAGCCCACAGCCGCGGCTCTTTCATACGGCGTTGATAAGGAGAACGACCAGAAGGTTATGGTATACGACCTCGGCGGCGGTACCTTCGACGTAAGTATCATCGAGATGGGCGACGGCGTTCAGGAGGTTCTCGCGACAGCGGGTAACAACCGTCTCGGCGGCGACGACTTCGATAAGAGGATCATCGACTGGATGGTCGCTGAGTTCAAGAAGTCCGACAGCGTTGACTTAAGCAGTGACAAGATGGCTATGCAGAGACTTAAAGACGCCGCGGAGAAGGCTAAGATCGAGCTTTCGGGCGTTACCTCAACAGCTATCAACCTTCCGTTCATCACTGCCGACGCTACAGGTCCTAAGCATATGGACCTCACCCTCACAAGAGCTAAGTTCGACGAGCTCACTGCCGACCTCGTTGAGGCTACAATGGGTCCCGTCCGCTCGGCGCTCTCCGACTCGGGTCTTTCGATCGGCGAGATCGACAAGGTTCTTATGGTCGGCGGTTCCTCGAGAATCCCCGCCGTTCAGGAGGCTGTCAAGAAGCTTATCGGCAAGGATCCCTTCAAGGGAATCAACCCCGACGAGTGCGTAGCTATCGGCGCCGCTATTCAGGCGGGCGTACTCGGCGGCGAGGTTGACGGTCTGCTCCTCCTCGACGTTACTCCGCTTTCACTCGGAGTTGAGACAATGGGCGGCGTTATGACAAAGATCATCGACAGAAATACAACCATCCCGACAAAGAAGAGCCAGATTTTCTCAACCGCTGCCGACAACCAGACTCAGGTTGAAATCAACGTTCTCCAGGGTGAGCGTGAGTTTGCCCGCGACAACAAGCAGCT
>JAFNSO010000076.1 GCA_017384945.1 Ruminococcus sp. | reverse complement strand
GAGTTATCTACCATTTAGAAGCTACCGGCGAGGACTATTGCCGATAACTTATTCCTTTGTTAACCTTGTTCTTTGAGCAACTTTTCGGTTGCTCTTTTTGTCGTGTCGGTTTTTGAATATTTAGTTTTGTGGAAAACTTTTAATTTCCCTATTGACTTTTAATAGTTAGTCTATCAAATAAAAAAAGGGACTGCCGACGGCAATCCCTTTAATATAAAACGATTATTCTGTTACTGTTACGTCAACGTAAGCTACGCCGGTCTTGAGCTGATTTCCGAATCTGTAGCCGTTGTCCTCGATTGAGGTCATCTCTTCGTTGAATACGAGGAAGCCTCTGACAAGACTTGCTGTGTTCTCGTTGTACTTGACCTCAAACTGAGCTGTGCCCGCCTTGAGAGCCTTGATTTCGTAGGTCTTGGTGAGCTCGGCAACATCTGTAGCCTCAACAGCCTTGACCTCGAAGGTGGATGAATTGTCGGGTGAAGTCTGCGTCAAGAGATCCGCGGCGACAGCGCCGTCCTTATATACGTCTCCGACCTTGAGCTCTACCTTAGCGTGAACGTTGCCGTCCTTGTCTGTGAAGTAGCTGCCGACAGGGATGTAGGGGAATACTGTGTCTGTTCTGTTGCCCTTAGTCGCGCCCTTTACGGGAACAACGGAATACTTGAGGATGGAGATATTCTTCTGTGTGAGCGCTACCTTGAAGCTTGTCGCCTTGATTGTGTCGAGAAGCTTGCCCTCCTCGTCGTAAACCTCGTAAGCCGTAGCCTCGGGAACCGCAGTCCAGCTGAGTGTAGCTGTGTCTGTGCCCTTGGGAAGAAGAACATTGATACCGTCGATACCGTCAATGTACAACTCTGTCTTAGGCGCGGAGTAAACGGACTTTGACTTGCCCTTTACAGCCTTCACCTTGTATGTATAGTTTGTCTCGTCCTTGACCTTTGTGTCGTTGTAGGATGTTGTCTTGACTGTAGCGGCCTTTGAGTACTTGCCGTCGTCAAGCTTGCGGTATACCTCGTACTTTGTCGCGCCCTTTACCTTGCCCCATGTGACCTTGAGCGAGCTGAATGTGCGCTTTACGGTGACCTTAGGCTGAGTAAGTCTTGTAGCCTTGACCTTCTTGGACGCCTTGCTTACGGTTTTTCCCTTTACAGCCTTGACAGAGTACTTGTAGGTTTTGCCTGCCTTAGCCTTCTTATCGTAGTACTTGGCTGACTTGACGGTCTTAAGAACCTTTTTGCCGCGGTAAACCTTGTACTTTTTCGCGCCCTTGACCTTTTTCCATGTGATTTTGACGCTGTTCTTTGTGTTTACAGCCTTAACCTTTGTGGGCTTCTTGACTGTAGCCGCAGATGCCGCAACGCCGCCGATTGCCGGCGTAGACGCTGCCATTACAACCGCGAGTGCGCCGCTGATAATTCTTGATGTTCTCATTTGGAACTTCCTCCTTTTAAAACCATTCAGTGTCATTTTATCATAAAAGAAAAAAGAGCACAATCGTTAAAATAGACAACTATTATAACTTTTCTTTGAGACAATATAGCGAAAATTACACCGCGGGACAGAAAAAAGGGACTGCCGAAGCAATCCCTTTTAAAAATTTCAGTCAATAATTATTCAACTACAGTAACGTCAACAAAAGCAACGCCTGTCTTGAGCTCATTCTGATACACATAGTTGTCGTTCGCGTCTACAAGACGGAGGTATGTGTTAAGAAGTGAAGCTGTTGTATTGTCGAATGTAACCTTGAGCTGAGCTGTGCCTGCCTTGAGAGCCTTGATCTCGAGGTTTGAAGCAAGCTCTACAACATCCTTGTTGTCAGGCTGCTCTACGTTGTAAGTCGCGTTCTTGTAAGCTTCATTGACGAACATAGCGGCTGTTGCGCCGTCCTTGTAAGTCTCGCCTACCTTGAGCTCTACCTTAGCGTGAACGTTGCCGTCCTTGTCTGTGAAGTAGCTGCCCTTGGGAACATAGGGGAAACTGATTTTTGTCTTGGGAGCCTTCTCTGTGCCCTTTACGGGAACGAGAGCAACTGAAAGCATTGAGATGTTCTTCTGGTCGAAGGTGAACTTGTAGCTTGTTGTCTTAATTGTGTCAACGAGCTTGTCGTTCCAGTCGTATACCTCATAGCCTGTAGCCTCGGGAACAGCGTCCCAAGTAAGAGTACCTTCGTTGGAGCCCTTGGGGATTACCATTTTGAAGGGACCGATACCGTATACGAATCTCTCGCTTACTTCGTCTGAACCCTTTGAAACAGAATCACCCTTTACACCTCTTGCTCTGTAATAGTAGGTCTCATCCGACTTTACAGTAGTGTCGTTGAAGGTTGTGGACTTAACTGTGGTGATCTTCGTGTACTTGGTGTCGTTCTGAGTCTTGCGGAAAATCTCATACTTTGTGGCGCCCTTGATTGACTTCCATGTAAACTTAAGTGAGTTAAAAGTAGCCTTTACTGAAGCGCCCTTGGGCTGAGTAAGTCTTGTAGCAGTGATAGTCTTTGACTTCTTGCTCTTTGTCTTACCCTTTACTGCCTGAACACAGTACTTGTATGTCTTGCCTGCCTTAGCCTTCTTGTCATAGCACTTGGTGTCGGTTACGGTGTGGATAACCTTTTTGCCGCGATAGACCTTGTACTTCTTCGCGCCCTTAACCTTTTTCCAAGTGATTCTGATGCAGTGCTGAGTGTTTGCCTGCGTAAGGTTCGTGGGTCTCTTAAGAGAAGCCGCAGAAGCAGATACGCCGCCTACAACAAGAGTTGAAGCAACCATCAAAGCCGCGAGAGCTCCGCTGATGATCTTGGATGTTCTCATTGGAATCGTCCTCCTTTTTTAAAATTTAGCTGTTTTACTGGAAAACAGTCTATATAATATCATAAAGATAATTTTTTTGCAATCATTTGTAGACCATTGCCGAAAAAATCATCTAAATGTACCAAATAACGGATGTAAATTTACACTGACTTTGTGCGGATCTTACCGTGAACCAGTATAAGAGCGGCGTAGAAAACGAAGAGCACGCCCGAAATAATGAGCATATCGACAAAAATCGTGTTAAGACACGCCATATACATATCGTTAAGCGAACGGGAAATTATCGTGATTTTTTTGAGCAGTCCGCTGAGCAGAACCGCTCCGGGTATGATCAGGTTGAAAAGCGCGGCCGAGCCCGTCGCGTAGGCGATATAGCGCACCGCCTTGTGCTTCCACTCGTTCGTCAGGATGATAACGAGACAATCGGCAACCGCGATCCCCAAACAGATTATTATAATTATAAGAGTCACCGAGGAGTACTTTTGCACAAGCGCCTGCAAGGCGTCAAAATACTTGAGCTCGATGTTGCTGACATAAATCTTTGTGGCTTCTTTTACGAAGTAGTTTATTCCCGACGTGTCATAATCGGAAATCCTGTTGTTCTGGATATATGCGTCGAGAGCGGTTCTGAGGCTTTCGTCAAAATGACGGTTGTCGACCTTGAGCTTATCGCCGCTGTAGAATTTGTTGATGTAGTCCTGAACGTCCTGCCTTACGAACACCTCGTTAACGAAGCCCTCGAAAAAGCTCTTGTCAAGTCCGCTCGCGTCGCCGATGTCCTTGAGGTCGTCGGTGATTTCGTCACACAAATCCCTGTAGTAGTTTGAATTATTCAGAGCGTCGGTCAGAAAGCCCTTGTCAAAAACCGAAAAGCGGAGAAGTCCGCAGGTCGTGACTCCGACTATACACAGACTCAGAACAAAGGTGAGAATCGCGTAGAGAGCCTTCTTGACGGAGAATTTCTTTAAAAATTTTTTCATATCAGCCGTCTCCTATTCATACAGACCCGTGATTTCGGGACCCGAAACCTTATCCGCGTAAACGAAGAAGCGCTTGTTTGTAAGTCCGAGGGTGTCAAAGGGATAGCAGGTGTACATAACCAGATTTTCCTTTTCCGCGGTCAAGTCGTAGGCTTTTTTGTCCGTGTCGGTGGTGAGCTTTGTGCCCGTTACCTTGTAGGAGTAGTTGCCGTAGCTTGTGTTGATTTCTACCGTATCGCCCTTTTTGACATTCTTGAGACCGTTGAAGAAGGTGTTGTTGTGACCCGCAACGAGAATCGTCCTGCCGTAGCCGGGGATAAAGCTTCCCGCGTAAACTCCGACTCCGTTTCTCAGGGGGATACTGCTGTCACCGAAGAAAAGCTTAGCGTCAACGGCGCGGTTTTTGATTCTGAGCTCGCCGAACTGCTTGTTGATTCCGGGGAACTCGACCTCCGACGCGTCTATCGTATCGCTCTCGTTGTCGGTCGGGATGAAAATATTGTCATACGACTTTGAGTAGTCGACCTGCTTGTCGGACATAAACATACTGCCGATTGAAATCAGGCTGCCCGCCGTCGGCGCGAGTACGGCGCCGAGAAACAAAAGCATACAAAGACAGATTATAACGGGAAAAATCGCAAATCTTTTTAAGTTTTTCTTACTCTTCCTATTCTTCTTACTCTTACCCTTTTTCATGGCTTACATTCTTTTTCCTTTTATTAATCCGTATGAGCTTAAAACGAACAGTCCTCCGAGGACGGAAATTAATACAATTGAAAGAAGCTGGGACTCTGTACCCGTAGCCTTGATAACGTTGCCCGAATCATCCACGACGACAGAGCCGCTTTTTGAGATGATTTTTACCTTTGACTTATCCGAGCCCGCCGCGGCTGACATTTTGAGAACTCCCGCCGCCGCGCTCGCGTAGCCGAGCAGAGTCTGCTTTTCGGCTGAGGTGAGCTCGCTTACCGAGGCTTTGCCTGTTCCCTCGAGGAACGAGCGGCCCTGAGAAATGAGTCCGTTGATTCTGCCGGCCTGATCCGCGGTCATATCAATTGTATTAAAGTAGGATTCCGCCTGATTAATATAAGAAGCGGGGACATATACGCTGTTGCCCTTCATATTTGCAGGTGAACGCATATTTGAGAGCACGCTCTGCTCCGAAGCGTTCAGACCCGCCGCGAAGGCTGTCACCGTTGAAAAGGCGACTATCGCCACAGCGGCAATAATAGCGACTATCTTTTTCATTAATAAAACGTCCTTTCGATATAAAAAAATAAAAACTAGTGATATTGCTATATTTACAAGATAGAATTTTATCACATTTGACAGTAAAAGTAAAGTCAAAAATCGCAAAAAGTTGCTTAATAAATTTTTCCAAATCATCCTCAAATTAGGATAAATAGTAGAAAAAAAGCGGTAAAGTTCTTTTTTAGTTGCAATTTAATCGTGTTTGATGTAAGATTACACTTGAATATTTCTGCAAAAAGAAGAGGTGCCGTTAATGGACAAAAAGTATGGTAAAAATGAGGTTTATGAAATTTCGCTTAAGGACATTTTCAAAACCTTTAAAAAAGGTCTTTGGCTTATGATTGCGTGCGCGATCGTTTTCGGTTCTATTGCCTTTGCGTTCTCAAGTCTGGTAATCCCGAAAACATATTCCTCCACGGTCAAGCTTTATGTAAAGACAAATAATATGGAAGGCGGTTATCAGGCGCTCAGCGCGTTCAACTTCGCCGCCAACAAGGTCAACACTTACATTGAGATGCTTGACACAAACAAATTCAGAGACAAGCTTTCCGATAATCTCGACAACAAGTATACCTCGGGTCAGCTTGAGAAGATGATCAACTTCTCAAGGTCGGACGATACGGATACCGAAGTTTTCTCCGCAACTATCAAGGCCTCGTCCCCGACGGAGGCGAAGATTATCGCCGACAGCCTCGCCGATGTAGCGCCGGGAATTATGTCGGGTCTTGACGACGATACAGAGCTCAAGATAGTCGATAACGCGACTATCGCGACAAAGCCCTCGTCCCCCAACGTTACAAGGAATACGCTCGTAGCAGCCGTAACGGGATTTCTGCTGGCGCTTATAATTGTATTCATAAGAGAGGCTCTTGACAACAAGGTTAAGTTCAATTCCGAGGAAACAGACCTTCTGGGAATCCCGATTCTTTCAGCTATTCCCGATTTCGGCGGAGACAGAATACTTCTCAATATTACGGGAACACCCGCCAATAATCCCGCAAATAATGTTGAAAGCGAGGCAGAGTAATGGCAAGGAATAAAAAGAAAACAAGCAACAAAAATAACGATACCCTGATGTTTCAGGTTACCGAGTCTTATAAAAAGGCGAGAACCAATCTTGTATACTCGATTATTAAAAAGGGCTGCAAGAAAATCATCGTAACAAGCCCGTTTAAGAGCGAGGGTAAAACAACCACGACAATCAACGTCGCTATTGCGCTTTCTCAGCAGGTTGACACAAAGGTGCTCGTAATCGACTGCGACCTTCGCCGTCCTACCGTTCACTCAACAATGAACATAAGCTCCGAGCAGGGACTCGCGAACTTCCTTAACGACGAGTGCGAGCTTAAGGAAATCATCTCCCACTCCGAGACCGAGAACCTCGACTTCATAACCTTCGGCGCGATTCCGCCCAACCCCTCGGAGCTCCTCTCGAGCGAGAATATGACGGATATGGTCAGACGTCTTGAGATGGTTTATGACTATATTATTTTTGATACACCCCCGATAAATATGGTTGTGGATATGGTTCCGCTTATCGGACTCTCCGACGGTATCGTCGTTGTTGTCAGACACAACAGCACAACCTACCCCGAGTTAACCAGAGCCGTTGAAACAATCAGAAGAAACAGCGGCAAGATTGTCGGATTGATAATCAACGAGGTTCCGACTCTCGAAACATCCAAGGGCGGCTACTATCTGTACCGCAAACGCCGCAGAGGCGGATATTCAAGCTACGGCTACGAGTCGGGCGTTTATTAAACTCAGCTTGAAAAACCTGAAAACAGAGGTGATTATTTGTACCGAAAAGGATTGCAGGGCTGGCTTAAACATATAGATTTTTTATTGCTGGATATTCTGCTTCTGAATATATCAATGTATATTGCCTTTGCGTTGAATAAGAACTCCGCGATAAACCTTTTTGTTCCCGAAGAGACTACAAGATTTGTTGTTGTGGTCAATGTGATTTGCCTTGTGTCGGCACTTATGCTTCATACATACAAGAATGTCCTCAAACGCGGCTACTACAAGGAGCTTGTGAGTGTTGTTAAGCTGACCTTGATGGTGTTTTTGTTTTCGGTTCTGTATTTGTTCTCGTTTGAGGGCAGCCTGTCCGGGCGAATCAAGGATATACTGTATCTGAGTATAGGGATCTTTTTCGCGGCGTCCTATCTCGCTAGGATCTTCTACAAAAAGCTTGTGATTTACAGCCTTAAAAACAAGGAGGGAAATTCTCTTCTTGTTGTTACGACAAGCGATATTGCCGAAAGCGTGCTTACGACTCTCGACGCGACCGTTATGGGAGAGTATTCCGTAAAGGGGATCGTCATTGTGGACAAGGATATGACAGGGGAAACGATACACTCGATTCCCGTTGTCGCCAATCAGGATAATGCCGCCGAATATGTCTGCCGCAGATGGGTCGACGAGGTTTTCGTCAATGTGCACGCCGAAGAGCTTTTCCCGCACAAGCTTGTTTATCAGTTTGAAACTATGGGACTCGCCATTCACGTCCGCCTCGCCAACCGCGAGAAAATGGAGGAGAAGCACCAGCTTATGGAGCGTCTCGGCGGATACACGGTGCTCACGACAACAATAAACTACGCGACTCCGCTGCAGCTTTTCGCGAAGAGACTGTTTGATATTATCGCGGGTCTGGCGGGAAGCGTCGTCGCCTTGTTGCTGACGATTATTGTCGGTCCCATGATTTATATTAAATCTCCCGGTCCGATTTTCTTCAAGCAGGAGAGACTCGGAAAAAACGGAAAAAGATTTCAGATGTATAAATTCCGCACAATGTATGTGGACGCGGAAGAGAGAAAGCAAGAGCTCATGGATGAAAACAGGGTCAGCGACGGTATGATGTTCAAGCTGGATTTTGACCCGAGGATCATCGGAAGCAAAAAGCTGCCCGACGGAAAGGTCAAAAAGGGACTCGGCGGGTGGCTCAGAGCTCTTTCGATAGATGAGTTCCCGCAGTTTTTCAACGTCCTCAAGGGGGATATGAGCCTCGTCGGAACGCGCCCCCCGACAGTTGACGAGTGGGAAAAATACGAGCTTCACCACCGCGCGAGACTCGCCATTAAGCCCGGGATCACGGGTATGTGGCAGGTCAGCGGAAGAAGCAAGATCGTTGACTTTGAACAGGTCGTCAAGCTTGACACAAAGTATATTCGCGAGTGGAGTATGCTTTTGGATTGCAAGATTATGTTAAAGACGGTTTTTGCCGTACTTAAAAGAGAAGGCTCTATGTAACACGATTGCTCGTTTTGAAAGGAGTATATGTTTATGAAAGGAATAATTCTCGCAGGCGGTTCAGGTACAAGACTTTATCCGCTTACAAAGGTTACGTCAAAGCAGCTTCTGCCTATTTACGATAAGCCTATGATATACTACCCGATGTCCGTTCTTATGAACGCGGGTATCAGGGATATCCTCATTATTTCAACGCCGCAGGATCTGCCCCGCTTTGAGGAGCTCCTCGGCGACGGCTCGCAGTTCGGAATAACCCTCAGCTACGCTGTTCAGCCGTCACCCGACGGACTCGCGCAGGCGTTTATTATCGGAGCCGATTTTATCGGAGACGATTGTGTCGCGATGGTTCTCGGAGACAATATCTTCGCGGGACACGGACTTAAGAAAAGACTGAATCAGGCGGTCAAAAACGCCAAGGAGGGCAAGGGCGCGACTGTTTTCGGATATTATGTGGACGACCCCGAGCGTTTCGGAATCGTTGAATTTGACTCGAACGGCAAGGCCGTTTCAATCGAGGAAAAGCCCGAAAACCCGAAAAGCAATTACTGCGTAACAGGTCTTTATTTTTACGACAACAAGGTCGTTGAGTACGCGAAGTCGCTCAAGCCTTCTCCGAGAGGGGAGCTCGAGATCACCGACCTTAACAAGATTTATCTCGAAAAAAACGCGCTCAACGTTGAGCTTCTCGGTCAGGGCTTTACCTGGCTCGATACGGGAACTCACGAGAGTCTGGTCGAGGCGACAAACTTTGTTAAGACAGTCGAAAGCCATCAGCACAGAAAAATCGCCTGTCTTGAGGAAATAGCCTATCTTAATAACTGGATCTCAAAGGACGACGTCCTTAAAACATATGAAGAGGTTAAGAAAAACCAGTACGGACAATATCTCAAGGATGTTGTTGACGGAAAGTATTACGACGCTTTGCACTGATTCTTGCGTTAAAACCTCCGACGAAGCGCTGTGAACGTGTTTTCGTCGAAACGGTCGGAAACGGTTTTCCGACCGATACAGATTATGTACATGCAGGAAGTGATTTTATGAACAAAGCGGTAAAGCATATTTTTTTGGTAGGAGCAAAGAGTCTCGGAGCCTATGGAGGTTACGAGACCTTTATCAATAAGCTTACAGAGTATCATCAAAACAATCCGCGTATCAAATACCATGTCGCCTGTAAGGCTAACGGAGACGGATATATGGACGAAACCACCCTCAGCGGCGTAAAAAAGCTGTCTGAGAACGAGTTTGAATATCACAACGCCCATTGCTTCAAGCTTCATCTCCCGAATGTAGGCCCCGCACAGGCGATTATTTATGACTTAAAGGCGCTTTCCTACTGTTGCGACTATATTAAAAGGAATAATATAAAAGAACCTATCGTTTATATTATGGCCTGCCGGATCGGTCCGTGGATGCGCGGCTATTATAAGAAAATCCGCAAGCTCGGCGGCAGGGTTTTCGTTAACCCCGACGGTCACGAGTGGATGAGAGCCAAGTGGTCGGCTCCCATACGCAAGTACTGGAAGTACTCCGAGCAGAAAATGATTAAATACTGCGACCTCGCGATTTGCGATTCGGTCAATATTGAAAAGTATATACACCGCTGTTATGACAACAAAGGTCAAAAAGGGGCGTCGCCCGAGACCGTTTATATCGCATACGGCGCCGAAACCCGAAAAAGCTCCCTTGCGGATAACGACGAAAAGCTTGTCGATTGGTATAAGTCAAAGGGACTCTCGAGGCTGGGCTATTATCTTGTAGTCGGTCGTTTTGTTCCCGAGAACAACTACGAAACAATGATCAGGGAGTTTATGAAGAGCCGTAGCAAGCGTGACTTTGCAATAATCACCAACGTTAAGGATAAGTTTTTGGAGGAGCTTGAAAATAAGCTGAATTTCAAGTCCGATCCGAGAATCAAATTTGTAGGTACGGTTTACGACCCCGAGCTTCTGATGAAAATTCGCGAGAACGCTTACGGATATTTCCACGGACACGAGGTCGGCGGAACGAATCCGTCTCTGCTTGAGGCCTTGGGCTCAACGGATCTGAACCTGCTGCTTGACGTCGGCTTCAATAAGGAGGTCGCCCGCGACAGCGCCTTGTACTGGAGCAAGGACGACGGAAGCCTTGCCTCTCTTATCGAGAGGGCTGACGCTATGACCGAGCAGGAAATCCAAAGCCTCGGCAAAAAGGCAAAGAACCGGATTGCCGAAGCGTACAGCTGGCAGTTCATCAGCGACGAATATGAAAGGGTTTGGGTCGGTACCGACGGAAAATAATAAAGCTCACGTTAACGGTGAGCTTTTTATCGGGTGAAGCTATGAAAATATTAATGGTAAACAAGTTTTATTACATAAAAGGCGGAAGCGAGACCTACTACTTTGCCCTGAAGCGTATGCTCGAGTCAAAGGGTCACACTGTCATTGATTTTTCGATGCAGGACGAAAAAAACTTTGAGTCCGAATACAGCTCAAGCTTTGTCTCGCACGTTGATTACGGCTCAGGCTCAGGCGTCGGGGCTAAGCTGAAAATGACGAAGAATATTATCTATTCCTCGGAAGCGAAGAAAAAATTTGAGGCTCTCGTCAAAGAGACAAAGCCCGATATAGTTCATCTTCACATTTTTCAGCATCAGATCTCACCGTCTATTCTCGATGTTATCAAAAAGTACGATATCCCGACCGTTTACACGGCTCATGACCTCAAAATGATTTGTCTCAACTACAAAATGATGCACCACGGCAGGATATGCGAGGATTGCAGGGACGGCAGGCTGCGTCACTGTGTCAAAAACCGCTGCGTTAAGGAGTCGGCGGCAAAGAGTATGATCAACCTGCTTGAGGGAACTCTGCACAGAATCAGAAAAAGCTATGACGCTATAGACAAAATAATCACGCCGAGTGATTTTTACAGAAAAAAATTTATTGAGTTCGGGGTTTTTCCCGACAGACTCGCGCATATCCCGAACTTTCTTGACAGAGAGGCCCCGAGCTTTTCCGAGAGAGAGGATAAGGGCTATTTCCTCTACTTCGGCAGACTGTCGGAGGAAAAGGGCGTTTTGACTCTTATCAACGCGGTCGAAAACCTGCCCGTAAGGCTTTATGTGATCGGCACAGGTCCGCTCAAGGATGAGCTGGAGGGGTACATCAAAGAAAGAAATATCACCAACGTCTCGCTGCTTGGCTTCAAGAGCGGCGAGGAGCTTACAGAGCTTGTGGGCAACTCACGGGCGGTCGTTCTGCCGTCCGAGTGGTACGAAAACGGACCCTACTCCGCGATCGAATCGCTGCAGCTCAAAAGACCGATTATCGGCGCGGATATCGGAGGAATCCCCGAGCTTATCGACGGGAACGGCCTGCTTTTTGAGAGCGGGAATACCGAGCAGCTCAGAAACGCCGTTATTGAGCTTGATAATATGGACGAAAAAACCTACTCCGATCTGGAGAACGCGTCCTATGAATTATACAAAAGAGAGTATACTCCCGAGGCTCACTTTAAGAGGCTCGCCGAAGTATACGGAGAATTGGGCGTAAAGCTGTAGCTTACGCATTGAGGTGAATAATATGCTTAACGATACAGAATTAAAAAGGCTCCAGCGTTGCGAGCTGATGATTGCAGAGGAGATCAAGCGCGTCTGTACGAGCGAGGGTATACCGTTTTTTATGGTGTTCGGAACAATGCTCGGCGCGATCCGTCACGGAGGATTTATTCCGTGGGACGATGATATCGACTTCGGCGTGCCTGCGGAGTATTACGACAAATTCAGACAGGCGTGCCTGTCAAAGCTTTCCGAGAACTTTGAGTTTCAGGACTGGGACGTCGACCCCGACTATCCCTATCCCTTCGGAAAGATCCGCCTGAAAAACACCGTCGCGGATGAAAACTTTACGTCGGAGAAAAGCAGTCACAGGGGTATTTTTGTTGATGTTTTTCCGATTATCGAAATAAACAGCGACGCCGAATTCAAGCTTCGGGCAGAAAAAAAGAACACTATGTATATGAGGAAGCTTTGGATAAAAAAGGGCTACGGAAAATGTATCAGACGCGAGAGCTTTAAGCAGCGCGTAAAATATGATGTTTTTAAATTCATAAACCTCTTTTCAAATTACGAAAAGACAAAGGAGAGCTACAAGAAGTTTATTTCGGGGCTCGCGGACAACGCCTCGGGCGAAATGCTGACGCTGGGTTCAAATTATTCGATAAAAAAACTGATTATAATGCGCGACTGGACGGAAAATCTGGTCGACTATACCTTTGAGAATATAACCCTCCCCGGGTTTAAGGAGTACGACAGCTACCTGTCGCTGGTGTACGGAGACTATATGAAGCTCCCCGACGAAAAAGACCGCCATACGCACGAAATCAAAAGCGTGGATTTCGGCAGATATAAGAATATTAGCATTAGCTGAAAGAAGATGGGGTAATCTATGAAAACAAAAGCCAGAGTGATCGCTTTTTACCTGCCGCAGTTTCATCCTGTGCCGGTAAATGATAAATATTGGGGCAAGGGCTTCACCGAGTGGACCAACGTTGCTAAGGCAAAGCCGATTTTTAAGGGACATTATCAGCCGCGAATCCCCGCGGATTTGGGATTTTATGATTTGAGAATCCCCGAGGTGCGCGAGGAGCAGGCAAGACTCGCGCGCGAGGCGGGAGTTGAGGGCTTCTGCTACTGGACATACTGGTTCGGTAACGGAGAAAAAATCCTTGAGATGCCGCTCGGCGAGCTTCTGAAAACAAAGAAGCCCGATTACCCGTTTTGTATCGGCTGGGGCAACCATGACTGGTCGAACAAAACATGGGAAAAATCAGGACGCTTTCAGAAGGATATCGTCTTTTTGAAGCAAAAATACCTCGGCGTTGAGGATTATACCGCTTATTTTAATTATCTTCTTCCCGCTTTTAAGGACAAGAGATATATGACGGTCGACGGCAAGCCGATTTTCTATATATACGACCCCGAGGCGATCCCCCGCGAGGAGGAAAAGCTTTTCCTTGAAACCTTCAGAAAGCTCGCAAAGCAGGAGGGCTTTGAGGATATGTATTTTGTCGGAAGGGCGGACCCGATGGCGCATATCGTCGTCGGAAAGCAGAAGGAGCAGCTCGCCGAGGCAAAGAAAAGATATGACGAGATGATAAAAAGAGGCTATGACGCGGTAAACTCGGTATCGTTCAGACGCGCCGAGGTTGTTGCCGAGGGCGTTTCAAAGCGTATTCGTATGAAAATAGGAAAGCTTATCACGGGCAGTGAAAAGCAGATGTACGACTACGGAAAGATTATGGATAACTACTATATGGAAGAGGATAGGCTGGACTATGTTCATCCCCAGCTTGTTCCCGGAAAGGATCGTTCGCCGCGAAGCGGAAAGAACGCGCGTATTTACACTGACAGCACGCCCGAGAAATTCAGAAAGAGCGTCAGGGAAGCGGTCGAGTGCGTAAAGGATAAGCCCTTTGAGCACAGACTGTTGTTCCTCAACTCCTGGAACGAGTGGGGCGAGGGCGCTTACATTGAGCCTGATTTAAAGTACGGACACGGTTATCTTGACGCGCTTCGCGCCGAAATAGAAGAAACCGACTGACAGAGGTGGCATATGGCAGAGATAAAGGACGGCAGGGGAGTTAAAACCATCGCGTATTTCCTGCCTCAGTTTCACGCGATTCCCGAAAATGACAGAGCGTGGGGCAAGGGTTTTACCGAATGGACCAACACCCGAAAGGCTGAGCCTCTTTTTGAGGGTCATTATCAGCCCAAAACTCCGCTCAACGAGAACTATTACAATCTGCTCGACGACGATGTAAAAATATGGCAGGCGGAGCTTGCGAAAAAATACGGGATATTCGGATTCTGTTACTATCATTACTGGTTTAAGGACGGAAAACAGCTCCTCGAAAAGCCTGCCGAGCAAATGCTCGCGAATAAAGCGGTCGATATTCCGTTCTGCTTCAGCTGGGCTAACGAAAACTGGAGCAAGCTCTGGGACGGAGGCAGCCGCGAGCTTATCGCCGAGCAGAATTACGGAGGCGAATCCGACTGGAAAAAGCACCTCGAGTACCTCGTGGACTTTTTCAGGGACGAAAGATATATCACCCTCGACGGCAAGCCTGTTTTTCTTATATATAAGCCTGAGGAAATTCCGAAGGTCGATAAAATGCTTGATTTCTGGAACGAAGAGATAAAAAGCTACGGCTTTGACGGGATTTGCTTTATGATTCAGAATCCGCAGTGGTTCTTTATGCCCTCCTACGATATGGGACGGTTTTCATATCAAATAAAATTCTACCCGTTTTTCTCGACAAATCTGAAGCGTCTGAGCAAGGAGACCCTGCAAAAAAGGCAGAGTCTTTACAGAAAGCTAAAGAAGGTCCATCTCAATTTCCTGATTGATAAGGTCCTGCCCAAGCTCAAAAAAAGCAAGGCAAAGCCGAAAGCAGAGCTTACAAAGCTTGATTATGACGAAATCTGGACGCTCGGGCTTAACTCCGACGCGGACAGCAGGTTTATTGAGGGAGCCTTTGTCGATTGGGACAACACCGCCCGAAAGAAAAACGGCTACGTGCACACAGGCGCCACTCCCGAAAAATTCGGAGCGTATATGTCGAAATTATTCAAAAAGGTCAAGGACAACCGTCAGCAGCCCGTTGTGTTTATCAACGCATGGAATGAGTGGTGCGAGGGAGCTTATCTTGAGCCCGACACCAAGCACGGCTACGGTTATCTGGAGAAATTCAAAGAAGCTAACGATTCACAATAAATGAGGTGAAGAAGTAAATGTACCGAAAGATTAGGATATCGCTGCAAACGCTGCTTTATGTTTTTTTGGCGTTGGTGCCGATTCTCCCGAGCTATTTTACGGCGTTGAGAGGAATCAGCGTTTATTACGTGATATCCGCGGGATTCGCGGCGCTGTCGTTGTTTTTCCTTAAAGGAAGGGTAAGACTGCTCCGCCCGAAAAGCCGTGTGCTGACTATGTTTCTGGTGTTGTGGATACTGGCGCATTCGGTCAGTATGATTCTGACCGAGGGTGCTTTCCATCTCGTAATGTTTCTGCTGATAACGGTAGTGGTATTTGTTTTTGTTTCCGCCTCCGTCAATACTCAGGAGAGCTTTATCGGCAGTCTCCACTGTCTGATTTACACATCCGGGGTCGTTGCTGTTTTCGGATTGATTGAGGCATTGACCCGTTTTAATGTATTCTCACTGCTCAATAATTCAGGCGCGACGCTGAATTACAGCACAGAGCGTTTCGGACGAGTAAGACTTCTCAGCTATTCGTGGCAGGCTATAGTATACGGAGTATACCTTATGTTTTGTATGATACTTCTGCTCTACTGCCTCCAGTTTCTGAAAAAGAAGAACGCCAAATTCGTTGTTTTTATCTCGATTTACGTTTTACTGTGGGTCAATCTGCTGCTTACGCTTTCGCGCTCCTCGATCATCGCGGCTGTTTTCGCCAATCTGCTGTTTTTGTATTTCAGCGGCTTTGTGAGAATGCTCAAAACAATATTAATAACGGTGGTCTGTGTCGCGGCGCTGGTAGTACTTGTGGCTCTTGTTTTTCCGAAGGCGTTCGACTTGATGATGAAATTCTATTTTATGATGGTTTCGCTTATCGATGACAGCTACGCGTCCGAAATCGCCGCTTCCTTTGGTACAAACCTAAAGGCTGAGGGTAACCGAATAGATTTATACAACTGGGTGTTCAAGTCGATGAAGGGCAAATGGCTCTTCGGCTTCGGACAGCACGCTCAGTTTGAGTATCCCTACAAGGTTACCGACGGAATGTACACATGGACTGTTGTAAAGAAAGGTATTGAGAATAACTATCTTGACACGATTTACAGATACGGTCTGGTCGGGGCGATCCCCGAGTTTTGTATGTACGTCTCTGTTCTGGTTTACTCCTTCGCTCACAGAGCAAAGGCTTCGTGGGAAAAAAGCGTAAGCTTTAACTCAGCTGTTTTTTCGGTTATGCTCGCGTATTTTCTTGAGATGTTCGCGGTTAACCAGAGCTCGGACAGAATGATTTTTTACCCTTTGATAATGCTGTTTTTGTGCTATAATATCAGAAACAAATTCCAAACGGATTACACTGAAAAGAGGCTGAATGATGCTTAGAATAGGTTTGCTCGGATTTACGCTTGAAAATGCCAACAAGGGCTGCGAGGCGCTTACGTACTCGTTTTTATATACAATGCAGAGGCTTTTCGGCAAAAAGCTGACGGTAAGGTATTATTTCGTGATTGAGCTTTACGGAAAAATCAAGGAATATTTTCCCGACATCACCTTTGAATATTACCAGACCTCGCGCAAAAATATTTTGCTTGATATAAAAAAAGACTTCACCGAAAACTGCGATTTGGTTTTTGATATAACCTACGGAGACGGCTTCTCCGATATTTACAATCCGAAGGGCGCGTTCCTGAACAATCTCATCAAGCTCAGAGCAGGCGGCAGCAAAACACCGTATATACTGCTTCCTCAGACCTACGGACCGTTTGAAAACAAAAAGCTTGAGCGTCAGGCGGCGCGCGCGATAAGGAAGGCGACCCTTGTTTTCTCACGTGATACGCTTTCCACCGATTATGTAAAAAGGATTTCGGGCGTCGACGCTCTCACGGTGACCGATCTGGCGTTCGCTCTGCCCTTTGAGGCGGTTAAGCACGAGGGAAACAAAACCCGCGTCGGGATCAATGTTTCGGGTCTTTTGTGGAAGGGCGGCTTCTACAAGGACAACCAGTTCGGTCTTACGGTCGATTATCAAAAGTATATCACCTCGCTTATTGAGTTTTTCTCGGACAAGCCCGAGTACGAGGTTCATCTTGTGCCTCATGTTATCGAGGCTGTCGCCAAGTCGAACGACGGCGACCTCTACGTCAACGATTTGCTTTCGGAAAAGTATCCTTTCGTAAAAAAGGCTCCCGCGTTTGAGGACCCCGTCGAGTGCAAAAACTATATCGCGGGTCTCGATGTGCTTACCGCCGCGCGTATGCATGCGACGGTTGACGCGTTCTCCTCGGGGGTTCCCGTTATTCCCTTTGCGTACAGCAGAAAGTTTGAGGGATTGTACGGCTCGCTGGGCTACAACAATATTGTTGACGGCTGCTCTTTTTCCACCGAGCAGGCTGTCGGGGAGACTCTGCGTCTTATTAAATCGGCGGACACCCTGAGGGCGGAGGAAGAAAAGTGTATGAAAACAATTGAACAAAAGAATGAGATTTTCTACAGCGCCCTGAAAAAGCTTGTAAAATAATCGCGGAGGAAGAAATGAAGAAGGTTAATTACAAAAAGGCAAGTACATATTATCTTGTCGGCAACCTCTTTAACAAGGGTATGTCGTTTATTACCGTACCTATTTTTACAAGAATTCTCGCGACCTCCGACTACGGTATTATTACAACCTACAACTCGTGGATATCTATTTTGTCGATGGTGGTCGGCTTTGCGCTTCATATGGGAATCCGCGCGGCGTTTATCGACTATGAGGATAAAATCGACGATTTTATGTCCGTTACAACCACCTTTACCCTTGCCAGCGGTCTTGTGCTGACGGGAATGGTTATGGGCGGAGCGTTTTTTATAAAAACAAACCTCGGGCTTACGCTCATTTTCCTGTGTATGATGCAGGGAATCTCAACGGCGTTGGTGCAGAACTATACCCACTATCTTATGATGCAGTACCGCTACAAGTTCCGTACCGTGCTTATGATTTTGCCCAACCTGATTTCGGTGATTCTCTCGGTTTTAGCGATTCTCTTTGTCGTAAAATCCGAGAAATATATGGGAAGAATCGTTCCTACCGCCGCGGTCAACATCATCTTCGGAGTGCTGCTCGTAATTCTTGTTTACAGAAAGAGCCATATGCTTTTCAACAAGGAGTACCTCAGATTCGGACTCGCTGTTTCGGCTCCGCTCGTGCTCCACGGTATCGCGCTCAATATTCTGTCGCAGTCTGACCGAGTAATGATTTCGGCTCTCGCGGATACGTCGCAGACAGGTATCTACAGCCTTATCTACAATTTCAGTATGCTGGCAACGGTTGTCACAACCTCGCTTGACGGCGTATGGATTCCGTGGTTTACCGAACGGTATAAGGCAAAGAAAATTTCAAATATAAATAAATACGCCGTAGACTATATCCATTTGATGACCTATATTATGATAGGACTGATTATGGTCGGTCCCGAGATCGTTCAGATACTCGCGGACGCGCGTTACTGGGAGGGAATAAAGATCATTCCGCCCGTTGTACTTGCGAACTACATCATCTTTGTGTACACAATGTATGTTAATGTTGAGCACTTCCATAAAAAGACCGTATTTATTACAATCAATACGGTTATCGCGGCAGTTTCAAATCTGATTCTGAATTTTATTTTCATTCCTTACTTTGGCTATGTCGCCGCGGCATACACAACGCTCGTTTCATATATTATCGCTCTGCTTTTGCACGCGCGATACTCAAAGAGGCTGGAGAAAAAGCTTTACCCGATAAAGCTGTTTTTGCCATCGCTTCTGCATATCCTTGCGGCTGTAGCTGTGTTTTATGTGTTTATGGATATGCCCGCAGTGCGCTGGGGCGCGGTGGCGGTATATCTGGGCGTTATGGCGTTCATTAACCGCGGGATGATTCTGAGGCTTGTGCCGCAGCTTTCGTTCCTGAAAAAGTTTAGAAAGAAATCATAAAGAGGCAACTTATGTATACTGACTTAAAAAACGTTTCGATACTTATTTCACTGCTAAAGCAATACAACATCAGACATCTGGTCATTTCCGCGGGAACAAGGCACATTCCGCTTGTGTTCTCTGTTGAGCAGGACGACTTCTTTACGACCTATTCAGTTGTTGACGAGAGAAGCGCTTCCTTCTTTGCTCTCGGTCTGATTGAAAAGCTGCGCTGTCCCGTTGCCGTAGTCTGTACTTCGGGTACGGCGGCGTGCAACTATGTTTCCGCGGTTAACGAGGCTTATTATCAGCAGCTTCCGCTTGTTGTGCTGACCGCCGACAGAAATAACTATTACACAAATCAGCAGGAGGAGCAGATGGTTGTTCAGCCGGGACTTTACGGCAAGGCTGTAAGGCGCTGCGTCAACCTTCCTGTTGTCCGCGACGAAAAGGACGCGTGGTATTGCGCGAGACTCGTCAATGAGGCGCTGCTTGAGCTTGACCACCGCGTTTCGGGACCTGTGCATATCAACTTCCCCGTTGAGGACAACTATCCCCTCAAGGACGGAATATTCTCCTTTGGCACCGATACGCTTCCGAAGGCAGTAAAAATCAACCGTTTGACTGCGTCGGACAGCAGGGAAAAGCTTGAGAAAAAGGTAAGAGAGCTAAAGGATTCAAGAGTCCTGATTTTTTACGGTCAGTACAAGCCGATCGACGACGAGGAGAAAAAGCAGATCGAAAGATTTGTGAATATGTTCAACTGTGTTGTGAGCGTAGATCTGCTTGCCAATATGAGATGCTCCAAGGCGATTTTTACATATCCGATCAACAGTCGTCTGACCGCCGACGCGATGCAGTCGCTTATGCCCGACATAGTGATTACAATGAACGCGCATACGGTTTCACTGCTCAAGGCGAGGCTCAAGGGCTATACAGGCAGCTTCAGGCACTGGCATATTTCGCGTGACGGAGAGATTTCAGACCCGTTCAGGGCGCAGACCGACATAATGGAGTTTGACAATAAAGCCTTCTTCAAGGCTTTTTCCGATACTGCCGAGGAGCTGGGAGCTGAGCCAGACGATAGCTACTTCAGGCTCTGGAGCGAAACTGTAGCGAGCCTTTCCTCGGGTCTCAGAGCCGAGGAGTGTGAGCTCCCGTTTTCGGAAACCTATATCGCTCAGCAGTTTATTCCGAGGATTCCTTCGGGAAGCTTGCTTCACCTCGCGAACAGCAACAGCGTCAGGGTCGCAAATTACTTTATGACTCAGGAAGGCGTTGAGGTATACTGCAATAGGGGAACCCACGGAATCGACGGTTCAATGTCCGCGTTTATCGGACAGTCAAATGTCTGCGACGGACTTTGCTTCTTGCTTATAGGCGACCTCAGCTTCTTCTATGATATGAACGCTTTGTGGAACAGGTATGCAGGCAGTAATGTGCGTATTCTTGTAATGAACAACTCGGGCGGAGCTATTTTCCACGCGCCTTATTACCGCAAGGGCGAGGAGTTCAAGCGGATCGACCGCCATATCGCCGCCGCTCACTGCTTCGGCGCTAAGGAATGGGCGCAGGCGGCGGGCTTTGAATACCTGAAGGCGGACGACAAGGAAAGCCTCGGCAGCGCGCTTGACAGACTTTTTTCCGAGTCGGACAGACCGATACTTGTTGAGGCATTTACGGATAAGGATGTTGACGCCGACACTATGATGAACCTTACCAAGTCTTTGAAGCAGACGAATGCTTCCTCTAAGCTTGCGTCAAAGCTGCCGCAACCCGCAAAGAAGGCTTTGAAAAAGATTCTCGGAAAGGGATGATACTATGGGCTTAAAAAGAATACTGAAAAACAAAATGGCAAAGACTCTGGGCTATAACGAGCCCCGCTACAGTCTTAACCATAATTATACGTTGGACGCAAAGGGCGACAAGCTCGCTTCATCGGTCGTCCTTGTAACAGGCGGCGCGGGAGCGATAGGGAGAGCGATTTCCTTTACGCTTGCTTCGCAGGGCGCCACAGTGTATCTTGGCGGAAGAACAGCCGAGAAAAACGAAAAAACCGCCTCGGAGATCCGCGCTCTGGGGCTTAAAGCCCACGGTCTGCAAATAGATGTCTCAAACGCGGAATCTGTGAAAAAAGCGTTTGAGGAGATAAAAAAACGTGAGGGAAGGCTCGACGTTCTTGTGAACTGCGCGGGCGGCGGAGCCAGAGACAAGGCTAAGATTCTCTGCGATCAGGAACCCGAGATCATTGAATCCGTGCTCAAAGCCAACCTTTACGGAAGCATAATCTGCTGCCGCGAGGCGTGCAGATTAATGCGCGCTCAGAACAATGGAAAAATTGTTAATATCTCGTCCACGATCGGAGTGGGCGGAATGAAAAGGTGCGTCGATTATTCCGCGGCAAAGGCGGGAATTATCGGCTTTACCAAATCGCTCGCAATGGAAATGGGAGCCTTCGGCGTTAATGTCAACTGTGTCGCCCCGGGGTATATCCATCGCGGCGAGTTCGGCGATATGACAGCCGATTGGATCAAAACGACAAATTATCTCAACAGGATTCCCGAGTACGAGGATGTTGCCAACGCGGTGCTTTTCCTTTCCTGCAAGGATTCGTCCTTTATTACGGGACAGACTATTATTGTTGACGGGGGCAGAAGCCTCGGTCTAAAGGGACAGAATTAAATGAAATACGATTATTTGATCGTCGGAGCGGGACTTTTCGGCTCGGTATTTGCTCATGAGGCAAAAGCCGCGGGCAAAAGAGTTCTTGTTATCGACCGCAGAAACCATATCGCGGGCAACGTTTACACCGAGAAAACCGAGGGAATAAACGTGCATAAGTACGGCGCGCATATTTTCCATACGAACATAAAGAGGGTTTGGGAGTATGTCAACCGTTTCGCGGAGTTCAACCGATTCACAAACGCTCCCGTCGCTAATTACAAGGGCGAGCTCTACTCGCTGCCCTTCAATATGTATACGTTCAATAAGATGTGGGGAGTTGTAACGCCCGAGGAGGCTCAGGCTAAAATCGACGAACAGCGCTCCGAGATTAAGGGCGAGCCGAAAAACCTCGAGGAGCAGGCGATTTCTCTTGTCGGACGCGACATATATGAAAAGCTGATCAAGGGCTATACGGAGAAGCAGTGGGGCAGAAGCTGCGCGGAGCTGCCTTCGTTTATTATAAAGCGTCTGCCAGTGCGTCTGACCTTTGACAATAATTATTTCAACGCGCTCTATCAGGGTATTCCGATAGGCGGTTATACGAAAATGGTTGAAAAAATGCTTGACGGGATAGACGTCAGACTCGGCGTAGACTACCTTAAAAATAAGGAAGAGCTCGACTCCATGGCAGACAGGGTGCTGTATACGGGCGCGATCGACGCGTATTTCGGGTATTGTCTCGGAAATCTGGAGTACCGCTCCGTAAGATTTGAGAATGAGCTTATTGACAAGCCGAATTTCCAGGGCAACGCCGCCGTGAATTATACAGACCGCGAAACCCCGTGGACAAGAATCATCGAGCACAAGTGGTTCGAGTTCGGCAAGGATGAGAACGGCCGCGATTTGCCGAAAACAATTATCAGCCGCGAGTACTCGGCTGAGTGGAAGCTCGGCGACGAGCCGTATTATCCCGTAAATGACGAAAAAAACGCCGCTCTTTATTCGGAGTACAAGAGGCTTGCCGATAAGGAAGCTAAGGTCATATTCGGAGGAAGACTCGGAGAGTATAAATATTACGATATGGACGCCGTTATTGAGTCCGCTCTTGACTGCGCGGACAGAGAGCTGAACAAATAAAAAGAACAAGAGACTGCTTTTCGGACAGTCTCTTGCTTGTTTGACAGGAAGATATTATAAACCGTATAACAGTCGTTGGTTTTGTGTTCCGACCCTGATACAGCGGTTTTTCCATCAAAAATTTTTGCCTGCTCAGCCGCGCTTTTCCGTGTGACGAAAACGGGCTTTCGTATTATTCAAGGATTTTGATTAACCGCGCGCCTGAGTTTTCAAATTTTCCCAGCGCGCTGAGTGTGTACATATGCGTCAGTCCGTAGTTCGCGTAACGGGAATCATAAACCGAACCGCACAGTAACGCGGGTTTGTTCTCCTGAATACAGAACTCGTCACAGAAGTATTTTGTGTAGTTCGAGCGGTCGGTGGTCTGAATGGGAGCGCAGCAGAACGGGTGGCTGTTGTCCCAGCCCAAAGCCGCGAGATAACCCTGCGCGGGAGCGTTCCACGCGAGCTGCGCGAGATTTTCCGCGGAATCCGAAAAAAGCGAAGGATTATCCGTTACGTAAATTCCCGTATTACTTCCCGTGAACACAACTCCGTCCAAAAATTCGCGCAGATTTCCGTAGAAGTCCTCGATGTAGTGGTATCTCATCTGACCTGTCTGCGTATTCCATCCGCTCGGGGTCGAAACAAGGTCGGTGCCGCCCGTCAGACACGGCGATTCGGCTTCGTTTTCAATCATAATTCTTCCGCTCATAATTGAGTCCGACTTCTTTGTTGCGAATTCGATGAAAAACAGAAGCGTCATAACCGTTCTGTGGTACAGGTCAAGCTGACAGTAGCCCTCGCCGTTGTTGCTGCAAAGCACGCGCGCATCCGCTCTTGTGAGATATGCCTTTCGTTGGGCGGATGAAACGCTGACAAGCCTTGAGCTTCTTTCGCTTCCGCCGTAGCAGGCGTACAAAAACGGCTTGACCTCGAACCAGCTGCCGCAAAACGACGGCGCCTTTGAGACAGCCGCGTCGGTCAGTCGGTTTGAGGAATCACGTCCGATCCTGAAGAACATTCTCGGCATTTTTATAAATTTCCCCTCGGAATTGGTTATTATTTCCGCCTCATTCCACGGGAAAACGCTGTTGAAATCGCTCGTAACAGAGCCGTCGGCGCTGTTCAGGCTGTAACCAAGCGATACCGCGTCGTCCGTTCTTGTAAGCTCGGTCGACTCGTCGAATAAGCCGCTGACGCCGTAAATCGGCTGTGAAGGAATTTTTGCGACGAGCTTAGCGTATTCGCTTGTCGGGGTGCCGTCGGCAACCGTTACTCCTCTGTTTTGCAGAGCGGCTTTTATTCCTCCGAAATCCAGGATCGCTCTGTTGATGTTTTCTGAAAGTGTACTGATATATATCATCTCCTTTATTATTCGGGGTGCGTACACCCCTCACTAAAAAGCAAAATTACGGAGAAATTGCCTTGTTCAGGGCAATTTTTGAAAAATTTTTTGAAAAAATTTTTCAGAAAGGTCATTCGTTGAAATGAATGTGAATTGTGTTTATCTTTTAAAGCTGTATACGTCGGCGATAAAAGAAAGCGCGCCTCCCGAAATCGGAGACGACGCTGATTTTGCGCTGTTATTTTTGCTCGCGAAGGCTCATGAAATCGCGGGAACGGTTTACTACGCGCTGGAAAAGCTGAATATTATCGACGACAGCGCTTTGGATAAAAAGTGGAGAGACAAGCGCAGCCAGCTCTTTCACCGCGCGCTTATTCAGAAGCAGGAGCTTCTGAGAGCAGGCGTCCTGTTTGACGAAAACGGTATCGATTATATGCCTGTAAAGGGCTTTTTTGTCAGCTCGTTCTACCCGCAGGAGGATTTCAGAACGATGTCGGATATTGATGTGCTCGTTTCGCGCGATAACCTCAAGAAGGCGGGAGAGCTTCTGACTCAGCTTGGCTACAAGGCTAAGCTCGAAGGAATAATTCACCACGACGTGTATAATAAACCGCCGTTTTTGTCAATTGAGCTCCACCACGAGCTCGTCGGGATAAACTCCGAGTTCTATGATTATTACAGCGACCTGACAGGCAGGTATTACCCGGAGGACGGACACAGGCACAGACTCAGAGACGAGGACGCGTATATTTTCTGTATGGTTCACGCGTACAAGCATTTTGCCAAATGCGGCTTCGGGATCCGAACAGTCTCCGACTTTTATTTTCTGAACAAAAAGCTGCTTCCGAAACTGGATGCCGAATATATAAATAATGAGCTTAAAAAGCTCAAAATAAGCTCGTTTGTACGTGAAATCTCCGATATTGCCGAAAAATGGTTTGACAGGCAGGATTTTGATTCCTTCTCAAAAACCGAGAAGTACATTCTCGAGAGCGGAGTTTATGGAACCAAAGCGCACAAAATCGAGAATATCAGCAAAGAAATCGGTTACTCGGGCTTTATTCTGAAACGAGTCTTTCCCCCTCTGAGGGAGATGCAGGCGTTTTTCCCGAGGCTGAGGAAATACCCGATTCTGCTTCCGTTTTATTACGTGTTCAGGATATTCAGACAGCTTTCTTCCAAAAGACGCGGCAATACAAGGAAGGAGCTCCATACACTTCACAAAATAAAAGAAAAAAACAAGGACTGAATTGGTCCTTGTTTTTTTATTAAGTACCGATAGCTTCAAGCGTGTTTAAAACGAAAAGCTGCCGAAAGCAGGGTTTTTTCTGTCCTTGTCGGAGAGCTTTATCTCCTCGATCCCGTCGAGCGGCCATTCGATTCCGATTGTCTCGTCATTCCACATAAGTCCGCCCTCGTCCTCGGGGTGATAGAAGTCGTCGCATTTGTAGCAGAACTCGGCTTCATCCGAAAGAACAAGAAATCCGTGGGCAAAGCCTCTGGGAATGAAGAACTGCTTTTTGTTTTCTTCCGTAAGAACCACGCCCGTGTATTTTCCGTAAGTCGGGCTGTCCTTTCTCAGGTCGACCGCTACGTCGTAAACAGCGCCCTTTATTACTCTTACGAGCTTTGCCTGAGGGTGAGTTTTCTGGAAATGCAGACCTCTGAGCACACCCTTTACGGACTTGCTCTGGTTGTCCTGAACAAATTTATTGGTGATTCCGTTCTCGGCAAACTGCTTTTCCTCGTAGGTTTCCATAAAGTATCCGCGGTTGTCGCCGAAAACCCTCTGCTCTATAATATACACTCCGTCTATTTCGGTTTTTGTAAAATTAAAATTGCCCATTATCCTTTAACTCCTTTATGTATCTTTTAAGCGCGTCCTGCCACGCGGGCAGTCTCTCAAAACCGTTTTCAGTGAGCTTGTCCTTGCTCATACGGCTGTTTGAGGGACGCTTTGCTTTTGCGGGGTAGGCGTCGCTGCCCACAGGACTGACTTCAACGTTCAAATATTCGGGGTAGTATTCTCCCGCCTGCGTCATAATCTCCTTTGTGAATTCATACCAGCTGCAAATCCCCTCGTTTGTCGCGTGGTAGCGGCCGTAGCGCTCGCTGTGTACCATTTCGCAAAGAAGCGCGGCTAAATCGGCGGTATAAGTCGGAGAACCGATTTGGTCGGCAACTACTGTGAGCTTGTCGTGTGTTTTTCCGAGACCGAGCATCGTTCGGACAAAATTCTTGCCGTTTAGTCCGAATACCCATGATATTCTGACGATAAAATACTTATCGACCGTATTTTCAACCGCAAGCTCGCCTTCGTATTTTGTCATTCCGTAAACGTTGAGCGGATGACGCTCCTCGTCGGGCTCCCAAAAGTTTTCTCCGTTTCCGTCAAAAACATAGTCGGTCGAAATGTATATCATTTTGATGTTAAGCTTTTTGCAAACGTCGGCGATGTTTTGAGTGCCGTCGCGGTTAATCCTGCGGCATAAATCAACGTTGTCCTCCGCGTTGTCGACCGCAGTGTAGGCGGCGCAGTGTATCACCGCGTCGACTTGAGCGTCGGTGATATATTTATCTACGGAAGCCTTGTCGGTTATATCCATTTCCTCAATGTCGACCGCAATCGGAGTGTCCCCCCGCTTTGTCAGTTGCTTTGCGACGTCATATCCCAACTGACCCTTGCAGCCTGTTACCAATACACGCATTTTTGTCCTCCTTTTACCTTTTATACAATTAAAGTATTATACAACTTTTTTTATGCGAAGTCAATTTGCAAAAAATACAAAAATAGCATTTAAATGAATAAATACTGACTATTTTGCCGATAATGCATAGTATAAGAGGGTGGTATTATCGTGATTCTGATTATTGCGGGAGTATTTGGAGCGCTGGTCACGCTTTGTCTGTACGCGTGCCTTGTTGTCGCCTCGCGCGAGGACGACGCGATGGAGGAGTATTTTAAAAGCATTGACAAAGCGGGCAGATAACTCTGTCCGCTTTTGCTTAGTCAAATATCTCAAGACCTACGCTGCAATCGCTCTCGCTTACCGCGTTGTCGTTCATATCCGTCATTACCTGGAAGGTGTTGCTGATGTTGGTGCTGCCCTCGCTCAGAACCTTGAACTTCGCGTAGTAGACCGTACCCGTCGAGGTGAAGTCTATTCCGCTCAGTATCGACGCGTTGTAGTAGATTATGCCGTCCTTGCAGTTGACGAGCGCGCCCGAGTCTGAGTCCGAATCAATGAACTTGAGCTTGCTTTCGTCAAAGCTCGTGTAGCCCTGATAGTTTACGAGAACCTTCGGTGTTTTGAGGTTGAGGGTCATCGTGATTGTGTCGCCGACGTGACATTCCTTGCCGTTTACCGAGAGGATTTTCTTTGTTGCGTGGGAGTTGTTCTCGGTCGGTGTGTGAACGGGAACCTTGTTTGAGCTCTGCGACTGACTCTTGCTCTTTGAAACGGTCTGTGATTTCGAGGAGGTCGTCTTTGATTTTGATACTGTGCTCTGAGCTTTTGAAATCGTGCTCTGTGAGGTGCGGGAGGACTGACTGACGGAGCTCTTTTTGCTCTGCGTCTTTGAGGACTTTTTCCCGGATTTCTTTTTGTTCTTTGCCTTTTTCTCCTTTGAGTCCTTTGAGGTGTTGTTCTCGGTCGTCTCGGGGAGGGTTATCTCAACCGTCGTGTTCGGCTGAGTGGCGAGTCGGTTGGCTTCGTTTACGTTGTTGACGATGATAAACGCGCCGACCGCGACAACAGCGATCATCGCGACTAAAAGCGCTGAGAGCACCGCCTTTTCCTTGCCTGTGAATTTACGTTTTTGTTTCATAATCGTTCATCCTTTATTTGATTTTGAATAGTAAGCTGTAAAACGGAGTTTGAGAATACAAGCTCCGACTCAAGTATTATATCACACAAATAAACGTAATACAAGCAAATTAAACTGTACAAAAATCGCACTTTATTTATAGTGAAAATAACGGTGGAAAACATTTTCCTTTAGTGGTAAAATATAACATTGAGGTGAAAGTATGAAAATATGCGTATATTGCGCTTCGAGCGAAAGAATAGATAAAAGCTACATAGAGGCGGGCGAAAGACTCGGCGAAAAGCTCGCGCAAAACGACCACACGCTCATCTTCGGCGCGGGCAAATTCGGACTGATGGGAGCGGTAGCCCGCGGAGTCCGCAGAAACGGCGGCAGGGCGATCGGTATCATCCCGCGCTTTTTCGACACGATTGACGTGATGTTCACCGACTGCGAGATTATAAAGACCGACACAATGCGCGAGCGCAAGCTGATTATGGAGGACGAGAGCGACGCCTTTGTGATGATGCCCGGGGGGATAGGAACCTTCGAGGAGTTCTTTGAGATCCTGACCCTCAAGCAGCTCGGCAGACACAAAAAGCCGATTGCCGTCTACAATATAAACGGCTATTTTGAGAAGCTGTTTGATTTTCTCGACTATTCGGTGGGGGAGAGCTTTATGAGCGGCGAGGTAAAGAGCCTGTGCTACGTAAGCTCCGACCTCGACGATATTTTTGAGTATCTCGACCGTCCCGTCGCGGACACATACAACAAGTACGATTTTTTGGAGGAAAAGGATGGCTAAAAGCAGCTGTGAGTTCTGCGCTCACTACATTTACGACGAGGAGTACGAGTGCTACACCTGCGACATCAACCTCGACGAGGACGAGTACGCGCGGTTTCTGACGAACAGCGTGCGCGACTGTCATTACTTCAATCCCTACGACGAGTACAAAATAGTGGAAAAGCAGAATTGATATGAAGGATTCATTAAAGAAAAGCGCGCTGGGCGGCGTTGAAAGGGCTCTCTCAGGACTTCCGTACACCGTGAAGCGCGGAGATACGATCACCGTCTCGGCGAAGGTCGGAGGCGGCAGGGTCGAGACCCTTGAGACGGAGCTCGACTCAAAGCGCAGGGTGATGGTGATTTCCTCGCTTACGGGGCTGAAGGTAAAAGAAAAATACCGCAGGGAGTTCTCTTCGCTTATAAGCGAAGTAAACTACGCGCTCTACGACGGAAGCTACGACTTCGATTTGCAGTCGGGCGAGCTTTGCTACAGGCTGACGACGGCGTACAGCGAAAGCTGGGTGGACTCGGCGATAATCGACAGGGAAATAAAAAAAGCCCTCACTCTGGACGGCTGTATGTATGAGACCCTGGAGCGTTATGCTTCCGCTCTCGAGCTCCCCGCGTTTACGGCGCGCAGCCCGAAAAGCCGAGGCGACAGAGCCCTGAAAGCGTATGAGGAGCTAAAGGGAGTTTTAAGCAGGGTCGGCTTTCGCTGCAAGGCTTACGACGACAAGCTCAAAATAAGCTTTGACAAATACGGCGACGACCTGCCGATGAGCTTTGACGTATTTGTTGACGACGAGCTTCTGACGCTCGAGTCGGTTCTGCCGTTCACGGTGGAGGAGGGCAGAAGAAAGGATTTGTCCTGCGCCGCCTGCATCGTGACAAACCTGCTCATAGACGGAAGCTTCTGCTTTCAGTCGAAGGACGGCAAAATCATATTCAGGCTGACAACCTCGTACAAGGACGAGCTCGGGGGAAAGGCGCTTGAATATATGTACGCGCGCTCGCTGAGCACCGTTGAAAGGTACAACGACAAGTTCCACAGACTCAGCCGAGGACGAATCAAATTAAAGGACTTCATCGACGAGGTCTACGATACATAATCTTAAAAAACCGCGGAGAGAGCGCTCTCTCCGAGATATTTTTTATTTGTAATCTCCGCGCAGTTTGTTGCTGTGCAACAACGCGCGATGAGTTTTTCTACAGATAAACTACAGATTATTTTAATATAATAGTATGTGAGTTATCAGAGACGATTTTAAGCCTTTTCGCGACAAGCTGAGCGCACAGCCCCGTGAAGAAGCCCGAAAGACACCCCGACAGAAGCAGAAACGGCCAGTATAAAAGAATCTGCGGAGTCCCGAGCAGAAGAACGGCGGCTAAGAGCTGACCCGTGTTGTGGAGCACAGCGCCGAACACCGAGGAAATCCAAAGGTGCCTCTCGTCGATGAATTTTCTGAAAACGAGCGTACCCGCGAGACATAGCGCGGCTCCCGAAAGGCTGTAAATGACCGCGTAGAGGTTGCCCGCGAAAACAGCTCCGAGCAGGATCCTCGCGATCACGACCGCGAAAACCTCACCAGCTCTGTAGCGGTAGACGGCAAAGACCGTGATGATATTGGCGAGCCCGAGCTTTATCCCGGGGATCGGAAACGGGTTCGGAAGCCAAAGCTCGACGACGAAGATTATAAGCGCAGCCGCAGTGAGCAGACCAAGCTCGCACAGCCTTTTTGTATTAACGCGCAAGGGCGTCCACCTCGCTTTCTTCGTCGGAGAACTCAATCACAAGTCGGTTCGGCAGACACACGATCGGCATAGCCGACGAGCTCAGCCAACCCGATTTGACGCAGGTTTTGTCGGGACAGTCGGCGTCGCTGACGCGGATTTTGCCGTCTTTGACCTCGACGGTGTTTGTTCTGCCTTTAAAGCTTACTTTAAAGCTCGTATTCTCCCGCGAGCTCAAGTCGATTTGGCGGACAAGCTTGCCGTCGGAAATAATATTGACCCGCCTTCCGCTCGGGGACAGGAGCACGAGCGCGCTCCCCACGGCGCCGAGCAAGGCGAGCAGGACGCAGATTAAAACTAAAACTTTGTACTTCATACAATTATTATACCGCAAAAATTCCCACTGTCAATTGACAAAGAGCCGACGGATTGATATTATAAATGTATGAAAGCAAGAATTATGGTTTTTATGGCGCTCACGGCGGTTCTGCTCTGCTCCTGCTCGCTCTTGAAGCGGGAAATACGCGTGGACGCTATGGACACGTTTATGTCATTTGAATACTACGGCGACGAGGCGGTCGGCGGCAGGCTCAAAAAAAGCGTAAGGGAGCTCGACTCCCTGCTGTCGGTGACAAAAAGGAAAAGCGAGATCTTCTCCCTCAACAAAAGCGGCTCAAAGCGCGTGAGCGCTGATACCCTCGACCTCACAGGACAGGCGAAGGCGCTTTGCGTGGAGCTCTCGGGCTTCCTCGACGTCACGATCCTGCCCGTCGTGGAGTGCTGGGGCTTTATCGACCAAAGGTACAAGGTGCCCTCAAAAAAGGAGATACGCTCCGCTCTGAAATCGGTGGCCTTCAATAATATCGAGCTCAGCGGCTCAAGAATCACGCTCAAAAACGGCTCAAGGCTCGACCTCGGCGCGGTCGCAAAGGGCTATGCCGCCGACAAGGGCGTAGGGCTTCTCAAAGACTCGGGCGTAAAGAGCGCGATCCTCAACTACGGCGGCACCGTCGCGGCTGTCGGAAGCAAGCCCGACGGAACGCTCTGGAAAATCGGTATAGCCGACCCCGACAATCCCTCTGGCTACGTCGGCTTTGTGAGCTGCAAGGATAAAATCGTCGCGACCTCGGGCGGGTACGAGCGGTACTTTGAAAAGAACTCGCGGCGTTACATCCACATCCTCGACCCGAAAACGGGCTTTCCCGTTGACAACGAAATCTCCTCGGTCTCGGTCGTTTCCGACAGCGGAGTCAGAAGCGACGCTCTCTCGACCGCCCTCTTCGTTATGGGCAGAGAGAAGGCTCTTGAATATCAGCTCAAAAAAAGCGATTTCGGGCTAATAGTCCTGACTAAGGACAAAAAGGTCTGTGTAAGTCCCGATTTGAGGGACAGCTTCACCCTCACAAGCGGCGACTACACTTTGACAGGAGAACAATAATGGTAAAACAGCTAATCGAAAAAAAGGAGAGGAAGGTCGAGTACGTCGAGCTGATTTACGACCTGATTTTTGTCTATATTATCGGCAGGAACAACTCCCTTCTGCACCACTTGACCGACGGCTTCATCGACCCTGTTTCGGCGTTCGCCTATGTGCTGTGTACGCTCGCGGCGATTCAGATCTGGAATTTTTCGACCTACTACGTCAACATCTACGGCAGGCACTGCGCGCGGGAGCACATATTCCTGTTTTTGAATATGTTTCTGCTCTACTTTATCGGCGAGGGGACCCGCGCGGACTGGCAGGGCTACCACACGATGTACCACGTCGCGTGGGCGCTTATACTTATCAATATAGGCGTTCAGTACCTGATCGAGCTGCGCTCCCACAACGACCCCGAGAGCCGAAGTCAGATTTCCCGGATGTGCGCGATTTTATTCGGGGAGACCGCGCTTGTGCTTTCGGCGATAGCCGAGTTTGAGTTTTTTGCCACCTCCTTTATGTCGCTTGCGGCGATTATTTTCGGAATGGCTGCGGTGTTCCTCTTCGGTCAGAGGAAAAACGGCTCCTTCGTCGACTTCTCGCACCTTTCCGAGAGAGCTATGCTCTACGTCGTCTTTACCTTCGGCGAAATGGTTATAGCCGTTTCCTCGTACTTCGGCGACGGTATCTCACCGAACAAGCTCTACTTCGCGTTTATGGCGTTCGTGATTGTCGCGGGGCTGTTTCTAAGCTACGGCGTGTTCTACGACCGCGTAATCGACCGCGAAAGACAGACCAACGGTCTGATTTATATGCTCATTCACATCTTTATAATTTTTACGCTCAACAATATCACAAACTCGCTCGAGTTTATGCGCGACGAGGAGGTAAACCTGATCCCGAAGATCCTCCTGCTCGTGACCTCGTTCGTTATGTTCTACGTCTTTCTGTTTATGCTCGGCGGATTCGCGAAGAGCCGCTGCTGTCTGACGCTCGGCTTCTTCCTGACGGTCTCGGCGCTCGCCGCCGCGTTCGTCGCCCTGATGTTCATTTTCAGAGAGAATATGTACGTGAATATTGCGGTCTCGGCGCTGTTTGTGTACTCGGTTTTCGCGATTATTTACCGCAGAGCCGGAAAAATTTAATTTTTTTCAAAAAAGTGTCACAAAACCGCTCTCAGCGGAGTTATATGTATGTACGAAACAAGAACGAATAAAAAGGAGAAAGCGTTATGAACAAAGGATTTACTTCCATACTGCTCGTGCTCTGCCTTCTGTGCGCCTGCTTTACAATGAACGCGGGCGCAGTCGTGAACGACAGATACACGGTAGTGATCAACGTTAAAGCAACTGACGGCGAAACACCCGCTCAGTGGTACGTAAAAAATTTCGATTCAAAGGATTTTTCAACCTCCGAGGCGATTTATCCGACCGTCAACGAGGACGGCGACCTTGTTTTCGAGGACTGTTCCTACGACATTTTGGTTTACCGTGTTGAAAACGGCGAAACCGAGGAGGTTGTGTCTCTCGACGGAGTGTGGATGTCCGAGGAAGCGCCCACCTTCCGCTACGGTGTAGCGTGTTACGGTTTCGGCTCAACCCGTTTCGCGGTTGACTGGATGCCGAAGGGGAGCTTCTATTCCCGCACAAAGCCCTCAGCGGTCACAGCCACAGCCGAGGAGCTCCCGACCGAGCCCAAGCCGACGGAGGCTACTTAGCCCACAGAGGCGACAAAGCCGACGAAGCCCGTCGCGCTCGCCGACGTAAAGGACGCGGTCTCAGCCGACACAAAGACAAGAACCCTGCGCTTCTATATGCCGAAGGACTGGAGAAACGAAGCAAGCAAGACCTACGACGGAAAGAGCCTCGACTCCTGTCTTGCGGGCGTGTACTGGTGGAACGGCTCCTGTACACCACAAAATTACTATGCCGCTCAGGGCGGCAAGGACTGGCCGGGTTACGTAATCAGCGAAACCGACCCTGCCGACTCAAGCGTCTTTACGGCGAAAATCCCCGCCGACGTTGAAGAACTGATTTTCAACAACCTTGTCGACGCTTCCGAGGTCGAAAACAAGCTCAGCGCCTTCCAGACTATGAACATCCCCGTAACGGGGATCGCGGCAGGGGACGACGAGTACGGCTTCTATCCCGAGGGTCTGAGCGATACGGACAATATGATTTTCGTCTGCGCTCCGATTGAGCATACCACAGCCGAGTACAAGGCGGAGGTCGCGAAGGGCTCGTGGTTCTACTACTACGGCGACGGCAAATACGGCGCGTTCAAAACGCTCGCCGAGGCTATGGAAAACAACGCGGTGTTCTCAAACGGCGAGTTCCCGACCAAGCAGGCTGAGGTTAAGCCGACGGAGCCGACCGAGCCGACGACAGCGACGGAACCGACGACAGCGACCGAGCCGACGACCGCAACCGAGCCGACGACCGCAAAGCCCGCTGATGACGACAGGATTCTTGAAACAAAGCCCGTAACGGACGAGGATGTAAGCGAGGAAGCTTCCGTTACCAAAAAGGCAAACACCCTCAAGGTCAGCGCAGGGACTGTCAGTGTCAAGGCTTCAAAGCTCAAAAAGAAAAGCGTAAAAATCAAGTCCGCTTTCACGGTCAAAAAGGCTCAGGGAGCTGTCAGCTTCAAAAAGCTCTCGGGCTCAAAGAAGCTTTCGATAAGTAAAAAAGGCGTTCTCGCTGTCAGAAAGGGAACGTACAAAAAGGGAACTACCCTAAAGGTCAAGGTCAGAGTAAGAGCCGCGGGCAACGCGCGCTACAAGGCTAAGTCAAAGACAGTGACCGTAAGGGTCAAGATAAAGTAAAAAGTAAGAAGTAAAAAGTAAAAATTTTTAAGAAGAGGGAGAAAATTATGAAGAGAATAATCAGTGTTCTGCTCGCGGTGTGTATCATCTGCGGCTGCTTTACGGCGCTCGGACTGAACGCGTCGGCGCTCGAAGGTCAGGTCACGGTGGTACTCGACGTGTCCGAGTTTAAGAACGACACTCCGTCGGAATGGTACGTTAAAACATGGTACACCGACGACGGTTACAACTCAGCGGGTTATATCGAGCCCGTAAAGGACGACGACGGCAAGCTCTATTTCTACGACTGCCTCGAGTACGTCTCAATCGTCCGCTGCAGGGCGGGCAGCGCCCCGGACGAGGGCGTGCTTTACGCAAACAACTTTATGCAGACATGGAGGGGTATGAACGTCTGGGTCAAGCATATGGACCCGAGCGATCCCGCGTATGACCCCGACGGCTTCACCGTTGAGTTCACAAAGAAGCCCGATACCTCAAAGGGCAGAGAGAACACGGTTTATCTCGACCCGAGGTCTGTTTCGCTCCCCGAGTCGGACGGCTCAACGTGGTATGCCTACACATACGACGGCGACGATAAAAACGGCGAGTGGGTGGCTCCGTACGACTATGTAAACGGTTTATTAAAGTACGAGACAATCGGAAGCAAGGTAGCTTTCATCCGCGCCGAGGGGTTCGAAAAGAATATAATCGCCCAGACCTCAAGCCTCGTAACGAACGACAAAAAAGCGTTCACACTCAATAAGGCAGAGAAAACAGGCGAAGTATATAAGCTCAGCGGAGATTGGAAGCTCTTCAAGCCGAGCGCTGATTCAAAGCAGCTCGTTTCCCTCTGCATAAACGGAAAGGAAATCTGCAAGAAGGCGGTTGACGGACAGTTCGAGGCTGTGTTCTCGATTTCGGCTCCCGAGGAGCTCGTTGACGCTCAGGCAGAGCTTTCGTGCGATTCGCAGAACCTCGAATTCCTCGGCTGGGAGTTCCCGACAATCGAAAACTTCGTGGTCGATAACCAAAGCTCGGGCGCGTTCAACTTCGCAAACCCAAAGCGTCCCTTCGACTGCAAGGAGACAAAGGAGCTTCTCAGAGCAAGCTACAACGTAACGGAAATAACCGACGATGTCGCGACAATCAACCTCGAGATTCAGGAGCTCGACTCAGCTAAAACCGTCTACACGGCGTTTAGCGAGTTCAAAGAGGAAGGAAAGACCGTTCTCGACTCAATAATCGCGAACAGCGACATAATTATCCCCGAAACGATCGACCCCTCTTCAACGCTCACAGCCGTTGCCGACGTAAACGGCTGTGAGGTCGGCAGTGAAATCGTCACAAAGAGCGGAGTGCAGGCTGTGTTCGCGATTTCGGCTCCCGAAAAGCTCGTTGACGCTCAGGCGTCGCTCTACTACGACAAAAGAAAGCTCAGCTTCGCGGGCTGGAAATTCCCCGAGATTGACAATATCGTTATCGACAATCCCGACGAGGGTATGTTCAACTTCGCAAGCCCGAAGCGTCCCTTCGACTGCACCGAGCCGAAGGTGCTTGTCGAGGCGCTGTTTATGCCCATTGAGGGCGCTGTAGGCGACGCGAATATCTCGCTCGACATCGAGGAGCTCGACGGCGAAAAGACTATGTACGCGTCATTCAGCTCCTTCTCCGAAGAGGGCAAGCCTGTTCACGAAAAAATTGTTGAGTTGAGCGCGCTTCATCAGTACGTAGCGCCCGAGCCCGAAACGACCGAGCCTGTCACCGAGGAGCCGACCGAGCCCGAAACAACCGAGCCCGTCACCGAGGAGCCGACCGAGCCCGAAACAACCGAGCCCGAAACAACGGCTCCCGCGACCGAGCCCGTGACCGAGGAGCCGACCGAGCCCGAAACGACCGAGCCCGACGTGACAGCAGAGCCGACCGAGCCTACAGAGCGTCCGCTTGGAGCTCCGCTCGTCGTGTACTACAGACCCGACCCCGAGCAGAAGGACAGCACTTACACACTCCTCGCTCAGAACCGCAAGACCGTTGTGACAGCCGACTTCGAGCCCACAGGCTATGTGATTTACGGCTCGGAGCTCTTAAAGGCGGAGATACCCCCCACCGACGACGGGTTCTCTGTGCTTATGTTCCAGCGCTTCAAGGACTGGACTTGGCTTTCACAGATTACGAGAACCGACGTGAACGAGCTTAAGGATATGGCGCTCAACTTCGACGGAAGGGTGTTCGACCCGAAAAATCCCGAAGAGCTTCTCACTCAGGAGGAGCCGACCGAGGAGCCGACTCAGCCCGTCAGCTCCTCTCAGAATAAAACAAACAACAAGGGTCAGAACAGCGTTACCGAAAAGCACAAAAACCCCGTAAAGGTCAGCGCAAAGACTCAGTCCGTCAAGTCCTCAAAGCTCAAAAAGGGCAAGGTAACTCTCAAAAACGTAATAACCGTTACAAAGGCGCAGGGAGCTGTCAGCTTCAAAAAGCTTTCGGGCTCAAAGAAGCTGTCGGTGAGCGCTAAGGGCGTCCTCACCGTAAAGAAGGGCTCCTACAAAAAGGGCACGACCTTTAAGGCGAAAATCAAGGTTTCCGCGAAGGGTAACTCACTCTATCAAGCGGGCTCAAAGACCGTTACCGTAAAGGTTAAAATCAAATAATATAAAGCAAATACTGACCGCTCTCGGCTTGTTCGGGGGCGGTTTTTGTTGTTTTGTAGAAAAAGAGAAAAATCCTCACGATAATTTTGTTATGTATTGAGGGAATCGGTTGTAAAAAGTTATAGAAATTTCCGAAAAAATATGTTATAATTGACGAGTTGTTGCAAAAAACAAAAAATTAAAAACGGAGGAAAACTATGAAAACAATGAAAAAACCATTGAGCCTGCTTTTGTCAGTCATAATGCTCATAAGTATGCTCACAGTTATTCAGACCACTGCCGTTTCAGCGGAGACGACCAATTCCCCGCTCGCGCAGGAAACGGTTCAGGGCGGAGCGGTTCTGCACTGCTTCGGCTGGTCGTACAGAACTATTCTGTCAAAGCTCAGCGAAATCAAGGCGGCGGGTTACACGGCGGTTCAGACCTCTCCCGTTCAGCCGCCGAAGGACTACAGCTCTTATAACAACAGTGTCGGAGATTGGTGGAAGTTCTATCAGCCTCTCGGATTCAGAGTCGCCGAAAGCAACCAGTCGTGGCTCGGCGGAGTGAGAGAGCTGACAGCGCTCTGCACTCAGGCTGAGTCTATGGGTATCAAGGTAATCGTAGACATCGTCGCGAACCACCTCGCGGAGGGCAGCGGAAGCAGTGAATCGAATCCGAAATATGCCTCGTCCATCGACCAGGATTTACAGAAGGCTGAATACTTCCACGACCCCGTCGGCAACGCGGGCGGAAGAACAAAGGAAGTTCAGTCATACGGCTCGCTTCCCGACGTTAATACGGGGAACCAGGATATTATGGACAAGGTCTTTGACCTGCTCGCGGAGTGCGTCGACTGCGGAGTTGACGGCTTCCGCTTTGACGCGGCTAAGCACATCGAGCTGCCCTCTGCATACGACGGTATGCTCGGCAGCGACTTCTGGCAGTATGAGACAAGCCTTATCAGAAGTTATTGCGAAGCGGGTAGCAAGCCCGTCCCCTTTATGTACGGTGAGCTTTTGGGAACACCCGCAGGCAGCAACAGCTTTAACGGTTACTTAGCTTATCTTGACGCTGTAACAACAAGCTCAACAGGCGAGAGCGCCCGTGGAAATGTGGTAAATAAAAATTTCTCATATCTGTCGAGCGCCGTTTACGATGCCGGCACAAGCGCGGAGAATGCCGTAGTCTGGGCTGAGTCTCACGACACATATATGAACAACGGCGGCGCGAGCCAGAATGTCTCAAACGCAGACATCGTCCGCACATGGGCTGTTGTAGGCTCACGAAAGGACTCGACCTCTCTCTTCTTTGCCCGTCCGAACAGAAACAGCGGAACACAGGGCTCGGCAAACGAAAACGACACAACATGGAAATCAACCGAGGTTAAAGAGGTCAACAAGTTCAAGAACCTCTTTAACGGTCAGTCCGAGTACCTTTCAAGTCAGAACAATGTTTTCTACAACGTTCGCGGAAGCAAGGGCGTTGTAATCGTTGCCGACGGAGCGACAAAGGTAACCCTTCCCGCTCACGGAATGGCTGACGGTACCTACACCGATCACGTAAATAACACAACCTTCACCGTATCGGGCGGCCGTATTACGGGCGACGTAGGAAGCAGCGGCGTAGCAGTTGTATACGACGAAAACAATACAGAGGATGAACAGCAGCAGGGCACGGTTGACTCTACAAAGCTTTACCTCGACGCGAATATGTGGGATCAGGTAGGCGCTAAGTTTGGCTTCTATGTATATAACAATAACGGAAACACCGCTTGGTCAGATCTTATGACCAAGGAGAGCGGAGTCTACAGTGCTTCGATCCCGAGCGGTAACTGGACAAAGGTTATCTTTGTCCGCCTTAATGACAGTGCTACAACCCCTGCATGGGCATCTACGTGGAATCAGACGGGAGACCTCAGTATCCCCGCGAACGACAGCGCTGACCGCTGTTACAGAATCACCAGCTGGGACGGCGGCGAAGATGGCAAGAGCGGCGGCGAATGGAATAGCGTTTCCTCGTCGGGCGGCACAAGCTCGCACACTCACGACACAGTTTCGGGCCCCGACTGGAGCTGGGCGAACGACTTCTCCTCCGCGACAGCGACCTTTAAATGCTCAGAATGTAATAACTACAATATTTCAATTACCGACAGCGACCCTGAGGTCGAGACCAAAAACGGCGTTAGCCGCTACACTGCAACAGTAAGACTCAACGGCGTCGATATATCCGCAAGCTGCGTAGACGATATTAATGGCACGCTCTACCTCAATACAAACAAACAGTGGACATCGTCAAGCTCTCGCTACGCTATGTACTTCTTTGACAATACAAACAGCTACGCGTGGGTAAGTATGACCGAAACAGACGAAAGCGGCGTCTACTCGGGAACCGTTCCCGAGGGTAACTGGACAAACGTTATCTTTGTGGAGATGAAGGGCTCGACAATCGAAAACAGCTGGACAAACAAGAACAACTACCAGACCGCCGACCTCGCTCCTCTTGACGCTAACTGCTTTACGCTGAGCAACGTTGCGGGCGAAGGCACATGGAGCAAGTACAACACCTATACAGATGCCTTGGGCAATGAGATTGACCTTTCGGGCACGCTTGACAGAGATCAGGCGGACACATACTTTAAAAACCTTGCGAACAGCTTCAAGAATCTGCAAATCCTCGGCGTTCAGAAAAAGGACGAAATAACCGATAATAACGCTGTCCGCTATATCGCGGTCGTCAAGGACAGTATTCTCAAGGACGCAAACGATTACGGCTTTATCGCTGTTGCCGCGAACGACACTGACGATACCATGCAGTCCGCGAGAGACAAAATTGCGAATATCACCGTCAAAAATGTCCCCGACAATAATAAGTTCTCTTGTATGGGCGAGAGCAACTCCATAAGCGGAGGCTACGGCGACTACTACTCGGATAAAGACTACAAGTATGTGACCTTCGCCGTCAACAACATCGGCGAAACGGCGGCTGTAGCGGTCAAGTTCTATGTAACGGACACTAACGGCAACACCTTCTACGCCGACTACACAAACGAAAACGGAGTCACATTCAACAACTGCTCGGCAAACTGGGCGGCATTAATGAGTCAGGCAGGTGAATAATATGAAAAAGTTAAATAAATATGAATCACCCGAGTTCGAGGTAATCGACTACAAGCGCGAGGACGTACTCTTACAAAGCGACCCCGACAACCGTCACGTGGACAGCTATCAGAGTCTTCTTCTGAGCTGATAAGCAAATACAAAAAGAGCAGAAGCGGTTTGCTTCTGCTCTTATTTTTTAATAATCAATTATAATTTTGCGATATAATCCATAAAGCTTTGTTTGTTATCCAAGGCTGTAGTGGTTGGTCTGCCAAGGTCGGCTCTTGCTCCGATCGAGCATTTGACCTCGATGAAGCTAAGTTCTTTTCGATTTTTAGCTTCCGCTAATTCACGGTCGAGGTCGTCGAAGCTGTCAACACAAACCGCGTTAGGATAGCCGCACGCCTTCGCCGCCGCGACAATGTCGATTTTTGAGGCAACCGTCGGCATACCGCCGACTGTCTCGTGAGCGCCGTTGTTGATAACGATATGCACGAGGTTGTCGGGAGAGTTCGCGCCGAGCAGAGCCATCGAGCCCATATGCATAAGCACCGCGCCGTCGCCGTCTATGCACCAAACCTTTGTATCGGGCTTGTTGAGCGCGACTCCGAGCGCTATTGAGGAGCTGTGTCCCATTGAACCGACCGTAAGGAAGTCGTATTTGTGTTCCTGATCATTCGCCTCGCGTGTTTCAAACAGCTCGCGGCTCGCCTTGCCCGTTGTGGAAACGATCGGGTCCTCTCCGCTCACCCTGACGATGTGCTGAATGATTTCCTCGCGTTTCATTGTGTTTGAGTTGCTGTAAACGACCTTCTCACCGTATTCAAGAGAGCCCTTGCGTATAACAAAGGCGACCTGCTTTCCCTCGGACAAAACAGAGTTAAACTCCTCCATAACGGACTTCAACTCATCCTCCGCGGTGTCCTTGCCGATAACAAAGGTCTTTACATCCATATCCTCCATCAGCTTGACGGTTACCTCGCCCTGATAGATGTGCTGGGGCTCGTCGTGAAGCCCGGGCTCACCGCGCCAGCCGATAACAAAAATCATCGGGATAGCGTAAACCTTGTCGTTAAGAAGCGACGCGAGAGGATTGATTATGTTGCCCTCGCCGCTGTTCTGCATATAGACTACGGGAGTTTTTCCCGTCGCAAGGTGATAGCCTGCCGCAAGCGCGGCGCAGTTGCCCTCGTTCGCGGCGATGATATGGTGTTTTTTGTCGATACCGTATGTGTTCATAAGGTAGTCGCACAGCGCTTTAAGCTGACTGTCGGGCACGCCCGTGTAAAAATCGGCGCCGATTATTTCAAGTAATTTTTCAACCTTCATATTTTCTCCTAAAATAGTATTTCTCTGTAAAGCGTTTCGATCGAGCTTTTGTCAAGCAGTACGGGATTGTTTTTCAATCTGACGGGATTTACGGAATCCGAAAGGATTTCTATATCCTGCTGACTTGCTTCGGGAGCTTTCAAAGCCAAGGATTTAAGCAGGCTTGCGAACTTGTCGCACATAGCCTCTGTGTCGGCGCATCCCATTATTTCTGCAAGCTCATAAAACATACGCCCAAGGTATTCGCTTCCTCTGGAATCAACGCATTTGTCGGTATTGCCGATCATATACGGCATAAGTCTGTTTACGCACAGCGCCGCGGCGTGACCGTGGGCTATACCGTAAAGGCTTGTCAGCTTGTAGCACATAGCGTGACCTGCGGTGGTCTGAGTGATGTTGATCGCCTTTCCCGCGATGTTTGCCGCCTTGAGCATATTTTTATTGCCGTCGTTTTCGTTGTTCAGATACGAGTCGAGATTATCAAGAATCAGACCGATAGCCTGCTTTGAATACTCCTTGCTCTCATCGGTGGAATTGACCTACCAGAAGGACTCGACAGAATGGCACAGAGCGTCAAGCATTGTGGACTTGCGCTGATATTCGGGCAGAGTAGCGAGCACAGAGGAATCAAAAACGACCGTTGAGGGAATAAGGCTCGTATGCGCTATGCTCTGCTTGTTGCCCTGATAATAGATAACAGCGTAGCGGGTAGCCTCGCTGCCCGTACCCGCCGTTGTGGGCAGGGCGATCAGCGGGATACCGTTTTCCTTTATCTCCTGCTCAAGATACAGACTGTCCTCGGGCATTGTGACGTAAGCCTTTACGCATTTTGCCAAATCAATGGCGCTGCCGCCGCCGACCGCGATAACACAGTCGCAGCTTTTTTCCCTGTAAAGCCTTACCGCCTCTTCCACAGAGCTGTAATCGGGATTCGGAGTAAACCGCGAAAAGCTTACAACGTCGGGCAGGGAGTTAAAAACGTCCTTGACCCTGAGAAATCCATATGAGCCGTCACAAACGAGAAACGGCTTTTTCTCGGGGAGCGAGCCGAGAAATGAGCTCAGCTTAGAATAGTCGTTATTATCAATTACAATCGTCTTTTGCATTTAAACATCCTCGGGAATAAGCCTGATGATATCCTTGAACGGCATACAAATATCGTCGCACTCCTTCGCGCGGTGGTTTTCAAGAATCATTTTAGCCGCGTTCTGCATCGCGGGGAAGCCTGTGCGCGTAAGCTGGTTCGCGTAGATTATGATATTTACTCCGCGCTCTTTGAACTCCTCCTCGGTGACCGTATTGAAGGAGGTCGGAACGACCACGATGGGAGTGGTCTTGTTTTTGTCGCGGAATTTTTCGACAAACTCGAATATCTCAGACGGGTCCTTCCTGCGGCTGTGAATCATAATAGCGTCGGCTCCCGCGTCCGAAAACGCGAAGGCTCTCTCGAGAGCGTCGTCCATTCCTCTCTCGAGGATAAGGCTCTCGATTCTGGCGCAAATCATAAATTCCCTTGTACGCTGAGCCTTTTTGCCCGCCTTTATCTTTTCGCAGAAATCGGGGATAGGAGCCTGAGTCTGCTCGACCTCGGTGCCGAACAGGCTGTTTTTCTTTAGTCCCGTTTTGTCCTCGATAATCACCATCGAAACGCCCATTCTCTCAAGCGAGCGAACCGTGTACACGAAGTGCTCGGTGAGTCCGCCCGTGTCTCCGTCGAAGATGATGGGCTTAGTCGTGACCTCGCAGATGTCGTCAATCGTTCTGAAACGCGACGTCATATCGACGAGCTCGATGTCGGGCTTGCCCTTTGCGGTCGAGTCGCACAGCGAGCTTATCCACATAGCGTCAAATTGGCGCGTGCCGCCGTTTTCCTCGACTCTTGTGTTCTCAACGATAAGACCTGTCAGACCGCTGTGAGCTTCCATAGCGGTGACGGTGCCCTTCATCGCGAGAACCTTTTTCAGTCTTGAACGGCGCACATCGGGAGTAGAGAGCTCCGCGCGCGCGCGTTTGTCGAGCTCCTCGTATTTTTCATTGACGGAGTACGGGAACTCAACGAGCCTTCCTCCGTATGTATTAAGAATTTCCAATACCTCGTCACGGACAGGCTTCTGGAAGCCTTCCTTCCAGTCGTCTCCGTGTACGACGAAATCGGGCTTGTATTTTTCGAGGTTTTCCTTGTAGCTGAGCTTGTTCTGCTCAACGACCTTGTACACACCCGCGATATTTTCAAACATACTTTTACGCTCGGAGTACTCAACAAGCGGATATCTCTTGTAGCTGACGACAGCCTCGTCGGTCAGAAGTCCGATGATAAGCTTTCCGAGCCTTTTTGCCTTGTTGATGATCGCGATATGTCCGCTGTGGATGATATCGGTCGAAAAGCTCATATACACAAGTCGGTTCTCGATTCGCGCGAGCTTGCCCGCGACCTTCTTTAAATCCTCGGGGTTGTCGATTTCGGCGCAAAGCCTGTCCCTGACGTCGAACGGATAAACGGCGCACCTGTCTGAAACCTCGTTAAAGGCGTTTTCGGCATAGCATTTTGTGTTGTCGGATTCGCAGAATTTTGTGATTTCATCAAGCCAGACCATCCAGTCGCTTCTGTTTAGTTTGTAAAGAGGCTGAGCCGATAAAGCGTTTTCAAAAAACTCGATTCCGACCTTGCTTACCTTTCCGTCCTTCACAACCGCCTTAAAGTCCTTTTCGGGCAGGGGGAGCGTGGAGCTGACGGTAAGAACGCTCTTGTCGGCTTTCATAATATCGTCAAAAACGGTGTTTTCAAAAACCAGGTCGCCGTGCATCATCAGAATGTCGTCGTCGAGATACTCACGGGCGCAGTAAATCGAATAAATATAGTTCGTTTTGTCATAAACGGGATTGTTGACAAAGGTGTATTTAAGCGGTAACTCAAGGCTTTCGCAGTACTCGATCAAAATCTTGTCATAATAGCCTGTTGTCATTACAACTTCTTCTATTCCCGCTTCGCTGATAAGCTTAAGCTGTCTGCTGAGGATCGTGTCGGTATGGTTTATTTCAGTCATACATTTGGGATGGTCGGAGGTCAAAACTCCCATCCTGCTGCCTAAGCCTGAATTCAATATTAATGCTTTCAAAAAATCACATCTTTCTTTTTAACCATTTTGCTTATTATAATACCATACATTATATTAATAATCAATAAAACACTTAATTATTGACAGTTTTCTTAAAAAGTTATTCGTAATCACACAAAGAAATTATTATATTCGACAATGAATATTCTTCAAATGCGAGGGAAAAAGCAAAAAACAAGAGCAGAAGCGGGTCGCTTCTGCTCTTACCTTTGACCTGTTGCTTATTGCCTAGTCAACAATGTGACCCTTCTTGCGGATAACGTCGATGACCTGATCGACGTACTTCTCGCAGGTTTCGTCGTCGCCCGCCTCAACCATAACTCTGATTACGGGCTCTGTGCCTGACTCTCTGACGAGGATTCTTCCGTTCTCGCCGAGGAGCTCCGCTACCGCCTCGACCTCCTTCTGGACGTCGGGGTCGTTTCTTGCCTCGGGCTTGGACTTGACTCTGACGTTCTTGAGTACCTGCGGGTACATTACCATCGGAGCCGCGAGCTCGCTCATGGGCTTCTCCTTGGCAATCATAACCTCCATAAGCTTTAAGGAGGTGAGGATTCCGTCGCCTGTTGTGGCGTACTTCGTGAAGATGATGTGTCCCGATTCCTCGCCGCCTATGCGGTTGCCTGTGTTAACCATATTCTCATAGACGTACTTGTCGCCGACCTTGGTCTTGTCGTACTCGATTCCGACCTTGTCGAGAGCCTTGAAGAGTCCGAAGTTGCTCATAACCGTGGCTACGATTTTGTTGTTGACGAGCTTGCCTCTTTCCTTCATATATGTGCCGTAGATGTAGAGGATGTGGTCGCCCGTTACGACGTTGCCCTTCTCGTCGACCGCGAGACAGCGGTCCGCGTCGCCGTCGTAGGCAAAGCCGATGTCGAGTCCGTTGTCTACAACAAACTTTTGAAGGTGCTCAATGTGGGTCGAGCCGCAGTCGGTGTTGATGTTGTAGCCGTCGGGGGAGTCATTCATAACGAAGGTCTTTGCTCCGAGAGCGTCGAAAACGCCCTTGGCGATCTGCCACGAAGCTCCGTTCGCTACGTCGAGTCCGACCTTTATGCCCTTAAAGCTGAACTTGCTCATTGAAATGAGGTAGCCGATGTAGCGGTTTCTGCCCGCTACGTAATCGACTGTGCGTCCGATGTCGCCTCTCTCGGCAATGGGAACCTCGACCTTGCCGTCGATGTAATCCTCGATTTTGAGGAGGGTTTCCTCCTCCATCTTCTCGCCGTTGCAGTTGAGAACCTTGATACCGTTGTCGTAGAACGGGTTATGTGAAGCGGAAATCATAATTCCGCAGTCAAAGTCGTCGATTCTTGTGATATACGCTACAGACGGGGTGGTCGTAACGTGCATAATATACGCGTCCGCGCCGCTTGCCATAAGACCCGTGCACAGCGCGTACTCAAACATATACGAGGAGCGTCTTGTGTCCTTGCCGATAACGACCTTTGCCTTTTTACCCATATTAGCGCCGTAGTACCAGCCGAGGAAACGACCGATTTTTACGGCGTGCTCAAAGGTCAGGACTTTGTTTGCCTCGCCTCTGAAGCCGTCTGTTCCGAAATACTTGCCCATTTGGTTACTTCCTTTCTACTACTTCGCCGTTGTTCTTGAAAATGCAGTTCTCGGGAACCACTCCGCGCACGCAGGAGGTGGGGTAGACGCTCGCGTGTCTGCCGAGGACTGTGCCGGGGTTGCACACCGCGTTGCAGCCGACCTCAACATAGTCGCCGAGCATAGCTCCGAACTTCTTGATTCCCGTCTCGATCCATTCTGTGCCGTTCTTGACGACGACGAGCTTTTTGTCGCTCTTGACGTTCGAGGTGATAGAGCCCGCGCCCATATGCGAGAAGTAGCCGAGGATCGAGTCGCCTACGTAGTTGTAGTGCGGAGTCTGAACGTGGTCGAAGAGGATGACGTTCTTGAGCTCTACGGAGTTTCCGACGACGCAGTCGGCTCCGACAAGCGCCGAGCCTCTTACGAACGCGCCGTGACGAACCTCAGTGTTTGGCCCGATAATGCAGGGAGCTCCGAGGTAAGCCGAGGGGAATACCTTGGCGGTCTTGTGAACCCAGACGTTCTCGCTGACCTCTTCGTAGTCGTCGCCGAGGGTCTTTCCGAGCTCGAGGATGAAGTCCTTGATACCCTTGAGCGCTTCCCACGGATATGTGAACTGACTTAGGTAGTCACCCGCGAGAGTATGGTCGAGGTCATATAAATCCTTGATCGTATACATTAAAGTCTCTCCTTTTTCTCAATGTCGAGGAAATACTTGTACGCGCCGACTGTGAGCTCGTCGCAGGCAGCCTCATCGCAGGCGATGATAGCGCCGTTGTGCATTTGCAGAGCCGAGCAGGTCCACTTGTGGCTGACGGAGCCCTCTACCGTCTCGGCAAGAGCCTTAGCCTTGTTGTGGCCGTTGATAAGGATAAGAACCTCCTTGGAGTCTGTGACAGTGCCTACGCCGACAGAAAGAGCCTGAGCGGGAACAGCCTCGGGGTCGTTGCCGAAGAAGCGTGAGTTCACGATTCTTGTGTCGGTCGTGAGGTCGCGCAGACCTGTTCTTGAGGAAAGGCTTGTGAACGGCTCGTTGAACGCGATGTGACCGTCAACGCCGATTCCGCCCATAAAGAGGTCGATTCCGCCGTAGGAGGCGATTTTCTCCTCGTAGCGCGCACACTCGCCCTCGGGGTCGTCCGTCATACCGTTGAGGATGTTGATGTTCTCCTTCTTCATATCAACAAGGTGATTGAAGAAATTGTCGTGCATAAAGTACCAGTAGCTCTGGTCGTGCTCACGCGGGAGACCGAGGTACTCGTCCATATTGAAGGTAACGACGTTAGCAAAGGAAAGCTCGCCGTTCTGATTCATTGTGTAGAGCTCCTTGTAAACGCCGATGGGCGAGGAGCCTGTGGGCAGACCGAGCACGAAGGGACGATCCTCCTTGTGGTTCTTTATCTTCTGAGCGATGTAGTTAGCCGCCCATTTGCACATCTTATCGTAATTATCCTGAATAACAACACGCATACAGTATTTCTCCTTCCATTCTTTATAAATAGTATAGCGTTGGTTAAATTTAACATAAAAGCGTCGGGGGAACCTTTGTTACGGTTTTGATTCCGCTTTTTTCTTTCCCTCTGCGACCCGCCCAAGCCGTGACAGAATCCGCCGAATTTTCGATAACTGCCAACCTCGTCAGCCCTTTCGGGCTCTGGCGCTAATAGCCCCGTTTCCTCCTTCCGAATGAGTCTATTTTATTTCAATCGCGATTATGACTGATATTATATACCAAGCCGATATAATCGTGAAAATTTTATCATAATAAACGGCGAAAGTCAAGGTCGGGTTTATCGGCGTAATTTACAATAGTTTCTAAGCCCGAAAAGGTTTTTTTATCGGATTGATGACGACCGCTCGGCGGGAGTTTTTCGCGCTGACGAAGGAATTTTTATATTTTTTCATAAAATTGCATTAAACAGGGCAATTTTTAAAATATTTTGCGCTTTAGTGGAGGTGTTTAACTAAATGATAACTATATTCTATTCAAACACAACACAAAATGCAAAAAACAAGGTCTATCCCTACCGAATGGACGCGGACAACCTTTCTCAGCTGAGGTTCGCGCTTTCAAACGACTATGTCTGCGCGGAGTATAAGGACAATATCCGCTCGAACGAGAAATTTCTCCGTTCAAACTGCGTAGGGCTTGACTGTGACAACGACCACTCGGACGACCCTAGTCGCTGGGTCACCGTCGAAAGGCTCAGGGAAGCCTTTCCCGACGTTCCCTTCGCGGTTCACTACAGCCGAAGCCATTTGAAGGAAAAACACGGCAAAGCCGCGAGACCGAGGTTTCACGTGCTCTTCCCGATTGAGGAGGTGTGCGACGCGGAAAAATACACCGAGCTGAAAAAGAGCGCGTGGAGCTATTTCCCCTACTTCGACAAAAACGCGCTCGACGCGGCGAGGTTCTTTTTCGGAACGGAGAACGCAAGGGTCGAGGTGTTCGGCGGGAGCATTATGCTAGACAGCTTCCTCGAGGAGCAGAGCCGATTTGACGCGTTCGACGAGCGTGAGCCTGTTTTTGAGGGCTCGAGAAATACCGTGATGTCGCGGATAGCGGCGGCTCTTGTGAAGCGTCTCGGAGATACCGAGGAGGCAAAAACGTACTTCCTTGCGGAGTCAACGCGCTGTGTGCCTCAGCTTTCCGACAGCGAGCTCGGCACGATATGGAAAAGCGCGCAGAAATTCTACCGCGAAAAAGTCCTGCCGAGCCCCGACTATATAAGCCCCGACGACTACGCACTGCAAAGCGATGAGCAAGTCGCCTCAGCCCGCGGGAGTGCCCCTCGGTGGGAGGTGCCTGTGGAATTCGGACAGCCCGAGGTTCCCGAGTTTCCTCTTGAAGCCCTGCCCGATACCGTGAGGGGATATGTCGCCGCGCTTGCCGAAAGCACTCAGACCCCGATCGATATGTGCGCGTGCGCGGTTCTGGGAGTCCTTGCGCTGTGTACGCAGGGCAAGTACGTTATTGAGGGCAAGCCCGACTGGACGGAGCCCCTCAACCTTTACGTAGCCTGCGTAGCCGAGCCGAGCGAAAGAAAATCGGCGATCGTAAGCGCGGTTATGGAGCCCGTCTCGCGGTACGAAAGAGAGGCGAACGAGCGCTTGGCTCCGCAAATCGAACAGAGCAAAATAGAGCTCAGCGTTCTTATGGAAAAGAAAAAAAGGCTTGAGAAAAAAGCCGCGGCGGGAAAAGCCTCTCAGGAGGAGCTGTGCGAAATCGCAAGCGAGCTTGCGGACTTTAAGCTAAAAAAGCCCTTGAAGCTTTATACCGACGATATAACCACCGAAAAGCTTGTTTCGGCGCTTGCCGAGGACGGCAAGACGGCGATCGTCTCCTCCGAGGGAGGCATATTCGACGTGCTCTCGGGCGCGTATTCAAGGCACGTCAATATCGACGTCTTTCTGAAAGCGTTTTCGGGAGATACAATCAGGGTCGACCGAATCGGCAGAGCCAGCGAGAGCGTACTGAGCCCTGCGCTGACGGTGCTTCTTACCGTTCAGCCCGCCGTTATCTCGGGAATTATGTCCAACAAAACCTTTACGGGAAGAGGGCTCACCGCAAGGTTTCTATACTGCGTGCCGAGGTCGCTCGTCGGAAGCCGACGCTACCGCACGACCCCGATTCCCTCAGCCGAAAAAGAGGCTTACAACGATATTGTGTATGATATCCTCGACGAGGAAAACAAGGAAAGCGAGCTGATTACCCTGAGCGCGGAAGCCGACATACTGCTCGAGGCGTTCTCTCAGAGGCTTGAAGCCGAAATCCCGAACGCTCACTCGGAGGTCTCACAGTGGGCGGGAAAGCTCGCGGGAGCCGTTCTCAGACTGTCGGGGCTTCTGACGAGAGCCTCGGGCAGACGCTTTGAGGATTTTTCATACGACGACCCAAATCCCCTCGTCGTCCCGAAAAATATAATGGAGAACGCGATTATGCTCGGCGAGTATTTTATATCCCACGCAAAAGCCGCCTACAGCCTTATGGGAGCGGATAAGGTTACCGCCGACGCGGAGTTTTTGCTCAATGTAATCGTCAAGAACAGGCTGACAGGCTTTTCCAGACGGGACATTATGAGAAAAACGAGCCACTTCAAGGTCGCGGACGACCTTCTTTCCGCCTTGAAGCTTTTGAGAGAAAGAGGCTACCTCTGCGAGCAGACAGTCGATAGCAACAGGAAAAACAAAAACAGCGTTTACCTCGTCAACCCGTACGTGTACGACGAAAGCTGCCCCGAAAAATAACATATCTACCCCCATTGACGCGTTGACAACGTTGACAGAAGTTAAGTTTGTCAACGTTGTCAATGGTCAACGGCATACAAAACTTAACTTTTTTATATTGTAGCCCCAAAATTATCAGGGGGATATACCTTATATATACCCTGACGTATGTTCCCGAGTGTGTACACAAAAAAATAACATATCTACCCCCATTGACGCGTTGACAACATTGACAGAAGTACGTTTGTCAACGTTGTCAATGGTCAACGGCATATAAAATATAAAAAAACAGTCGGGAGACAAAAGCTTCTCACAGAAGAACCTGTCTGCCCGACCAAAACTGTTAATTGTTAATCATTAATCGTTAATTAAAAAAACCTTCGCCCGACATATTCCACAAAAACCGACGTCAAAACCTGTGCATATTTACGGTGGAAAACAATCTCCTTTATATGGTACAATTAATCTATACAGGCAGAAAGGAGCAGGCAAAATGATTAAAAAAATCTCAGCTCTCATATTAGCGCTGATCACAGCCGTTTTTGTAACGGTGTTTCCTGTTGACGCTGCAAGGTACACTCCCGTTTCAACCTTCGCAGCGCTGAACGAGGCGTGTATTACCGAAACAGGCGGTCGTTACGAGCTTACCGCCGACATCCCTGTTTCCAACACGATAATGGTCAATATTAACGCCAGAAAGCCGCTGTATATCAGAGGGAACGGACACATCCTGTACTCTCAGACAGACGGACCGTTGTTCGATTTCAGCAATTCGCGCGCCTGTATACCTCATTTTACAAACATTAAATTCGACGGAAAAAACAAATCCCTCTCAGCCGTATCGACCTCTCCGACCTCGCCCGCTATCAGTATGAGCTTCACTGACTGCGAAATCAAAAACTTTGCGTCAAACGACGACACAGGCGCAGTCACGCTCAGAAACGCCTCGAGCGCGACGTTTGCGGGCTGTACCTTCTCGGATAATTCCGCTGTTCCCAACTCCGAAAAGAACGGCGCAACGGGAGCCGACGTATACTCGGAGAACACCGTCGGCTTTACCGACTGCGTTCTGTCCGACTCCGTCTTTGTGCTCGGCGCTCAGCTTACGTGTGAGAACTCGGGCTTTGCTTCGATGTTTCTCGACGAAAATTCCTCGCTTGACTCACAGGGCTCGACCGTGACCGATCTGAGAGCCTTCTCAAAATCAAGGGACAGCATTACCTGCGACTCCTTTTTACTTACGCGCGGGTATTCCGACTCGGCAGGCTTGTATACTATCGGAAGCACACCCGAAATCACCAACGCCGTTGAGGACACAAACGAGTTCGATCTGTCCTTTACCTCCTACGCTTCATCTCAGCTGCTCGGGGTTCAGCTCAAGCGCGAGATCGCAGAATCCGTGGGAACAAGCGCTCAGGAAACGGGCAGAGACCTACGTTTTGTCGCGGTCGCGAACGAGGGTCTGATCAAAGGCGCCAACATCTCGGACTACGGCTTTGTTGCGGCGAAGGTCAGCGCTCTTCCCGACGACGTTTACGCAAGCCCGAACATAGCGGGTCACCTGACCGTCGGCAACGCAAAAACCATCTCCTGCAAGGGCACTCTCAACAACCTTTCGGGCAGCTACGGCGACCCCGAAGCCTTGACTCCCTATAAATACGTGACTATGTGCGTCAACGGGATCGAGGACAATTCAACCGTAATCGTCAGGTTTTTCGTCCGAACAACTGACGGAAGCACGATTTATTCTCCATATATAAAAGGAAACGCAAGCTACGCTCTGATAGCCGCGAACTTTTCAAAAATGACAGGCAAATATATCCCCTGACAAACGGCTAACGAAAAATTAATAAAATTAAAATTTGTCAAGTATAAAAATCCCAAAATTCTTTTGTTGAACTAACCAAAGTTTTTTGGGATTTTTTGTGCACTATAACTAACCAACAAAAAAGTTGCACAAAAGTAAGTTAAAGTGCAAGAAAGTGCACAAATATTATTGACTTTTGACCATAAAATATTGTAAAATAATATAGCAAATTATTTCAAGAGGTGCCCTTGCGTACCGTAATCAGTGCTGTTAGGAGGGATAATGTGTCTTTAAAAACCTATTTTGACAAGAACCGAAAAAGACTCAGAAAGCGCAAAAGACTGATCGCTTTTCTCAGTATCTTAGCAGTACTTGGTTTGACGACCGCTACATACGCGTGGTTCACGGTCAACACCTTTGCGGGCGTTGAGGATTTTGAGCTCAACATCAGTACGGGTGAAGACCTCAGGGTCTCAATGGAAAACCACGGCTCCGATATTGACAAATACGTCCACGTTATCACCAACGAGATGATTGACTCCTATCTGCGTAAGTATAACACCTCGCTCAAGGATATGATTCTTTCTCCCGTAACAACCAACAACGGCTCGTCCTTTACATATCAGCACGGCAACGCCGCCAAGGAAAATGAGCGAGGCTCTTACCTTGAGTTCAAATGCTGGTTCATAGGTACCTGCGATATGTACGTCCACCTCACCAAGGACGGCGCCAACGATGAGGAACACGCCTTTGTCGACGGCTCGAAGGTTTCAACGACCTCGCCCGCTCCGCAAAGCGACATCGTTAAGGCGATCCGAATGGGCTTCCAGACCGATACCGACGGAAACAAGACCTGGGAACCCAACAAGGGAACCCCCGCGACAAGGCTCTCGACCTTTGATTTCCCGAGCGGCACAATGGACTACAACAATTCAAATCAGCTCTTCTCGCTCGATAAGCTCACTCCCAAGCAGGCAACCCTCCGTCTGTGGATGGAAGGCGAAGACCCCGAGTGTGACGATGATGTTCAGAGAGCAAACCTCAAGGTTCAGCTTTCCTTTATAGCTTGCGACGCAGAAGGCAACCCGATTTCCTAACATTTGATTATAGCTCCAAAGGAGTTGATGTAATTGCCATTCAAAAAGAAGAATAAACAGGTCGACCCCGCAACTCCCGAGGAAGTCGCGAAGTTAGGTCATAAGCACGAGGTCGAAGCCGCCAAGGACAAAAAGTCCTCCGTCTACGACCACTTCCACGCTCAGGAAGAAGCCAAGAAAATCGCCGACCAAAAAAAGCGCAAAAAACGCTACGCGATTATTCTCTCCTCGCTTGTCGCGATTTTGCTTATAATGTACATAATCTCAATGCTCCTTACTCAGTGGGGAGACCTCACGATTTCAATCGGAGACTTGTACGACGGCAAAACGATTATGTTGTGTGAGAACTCAGCGTTTGAGGACGGCGTCGGAGTCAAGCTCAACGGCGGCGTCGTAAAGAACGTCACCAATATCACCAAGTCTTGGCTCCCGAAGGGTCTCGACACCGAAAAGGACGGTCAGCACAACGGCAAAAACTACCTCGCCTATACCTTCTATCTCAAGAACACAGGCGACAAGGATTTGGAATATAACACATCCTTTAAGGTCACAGGCGTCTCAAAGTCAGCCGACGAGGCGATTCGCTTCCAGATTTACCGCAACGGCAAGGACAACGTCTACGCCAAGGGAACCTACAAGGATCGCAAGACAGCCGAGACCGACGCTACAAAGTTCGTTGACAACGACACGATCTGTAAGGTTGAAAAAACTCCCCTCAAAGCAGGCGCGACCGACAAATTTACCGTAGTCGCCTGGGTAGAAGGCAACGACCGCGAATGCGTAGACGCAATCCGAGGCGGCACAGTCCGCTCGCAAATGGTCTTTGACGTAGTCCCCGACAACCCGGAGGAAGCTAAGTAAGTTGAGAGTTGAAAGTTGAAAGTGGAGAGTTCCTTTTGAGTAACAGTGTTATCGAACAGAAATCTTTTGAGTTTTCTAAAAGAATTCTTGATTTATATAAATTCCTGATATATAAGAAAAGAGAGTTTATATTATCAAAACAGGTTTTTCGTTCGGGAACGAGCATTTGCGCTAATGTTATCGAAGGAGAGGAAGGCGAAAGCCGACCTGACTTTCGACATAAAATGAACATAGCTCTCAAAGAAGCGTCAGAAACAATTTATTGGCTAAAGCTTCTTCGATACGGAGAATACATTACAGAAAAACAGTTTAACTCGATTTATAAAGACGCGGTCGAAATAAAAAGTATTTTGGTTGCAATTATCAAGAAGTTGAAGAACGAGGGATAAAAAGCAAAGTCGGAAAAGAGAAAAACTCTCAACTTTCCACTCTCAACTTTCAACTGCCACGAAGTATCTAACACTTGTCCTTACTGGTTGCTGAACAGAAGGTCAGGTGACGATAAATGTTTTATTAAAGCCACAAAGTGGCAAAAAATTTTAAGGAGGATTCTCTATGAAAACAAACAGAAAGAAGATGTTATTATCTTCAATCGCTATGCTTCTCGTTGCCCTCGTAGCTTTAGGCTCCGCAACATACGCATGGTTCACAATCAACAAGGAAGTTACCGCATCGGGCTTCACAGGTAAGGTTTCTTCATCTATCGGTCTTAAGATTCTTTCTGAGTCTCAGGCTGATGTAGATTCTTTAGACACAACGAACATTAACGACTACCAAACAACAACGACTATCGCTAAGTCAGTGGGCGACAGAATTCTTTCTCCTGTTTCGATGGTTCCTGCAGCTAATAGCTTTAACGCTTTCAAGACAGAAGCTAGTGCTATTGACAACTATGCAAGAGATAACAAAAAGGCAGTTACAGCTTCCACTGCTCCGGCTACATATAAAACCGCTGGTGATTTCTATGTAGAGAAGGTTTATGTAGCTCTTTCAGGAAACACATCAGGTACTGATGTTACAAAAACATTCAAGATTAAGTCATTAAGTGCTACATGGGGTGCCGATACTATTGCTAGTGCTGCTCGTGTAGTAATCGCTTACCACGACGGAACAAATGATTCCATTATCGGACAGTTCGCAAAAGCTGCAACAAATGATGTTCTTGAGATTAATAAGGAAAAGGCTGCTGATGCAGCTCTTGCTGCTGCAGACACAACAAAAACAGACTTCGTTGCAATGTCAAGTGTTGATAAGACAGCAACTCACAATGTAACATCAGGTGCTGGTGACTGCTACTTCACAATTTCTGTATGGCTCGATGGACAGGATGAAAACTGCACAACTAACAACATCAGAGCTGCCGCTGTTGTAAGCGCCATCAAACTCGAGCTCAAGCTTGACGACTAATTCTTAAGAATATCTTAGATTTAGAAAATCAATATGTTGAATGCCCCGAGCCGAGACGCTCGGCTCGGGGCGTTAAAAAGCTGACCGCCCTGACAGCACAGGGCACTTGGCTTTATCATAAAACGGAAATGAGGAAATTTTGGAATGAAACAAACTTTGAACAAGATTTTGCACGTGGTAGTTGATGTACTTATCGTGTTTATTCTTATAATCTCGGTACTTATATTGACCATGGCATTGACTGCGAGAGGTGGCGACGGAGTTCCTTCTGTTTTTGGTAAAGCTCCTATAGGCGTACTCACCGACTCGATGAAGGGCGACAAGCCTGACGACTTCAACAAGGGCGACCTGATTATCTGCGACGTTGTCGAAGATAAGGTCAGCGCTGAATACAAGGAGGGCGACGTGGTAACCTTTGCCGCCGATATCGACAGCGACGGCAATCAGGACTATGTAACCCACAGACTCTACAAAAAAACCGAGGACGGTACATTCCTGACTAAGGGTGACAACAACGAAACCTACGATCAGGATCCGAAAAACAAAATTGTTTTTCCGAACATTTCCAATTCGGATATTTTGGCTGTTTATCATGGTCAGAAGATTTCGGGTTTAGGCGGTGTGATAAACTATCTCCAGACTCCGAACGGCTTCTTCCTCGTTATTCTTCTCCCGATGATAATCTTCTTCCTCTATCAGGCTGTCCGCGTTGTACTTAACGCGATGGCTTACAGCAAGGAAAAGGGAGAACTCGCAGCTCGCGAGGCAATCGCAAACGCCGACCTTACCGAGGAACAGAAGCAAAAGGCTATCGCCGAGTACCTAGCCGCCCAACAGGGCGAACAGGCAAGCTCCGATCAGCCCCCCGAGGAACCCAAAGAGTCCGAGGACGCTTGATGTAACGTAAACGTGTGGTATGTCAGCAGTGCCACATGTTGTAGTTACATTGTCAATTGAGAATTGAGAGTTGAGAATTGAGAATTGTGGTCGTGCAGACAGAAGGATAAATAAACAGCTTATGCGCCCGACCGTATTAATATTGATTGTTGATTATTGATTCTTGATTCTTATGGATAGGCTGAAAAACAATGTAATTATACAGAAAAGCATGGATTTTGCTGTCAGGGTTGCCAATCTGTATAAGTATCTAACGCAAGAGAAAAAAGAATATGCTATGTCAAAACAGCTTTTGAGATGCGGAACAAGCATCGGCGCAAATGCGTTTGAGGCTGTTGAAGGACAAAGCAGAGCTGATTTTCTTTCCAAAATGAGTATTGCCCTTAAGTAGTCTAACGAAACCCTTTATTGGCTTACGGTTTTGAACAGGTCAGGCTACTTGACTGACGATGAATTCAACTCAATTAATGACGATGCGGTAGAGTTGAGAAAATTATTATCAAGCATTGTCAAAACAACAAAAACAAAAAATGATATGATGTAAGCGAGATTTGAGTAAAGTATGAATTGAAATTTCCAAACAAATTCTCAATTCTCAATTCTCAATTGAAATAATCACCAGCCCAACCCTTAGCAGAACCCAGTACGTCGGAGTTAGAGAAACCACCGCAGAATACAATCATGTTGATATCCTCGAGTGTCTCGCGACCAGAAATCAGG
>JAFNSO010000075.1 GCA_017384945.1 Ruminococcus sp. | reverse complement strand
TGTTAAACATCATTTTCACCAATGCTGAAACCGATGGCGTCCTTGATGATGGACAAATCACGTACTTAATTCGCATTTTTATGGCAACTATACCGCATTTCCTCTGCGTTAATCAGGGGTTGTGATGTGGGAAAGTTGAGTAACACACAAATACTCGGTAAACAATATTCAAAATACCCCCGAAATGTAGCTTAATCAACACTTCGGGGGTTGGGTGTAGTTTAATTTACAGAAAAAGTTAAATTGTAGCCTTATTCCTCAAGCGCGGTAAAGTCCAGCTTGTTTTTCCGCGCGAAGTCCTCCGCGGCGGTGCCCGGCTTGCCCTTTATCGCGGGCTTTGTTAAGCCGTAACCCAAACCATCGTCATCATCATAATAGGCAACCCCAAAGGCGTTATCGTCTATTGTCTTTACGTGGGGAGGGATGATTATTTCCTTTACATTATGAAAGCCGAAATTCTCCTCGTTAAGCTCCGTGACACATTTCGGAACCCTGAAAGAATTTAGACTGCTGTCGCAAAACGAATACATCTCCGTGCTTGTCACGCTGTCGGGAATAACGACGCTGCCGCCGATTTCGCATCCGTCAAACGCGCTTTCGGCGATTTTCCTTACGCCGTCCTTTATAACAAGGTTATCTATTGTACATTCAGAAAAGCTGTACATCGAGATTTTTTCAACACTCCCCGCTACGGTCAGGGCTTCAAGCTTCACGTTATCAAACGCGTAGGCTGCGAATTTTTTCACCGTGTCGGGAATCGTGAAGGTCTTTTCCTCTCTGCCTGCGGGATAAATAATCAGCTTCGTTTTATTTTTGTTGTAGAGCACGTTATCGCGGGTTGAAAAGCGCTTGTTCCTTTTGGAAATCGTCAGCCCTTTCAGGCTTTTTCCGAAGGGAGTTGAAATGCTTTCGAGCTTGTCGGGAAGCCTGACCTCCGCGGCTTTTGTTAAACTGCCCTCTTTTATCCCGGTGACCGAATCGGGGATTCTGAGCGAAGCTATCGGACATCCGCCGAAAACAAATTCTTCGATTACCTCGAGACCGACGGGCAGCGCGGCGCTTTTGAGCGAACCGCAGAACTCGAAGGCGCTTTCCCCGATTTTCTTAACCGAGTCGGGAATACTTACGCTCTCGAGCGAGGCTCGCTTGAACGCGCTCCTGCCGATTTCCTCAAGCCCCTCGGAAAAGACAATCTCACCGAGCAGGCTGTGGGTTGAGAGAAAATCCTCTTCCTTTGAGTCGTCATAGACCTTATGCGTACCTTGCCTGAAGGTTTTGGACGCGAAGGCGGAGCTGCCGATTTTTGAAACCGTCGGCGGGAGCTTTACGCGCTTTATCTGACACTCGTAAAACGCGTGGGAGCCGATTTCCCTGACCCCTTCGGGCACCGAATACTCCTTGAGCTGTCTCATAGGCGGAAAGCGCAGGAGCTTGCTACCGCTCTTGTTATACAAAATCCCGTTGTCCGACGAGTACTTTTCGTTTCCGCTGTCAACATTTATAACGCTGATTTTTGTAAAGTCAAAGGCGGCGGGACTTATTCTCGTTATTTCCGAGGATATGTTTACTTCTGTCATTTCGTGGGGGAAGGCGGTTTTCTTTATTCCCGTGACCCTGTAGCCGTCTAAATATTTCGGAATCGTGAGTTTTTTGCTTTCTCCCTTGTATTTAAGAACACTTACCGTATCGTCGTCGTTCAGAAAGTACTCAAAACCCCTTGTCTCGTCGGTAGTATTGTTTATAACCCAAGAATATATACCGCTGTCATACTCCGAGCCGTCGGTGAACTTGATTTTGTATGACACAATCTCAATCTGTTCGTCATCCTTCGAGGCCTTTAAGACGGTGAGCTCGCCGTCCTCGCTGACAGAGACGATTTCGGGGTACTTGGTCTTGAAGGTTATTTTATAATCCTTTTCAGAGAAGCCGTACAGATAATATTCTTCTACGGCTCGCTTTACGTCTACCGTATCGCCGGGGTAAAGCTCTTCGGGAACGTCTATTGTGTCCTCCGTATTAAAAGGCGCCGAATACGCCGTGTAAGCCATCGTTCCCTTTTTAGGCGCGTCTTCGTCGGGAGTTTCGCTCTCGAGCGGCTCAAAAACCGCGCATGAGGTCAAGGCAAGAACCAAAAATATAATTAACGCAATCAGTTTCTTCATATATAATCGCCATAGCCTTTCCGCCCACAAACAGTTATTAAGTCATTATCAACCTTACCGTGGGCGGATAGGGCGTATAACGGCGATTAAGTCATCGCTCGTTGTCCCGCAGGGACAAACTGAGCGGACAACATAAATCTCGATTAGTGTGAACTTTCACACTAATCACCTCTATAATAACAGACGAGAAAAACCCCTCTTTTTAGAGTTGAAGTGTCAAATTTTTTTGAAAAAGTTTCATAACATTTCATTTTCAGCGATTTGCACAATCGGACGAAATTACAGTTGTGCAAAACAACAAATCCGCGGAAAGCACGCTCACTCTCCGCGGATGGTTATATTTGATAAGTAATTACTCAAAAGTTGTATAATAATACACGTCAGCAACTCAAATCAGCCGCCATACAGACTGACTCCTATCAAACAAAATTACAATTAGTATTGCCCGCTCAGTTGCGCGCCGCTTGCTCTTGTTTTTACCGCAGGAACAAGCCCGCGCCGTTGTTGACCGCAAGGAAGGCGGTCGCGAACACAAGGGACACAATCGTCATAAGCTTGATAAGAATATTGATTGAAGGACCCGAGGTGTCCTTGAACGGGTCGCCGACAGTGTCGCCGACTACAGCCGCCTTGTGAGCGTCCGAGCCCTTGCCGTCGGCAGAGGTTTCTATGTATTTCTTCGCGTTGTCCCAGGCTCCGCCCGAGTTAGCCATAAAGATCGCGAGCATTACGCCCGTAATAAGCGAGCCCGCGAGCAGACCGCCGAGCGCCTCAACGCCGAGCACAAAGCCGACGACCAGCGGAGCGACGACCGCCATAACGCCGGGGAGAATCATCTCACGCAGCGCCGCCTTTGTCGAAATCGAAACGCATTTTGAGTAGTCGGGCTCCTGTGTGCCCTTTAAAATACCGGGCTTCTCTCTGAACTGACGGCGAACCTCGTCAATCATCTTGTTCGCCGCTCTGCCGACGCTGTTCATCGTGAACGCCGAGAACAGGAACGGAAGCATACCGCCGATAAACAGACCGACAACGACCTTGGGGTCGAGAATCGACATTCCTCCGTTGGCGATACCCGCGACCTGCGCGTAGGACGCGAAGAGCGCGAGCGCCGTGAGCGCCGCCGAGCCGATCGCGAAGCCCTTGCCGATAGCCGCCGTCGTGTTGCCGACGCTGTCGAGCTTGTCGGTGATTTCTCTTACCTTCGGGTCGAGCTCGCTCATTTCCGCGACGCCGCCCGCGTTGTCCGCAATCGGACCGTAAGCGTCGACAGCGATCGTCATACCCGTTGTCGAGAGCATTCCGACAGCCGCGAGCGCGATTCCGTAAAGCCCCGCGCCCTCCTGAGCCATAACAAAGTACGCGACCAGAATTCCGATTACGATGAAGATAACAGGGATGGCGGTGGACTTCATTCCCACGCCGATACCCGTGATGATATTAGTAGCCGAGCCTGTTTTTGAGCTCTCGGCGATGCTCTTGACCGACTTGTACTTGTCGGAGGTGTACATCTCCGTGAGCTTGCCGATCGCCGTACCGACGACAAGTCCCGCGAGCACACACCAGAACGGGTTCATACTCTTGAACATAAACCAGCTGAGCGTTCCTCCGCCGATAATAACAAGGGCTGTAGCGACGTACTCGCCGAGGTTGAGCGCCTTCTGCGGGTCGGAGCCGTCCTTGCCGCGCACAAAGAACACCGCGATAATCGCGCCGAGAATACCGATTGCGCACAGCAAAAGCGGGAACAGAGCCGCGTTCATCTTGGAGCCCGCTGCCGTAAACGAAGCGAAGGCGAGCGTGATCGCCGAAACGATCGAGCCGACATAGCTCTCGAACAGGTCAGCGCCCATACCAGCGACGTCACCGACGTTATCGCCGACGTTGTCCGCAATCGTTGCAGGGTTGCGGGGGTCATCCTCGGGGATACCCGCCTCGACCTTGCCGACCAGATCGGCGCCGACGTCAGCCGCCTTGGTGTAAATACCGCCGCCGACGCGCGCGAAAAGCGCGATCGAGCTCGCGCCGAGGCTGAAGCCCGTAAAGATATTGAGCACCTCGCTGTTGTCAGCAAGATTGAAAATGTTGTTGATAATCAAAAAGATGATTCCAAGTCCCACAACGCCGAGACCGACGACCGAGAGACCCATAACCGCGCCGCCGCGGAAGGCGATTTTGAGCGCCTTGTTCATACCGCTCTCGCGCGCGGCGTTCGCCGTACGGACATTAGCCATCGTAGCGACGGTCATTCCGAAATAACCCGCGAGCGTCGAGAACAGCGCGCCGAGAATAAAGCAGCCCGCCGTACCCCAGTCGATTACGAAGCCGATCACCAAAAACAGCACAGCCGCAAAGACGACCAGAATCTTATACTCCGAAAACAGAAAAGCCCTCGCGCCCTTTGAAATAGCCGCCGAGATTTTTTTCATCCTGTCAGTACCCGAATCCTGACCGCGGATAAACAGCGCGAAATATACCGCGAAAGCAAGAGCCAGAACCCCCGCCGCGACAGGAATCGCCAACATCAAATTGGACATAACGTACCTCCTGATTAATCCAGGGGATAGTACCCCTATTTTTAGCAACTACAATTCTACCATATTTTTCAAAAAAGGTCAACAATTTTCCAAGAATGAAATATATTTTGACTAATTTCGATAAAAACCGCCCCCGAAGGAGCGGTTCAAAGTTTTAGAAATTTAGAAATGTGTAATAATATCCGCAATCCGCATCTGAATAAGCGTAGCGTCGCGCACGGAAATCTCCCCGTCACCGTTGACGTCGCCGATTTTGAGTGATTGTCTGAACTCAATATCCCTGAGTCCCGCGATGTACTTCTGAATAGCCGTAACGTCGCTGATATTAAGGCTTCCGTCGAGCGAAAAGTCACCGTCCCTGTAATCAATACCCTTGAGATTTACCACAAAGTTATCGTAACAGTATTCATAAGCGTATGTATCGTTAAAGCAGGTGACCTCAATGGTTTTTCCGTAGGACATCGGAGCAAAGCAATTTGCGCCGATATTAACAACTGTGGGAGGTATGAAGAGCTTTTTTATTGCCGTATCATTCTGAAAACAGCCTTCTCCGATAGTTGTCGTAAAATTCGGTAAATCAATTTCCCGCAAAGAAGTACATCCGTAAAAAGCAAATTTGCCGAAATCGTATATACTCGAGGGTAAATCGATTCTTTCAAGGGAAGTACATCCGTAAAAAGCATTATCGCCTATTGTGTCGACGCTGTTTGGGATCGTTACACTGCTCAGGGAACTGCAGCCCGAAAAACAATTCGCGCTCACGGAATTCATCTGTGAAGAGAGCTTTACTTTGGTCAAGCCCGAACAATTTCTAAACGCTCCTGTGCTGACTTTTTCAACATTTGCGGGAATAATTATTTCGGAAATACCGCTGTTTGAAAACACGTATTTTCCGATTTCAAGCAATCCCGAGGGAAAAAGGACTGTGTTGAGCGAAATTGTACCCGATAAAGCGTAATCAGGAAGCGAAGTAAGCAGAACAGATTTCGAAGCGTCAAATCGGGACAGAGCCGAACAATTCTGAAACGCGGCGTTGCCGAGCATTGTAAGCTTTTTGGGCAGCGTGATTTCGTTCAGGGCTGTGCAATTATAAAAGGCGTCGCTCTCAATTGCGGTATATGTATCGGGGATAGTAACCGATTCAACCTGAGAGTCGCGGAAGCATCCGCTGTATATTCCTGTTACGCTCATTCCGCTTATGGTTTTGGGGAGAGACAAAGCAGAGCCGCTTCCGAGATACTTGTACAGCATTACTTCATTTTGACCGCTTATAACATACTCAAAATCTCCCTGAGTAAAGGTTGACTCCGCGTAAGGTGAGATAGAACCCGTCACGGTCAATAGAATAGTAATCAAAAAAGCTGTGGTCAGGCTTAAAACTCTATTATAGTGTGTCAAACAAACACCTTCCATTCAGTAAAAGTAGTTTTTCGAGAAAAAGGCGGAATAGCTCCGCCTTTTTCACATTAGTTATTTGTGGGTGTGCTGTCGACATAAGTCGGAGCAAATCCATGGTTATTTGAAATAACCATCTTGTACGCTGTATACTCATCACCGTTGCTGTCATAGTCGGAGTATGAGAAAATGTAGTAGGAATACATTCTCATATACTTGGACGCGTTCTTGGGAAGGTTCTTCATTTCAGCGCCGTACACGTACTGATAAGCCTTGAGCTCGTTTGAATATCTGAACACCTTTGTGTTCTTTGTATAAGTGTGATTGGTGCTGTTGTAAATCTCATACGGAGTATACTTGAAGATGAGACCTGTGCTGGTATTTCCGTCCTTAACAAGCATAGGCTGGATTTCTGTTCCGTAGTAAGGTTTAAGGTCATCCTCTCCTTCAACCCTGTTCTCAAGAATCTTTTGGGTAACGACATTTTCAAGCGCTTCGGGGTTTGGCGTGTCGTCGTCTTCAAGATACTGCTTTACGGCAGGAACCCTGAGCTCAGTGTCTGTGCTGTCTACCGAGAAGTAGAAAACTCCTCCTCCGACAAACGAAATATTATCAAACGGAGTCAGACTGTTGTCATCGGGTATGTACTCATCATTTGCGTTTACTGTATAGCGGTACATCTTTGTGTTGAAGAAATCTGCGATATAGAAATTCTGTATCAGGATTTCATCATGCGTTGTTGTCGTGACGTTGTTAACCGTCTCAGTAGTTTCCTCGTCTCTTATCTCGTGATTGGTATGGGTAATAGATGAGGAGCGTTCCTTAACAGTATTCTGATCTGTGAGCGCAACTTCGTCGACACTTATGTTTCCGGGAACACGGAAACGGAATCTCTTGCCGATATTCAGCTCTGTTGTTGAATCCTCGACTATCCATCTTATCTTCTGATTGTTAGACGAATTAAGAGTTACATAGCTCTGATAGTATATCGGGGCGCCGTTTTCATCCGTAGTATAGGTCTGTGATGTATTATCAAGCTTATTCACCTTGACCTGATATGTCTTTACCTTTCTGGAAAGATTTACTCCGACGGACATATTATAGGGGTGAATTGTTTGGTCGGGATAAACGGGGTCCGATGAGAACGAACTATAGCTATCATAGCTGTAGTTGTAATAGTTGTTTGTAATCTTCTTAAGATTCTTGCGGATAGCTTGCGCGATAGCAGGATTACTCGTGCTTGCCGTTTGTCTTCCCTGAACCTCAACCGTCACGGTATATGAATTCAAAGTGTGCAAATCCTCGCAGTAACCCTCATTGTTCAATGTAGTACCACTCTTGTAAGTCTCGTAGGTAGAGCCGCTTTCGGTTACTAAATCAAATTTAGACGCGTCGTACTGATACTTATGACCTTCAGCGCCGTGGTCGGTTTTATACTCAAGATAGTTATATGTGATTGTAAGATCAGTATACTCATACTCTAGATATACAGCCACATATGCCGAACCGTCAGCGAGAATATTCTTTGAGGTAGTTATTCTTTCCGAAAGGACGGTAGAATATGCTGTTGTAGCAATAATCGAATCGTCTGTAACAGAGTCATTTTCCCAATGGTCAAAGCCATATCTCTTATCATCATCCTGACTTTGAATCGGAATAGAGGTTACCGATGCGGTCAGGTCAATCGTGCTGTACGCCGTCGGCTCGGGAGAAGCATATCTGATTGTGTACGTTACAATACCGCTCCCCGAATCTGTAGATGTCGTGCAAATACCTGCATTCGTAAATGTCTTCGCGGTCGAACCTTGGGCGGAATCACAGAGAGTCAGATCTCTCGAGAGAATACTTGTAAGTCTGCCGCCCGTATTGGTAGTAATTGTAGTCGTGTTGCTGCCATAAGACATAATCTTGTACGACCATCTGTCGGGATCGTTCGGATTAATGACATGTACGGTTGTATTCAAGGTTATTTTCTCCTGATTTGTATAGGTTGTTATCAAATCAGGACTGCCGATGGTGCCGTAAATTGTGGTAGTAATTGTTGCATCGCCTGTCGAACTTCCGGGAGTTAGCTTGCCTGTATTGCTTACAGCGCAAACGCTGGAATCATCGGAGGTGAACACAGTCTTTGCCGCTGTGATTCCGCCTGTGTAAAGCGTTGCCGCGGTTTCGTTTGTGCTCATTGTTATTACGTCGTTATAGGTTTTAGCCGCGGGAACAACGGCATTTTCGCTCATAGCGTCAAATACGGGTTCACCATCGTCAAGCTCTGCAAACCAGTAGTTTTTGCTGTTAAGCGAAAGGTCATCGGTTTGCTCCTTCTGTTGGTCTGAACTGTTGCGTCCCTGGAAAATAATCATATTTGCCTTGGAGTGGATATCGCAGTAATAGTATTCATCTCCGCTGCTGTCGACGCCGATTTTAGTCATAATCGGAGCGTTATTCCATGTGCACTCACTGTACGTCGTCTCAGTACCGTTTACATTTCTCCAATAGTAGACGTGAATTTTTGACCAGTCAGTGCCAAGGTTTGCGGGGCGCTTCAGATAGATTCTCTGCTTGTTTTCTCCGGGCGGAATTTTTGTAGAATTCTGTTCAGTGCTTCTGGACAGAGAAACCTTAGATCCGCGAGCAAACTCAAGCCAAACCTCACCTGTTTTATTAACGGAATCAAGCTTGGAAACAGCCAAGGTAACTATTGTCTGTTTACCGTTCACGTCAATCATAGCGTACAATTCCGTAGGCGGGGTTGACTGCGCAGTATCGTCACAGGGAGTCAACAGCGTTGCCTGATAAATGTGCTCGCTGCCGGTAACATGAGAAAAGCTGCTCCAAATATCATAAGTCGACTCGTCTTTAAGCACATTAGCGCTTGATACATGCGCGTCATCATAGTAGGCGTCAACCGCATAAACACAGTGAGTAGCAGTCGTGTCCATCTCCGTGTCATGCAGATCAAGGTAATACGTAACCTGATACTCGTTATGTTTAACGGTAATAGTAACAATAGTGGTACTTGTTTTTGCTGTAGAAATTCCATCAGGCTGGTTAGTAGCTGTAATTGTCAGTGTATATACACCTACTCCTCCGATACTCGCCATATCGTATTCTACGCTCGGAGTTGACGGAGTAGTTACCGCGGACGAATACGCTTTGGTAACGTTACTTGAATTCTTCAAGGTATACGATACCGATGTATACTTGCTTACATCGGGTGTATATGTAAAGGTACCGTCGTTAATATTATAAGTTTGGTTTGCATTCGTGCCAAACTCGGGAGTTGCCGCGATAACATTCGCGGTAATTGTAGCGTTAGCAGTACCCATAGTAAAGCTGGCTACATTTGTCCCTGCAGCGGTAGGCCCGCTCAAACCCGTTCCTGATTTTGTAAAATTATTCAAAACATAAAGGTTTGAGGGCGGCATATACTTCGCGTAGAACACATCCTGATACTGAGCGGTAGAAATACTGTGCGTACAGGAAGAGTCGGAATAGAAGGTTACCGTTCCCTTGTTCGGAGAAGCAACGCCTGTGAGCGTATAGTTTATCTTGCTGGCTGTGACATTTATCACCGTATTCGAGCTCGGCATAACAAAGCTTTTGTTTGTGCCTGTTGTCAGATTTAAGGCTGCGGGCGTGCTTGAATCGAGCTGACAGCCCGGGTCAAGACTGATAACGTAATTGACAGTCGCGCCCTCGGGTACCGAGATTGCGGCGTCACCCTCTTGGATTGTAGTTCCGTTATATGTCGCGGTAACAGTCGCATGTGCGATGCTCGCTGTGATACTCAGGTTGTAATGAGGCGGAACATCCTTTTTGAAGAGAGCAAAGTATTCGCCGTTCGCGTTCGGTGTAAATGAATAAGTTGAAGTCGCTCCGTTTATCTTATGCTCAGCGGCGAAATCGCTGTTTGTATACCATCCGTCGAAGTAATAGCCCGTCTCAGGGGTTGCGATCATAACCGCTTGCTGTCCCTTTGTGATTTCCGCAGAGGCTGTTGCTTCACCGTTTGCTGTCAGGCTGAATTTGACCGTACCGCCTGTACTTCCCGCCTGTGCGGAGTTATGTGTATCAGTCGCAAGGTTAAAGGTCTGATAATACGCCCTGGCGGTCAACGAGTACTCGTTGCTCTCGACCCAGACCTTCGGACTGCCGCTTGTCGACTGATCCACGTAAATCTTGTAGGTGCCGTTACCCGTTACGTACATAGCGCCGTTTGTACCTGTTGTACTTGCCGTAACCGCCGTTGCGGAACTATTATGGGTAGACATATCGGTATTTACACCCGATTGGACCGTATACTGATTTGATTGGTTTGTAAGTCTGAAATAATGCTTATCGGTTGATGTGCCTCCGCTGACAATAACTGTTCTGGAAAAAATGTTTTTTGAAACAAATGTATTCACAGGATATTTGGTAATCGTTGTCGGCCAGCCAGCGCTTCCTCCCTGATTTGTAACCATATCGCCTGTAAGACAATATGCATATTTTGAAACGTGGAATGTCTTTGAGACCTCGGCGCTGTCTGTGTAGTAATCAGACTGCTGAGACACTGTTTTAAATTTATACGTTTTGTCTCCTGACGTACTGAATGTGCCTGTTGTGTACGAAAGACCTGTAACCTCGGTTGAGAACGAAGTTCCGCCTGCGCTTCTACGCATATACTTGTAGTCGGTAGTCGCGGTATACGCTGTATTGGTATTTGTGAGAGTAAAGGTCACTGTACCTGTGGTGTCGATTTCAGTATGGTTCATGGTTACGGTCGGCGCCGCAAGCTGAACCTTATTAACCGTAAGCTGACGGGCTGTTGATTTTGCTGACTCACCGTATGTTGTTGAGCCCTCAACGGGAACAGCCACAACCGAATAGCTTCCGGTGTAGGAATAGCCCTTTTCGATCTGATAACTGGTGCCTGATATTCCCGTCGCAACAGCAGTGTCGCCTTTATAAACGGTATACGAATCCGCGTTGGTCACGGAGTCCCATGAGAGGGTAACCTTTTCTCCGCGCTTTGCGTCCACGCTTAAATTTCCTTCGGTGTTGTTTAGTCGAATATTCGTCGGTGCGGAGAGCGCGGTTGTGTCAAGCTCCATTACCGCGACAATCTCGTGAGCACTTGCCATACTGCTTATTGTATGAGTGTAAGCCGAAGTCAATCCTACAGCCGCCGAAACAGGCGTGCTGTTATCCTCAAGGGATTTAATCCTGTATCCCGTGGCAGGGGTAATCACAACCGAAGCGTTGCTTCCGTGTTCAATGGCAACGGGAGAGGTTGTTGAATTATTGTATTTTATTGAACCGTTAGCAGGCTGATTGAATGTAAGGTTGTAGGTTTTCTTTACAAACCGAGCATAAACAGTCTTTGCTGAACTTACGGTATAACTATACGTTGATGAACTGCTTAATAACGTCGTGTTATTAAAAGTACTGTTTGAGTTGTAATATCCATTAAACGTGTATCCGGTGGTAGCTGTTGCTACTAATTCACAACTAGCTGTTTTGGCGGCGTTACTGTATGTTGCGCTTGTCGTCACATTATCATTTGAAGAAGAAGTGACTCCTCCTTGATTATTCCAATAATAACAAGTTTGCTTAACCTTATTTCCTGTGTTAGACGGCAAAACGCTTATCGTTTGATCAGACTTAAAAGGATTGGTTGTACTACTGGAAATAGCCGTTTCGTCATCTGAACTGGTTTTTGTAATATAGTATGTCGTCCCTGACGAAAAATCCTGCCCCAAAGTATCGGTATTCCATGATGAATTATCTTTAACATTATCTCTGAGATCATTAACACTACCGCAATAATAATCATTCCCGTGCTTATTTTTATGATCGGACCATGCGCTTCCCGCATTAAAAATCATAATATACCATAAGTTATCAATATAACTTCCGGCGCTTAATGTAGCCTTGTAAATGCTTGTATTCGACACATTTGACATAGTAATATAGTGTGCCCAATCTCGCCCGTAATCATCATTATCTTGACCTAGGACTGCAACTTGTAATGTATTAACAGTTAATCCACTCGCGTCGAAATACAGTGTTCCTCCACCCATGCTCCAAGCGTCAACCCTACTGATTGACCCAAACATAAGCGTTGATAACATTATCAAAAATGCCAAAATCATTGACAAGCTTCTTTTTGAAATTCGTCTAACCTTTGTTTTCATAAATCTTTACCTCCGAAGCGATAGCGAAAACTGAACGACTGTACCTCAGCTCAAAGCTCTGACCTCTCCGCGCTGAAAGTCTTCAATTTTCGGAGTTTTGGAAAAGAGACACCGTCTGACCACGGTTTTTGCCCGTTTTTGCGCACACTTCCCCATAGTTATATAGATAAATTTTAGCACAAATATAATATTCTAACAAGAAATCAAAAAACGATTTGTGCAATTTTTTTGAAAATCGTAAGATTGCATAAATTTATGTTCTGATTTTTGAGTGATATCACTATAGATTTTGCTGTTGTTCGGTTATAATTTTTTTCTTTTCACTCGTTTTTCGTGATATTGAACAACAAAATTAAGACGCGCCCTCGGGCGCGTCCTGATCAGACTTTTTCTTTTTTTAATGACGCGTGTTCAGCAAAATTATTTTCAAATTCCTTGTAGTCCTTTTTGTTGAACATAATGTTATACACGTACAGAATTTCGCTGCCAGCGTCGTTTTTATCGTACATCCAGTCTGCGGTAAAAAGCTCGGCGTTTTTGTTGTCGATATCCGCCGCCGTCAGTCTCGATGAATCAAAGGTAACCTGAATATTATACTTTTTATCGTTGAACTTATAGAAGCCCTTGCAACCGTCGTCGGGCTTGATACAAAAGCTGTAATCATATGTAATCCAGCGTATTTTGGAGTACTGATCGGGCGATTTGTCATAGGTCGGCGTACATCCGCTAAACAGCGCGCACAAACAAACTATGACAGCCGCCAGTATAGCAACCGCTTTTTTCATTATGATGTCCTCCTAATCAGGAAGTTTTATCCTCGCTTTCAGATCCTTCCTCGGCGAGAGAGCTTTGGGCATTTTCCTTTTGATAGCGTTCTATGATATCCTGAACGCTCTCCTTCTTTTCCTCCTCAAAGCCTATTCCCATAATCGCCTTGACGAGATTGACAATCTCATTGAAAAACGCCAGCACTATAAGCAGAATTATCGTCAGCAAACCAACAGGTGTGATAAAAAAGTTATACAGAGCGCTCAGAATCGAAATCTTGCACACAAGAGTACCTCTTACTCTGGTAATACTGATGTCATTATCCTCGTAGCTGTTGGCGTCGCCCTTAGTTCTGATATAATAATCTCCGTCTTTTTCAAACGGTGGTTTTGTTACTCGGTGAGTTATTGTGTTTCCGGAGGTATCGGACAGCAGGTCGTACGTAACGATATCACCCTTTTGAAGAGCCATCGGATCCGTATCGTGAACCAAAATAACGTCCCCGACCTCCAACTCGGGTCTCATGCTTCCCGAGCTGACCCTGTACACAGTATAACCGAACGCCGAAGGAGTACCACCCGTCAGCCTTACAATCATGCTAAACACAACGATTGAAACCAACGCTGTCAATACTACCGCGAAAAATACTTTTCTGATAATATCAAATACTCTCAGCGCTTTATTTTTTGACTTGTGCATTATCTTGTAAAATAAATACCGTTAAAGGTTGCGTGACCCGTATCTTCCTTGTTCTTAATATACCACTCAACCCTCACCTCGCCGTTAACAGTTTCGCCGTTTTCGGTGTGACTGGCGGGCACCCTGATATTCTGGCTGATTGGTACAGCGTCGAGTGTCACAGGATTTGTAACCTTAACGGGGATTTCCAAAACATCGTTAAGACTGCTGACAATCTTAATTTTTACTGTGGCGTATTCGTCCGAGTTAAGATCAGAATTACACGAGATCGAACCTGTATTTTCGTTCACCGAAATAGCGTTACTCGGATTATGGTTTGAATCAACAGAATATGTAACACCCGACATACCCTTGTAGTCCTTCGCGTTAAGAGCAACGGAAACACTCTGACCCGCAGCTATATTCACTTTATCATAGTATCTTGTAACATTGATAAGCTTGCTTTTACTGTGGATAGTGTGCTGGGCATATCTGTGATCTGTATCATCATCAGTAGTATATCCTGTCAACGAAATGATAGTTTCGGGTCTGTAGTCATAAAAAGTCGAAGTCCTGGACCAATCAGAAGTGGAATTCAAATCCCCGTTCTGAAAATAAAACTCTGTCGTACCCGCGGGAAGATCCGCGTACCATGTAACATACGACGTTCCGCCTGTAATTGTTTCTGTAACGTCTTGCTGAGTTCCTTCCGTTGTGTATTTATGGCTCATTGCTACCGTTGAGCTTGCGCCGTTAACCGTTGCAACAACATTAATGCTCGCTGCTGTCGACCAGTCTTTTGCTGTTCTCGGTTGAAAATATACTCTGGTAATACCGTTGATCGCTCTGCTCGCAGAGCCGTATTTTGAGAAGCCACGCTCTGTAATTGTAGGCGCGACGCAACCAACGTACAAATTCTTTTGATTTGAAATATTAGAGACGTACAAGCTGAGCATAGCGTCGGTACTTCCCGAATTTGTCAAGGTTGTTCTGTAATACTGGTTGTTCTGCGCATTGATGGAGTTGCTCGTAGTAATGTTACCCGTCGGAATCAAGTCTCCCTTGTCGTCAAAATCAACATTCTGTCCGTCGGACTTCATCTGAAGAACCTCGGTTGTCATCGTAATATCATTGGCAGCCGCATATGAAACGGGGAGCTCCTGTCGTGAATAGAGCATTCCGTTTCCGCTCTGATAATCGCTGTGGTTATACCACGAAAACGTTGAAGGCATTACGCACATAATTCCCATTAAAGCCGCAAAACACAACACAATGAGCTTTTTAGTTGTATTCATGGTATCACCACCTTTTCTTATGAATCAGGAGTAAATTGACATCCAATTGAGATTGAACCACTGCTATCCGGTAACGATTTAAGTGTTACGGTAAAGGTTCCGTTCTTGCCTGCAGAAGCATTTATCTGATACATTTCTGTTTGACCTGAATTAATACTATAGCTTGACTGAGTATTTCCTGAAGCAGACAAGGTGAGACTCTGATTAGAGCCAAAGCCATAATAAGTTCCTGTATTTGAACCTGTAGCCCGATAAACCTTAAACTTGTATGTATTTCCGTTTGTAATCGGAATACTTACCGTAGCATTCTCGCTTGATGAACTGAACGCGGCGTATTCCTGTTCAGAGCTTCCACCTGACAGTTTACCGTATATATGGTAACCTGACGAAGGCTTTGTAGTTGTTATAGTCGAGGTACTTCCTCCGCTGCTACCGCCGCTGCTACCGCCGCTGCTACCGCCGCTGCCTGTGCCCCAGTAGCCTTGTCCTTTTGAACCGGACACACTTGAAATGGTATAACCCCACTCATTGTCGGGGCGTGTGACATTGTTCGTTTTATATCCGCAATGGAATTGGACTACTGTATTATTGTTGCTGTACTTACCATATATAAATTCTATAAGATGTGAATCAACCGGTATATACGCTTTCCAAGCAGCTCCGCTGTTAACAGGGTGCATTGTTTCAACATTTATCTTACCCGAGGTATCCTCGTCAGTATAATCTGCCAAATACAGGTTACCGTTGTTAGACTGTCTGGGAGCATATGAGCCGGCGGTTACGGTGACTTCATCAACGGAACCCCATGTGCCGTTGCCCTCATATGTTGCATCACTTTTTTGCATACCGAGTGCCTGAGCCGCGTCCCCGTCCAGTGAGCTTCCGTAGATCGTATAGCGATTTTCACCAAACCTCGTAGGAAGAATAGTTTTCCAGAAGTTGTATGCTTTTATACCCGAACCACCTATATTGTTATGGACTCCTGTATTATCATCCACTCCGAAGGCGGCCTTTTCAGGGCAACGGAATATATAGCACTGCTCGCCTGCGTAGATAGCAGGAATTTTTGCGTTTGAATACACTCCGGGAACCGAAGAGGTACCTGTTCCCGATTCCTTCGTTAACTCCCAGTAACTCTCGTTTAATCTGTATGTATCCTTCTTATCCGAATCCTGCTCATGAGCGGTAATATCTGACTCGCGGCGGGCGCTCGGAACCGCAAGGTAAATCTTCGCTCCGCCGAACCAGCTGCTATCGCTGATACCTGTTGTCTTATCAATCAGCTTAACGGTGTTCACCTTTCCAACTGAGGATATAAAATCCATGTGGATATCCGACGAGGTAACATTAGCGTTTTCACCCTCAAGCCAAATTTTTACTGTTACCGTAGACGTTACATTCTTTTTCAGTGAGAACAAGGTGTTAGCGTTATCCGTATTCGCATTATTGTCAAAAGTATACGCTGCTGTCTGCCTGACTCCGCCAAGCGAGGGTGTTGAGGTCGTGGTCAAATCTTGAACCGTGTGAGCTGTTCCCGAACTTGAATAAACGTTAGTCACGCCGTCAACCGTAATCGAATAGCGCGCGTTTGACAAATCCGAATTATTAGAGTGTTTCTGCACCGTCGGCACAGATTTAAACCAAATATCCGCCCTTGAATCTTCACAAATCATTTGGAAAGTCACGGAAATATAGTTAACGTTTTCGTCATCCTTGTTTCCCAGTCTGAATTTGTTTGCGACCTGGCTTCCGTTATGCTCTCGAATCGGGAAGTAAAAGTTCTTGCCGTCGCCATAGCAACAGGAAAGGTGCATATCTCCCGATTCATAAAAATAACCTTTTTCCCAATCTATAAGCTGCTGCTCATCATAATCGGTATCTTGATTGATATATCTCCCTTGATACTCTTTTTTTACCTTTTCTTGCAATTTATCGGAAATCAAAACTCCGCTTTCATATGTCTTTTCAATTACATTTCCGATATTTACATCCCGACTGGTGCTTGTAACTTTTACAAGAGAGTTTATGTCAGCGCCTGCGGTGAGCGGTCCGCTGTTTTCGCTGTCGCTGGTAAGATTAACCTGAAAGAGTGTAATATCCTCAATCCAGCTATATGTGGCTCCGACAGTCAGCATAAGAATAAGGACGAGCGCCACTACAGAAAGTATTAAGTTTTTCGGCTTTATGAGCTTAATTCTCTTTCTCATAGCGGCACCTCCCTTAAAATTATCTATTACCAATCATCATCATCGTTGTCGTCAATCCGACCGTGATCATAACCGTTACCATTCTCTTCAATCTCGCCGTCAAACCAGTGTCCGCGCGAGTTATTGGATGAACCCGTGTTGGCGTCGAGTGTTTCTGCAATGTACTTTGTGGAGTCTCCTCGATTGAGAGTATCGTCTCCGTTTGTATCCTTATCCCAATTATATACAACGTCACCCGTCGTATCATTAATTATCTTAAAGCTCAAATCATTGTAAGCTATTCCGGGAATATCGCAGTACCATGTGTGTCCCGAATTATCCGAGCTGTCCTTATACATAGTAAACTTATAGTTGTTAATCTTATGTGTGGGATTGTTATAATTAAGTACAAGCGAACAGTTTCTGTTGGCAGGACTTGCAAGGAAGGTAGCAACCTCCGAATTTGTTGTCCTATCCTCAAAGTAAATCCGCTCGGTGTTCTCCCAAGATGTTGTGAACGCCAGAGAGAAATCAATCTTCTTACCTGTAAGGTCGATATCAGTTCTGTCACTCGTACAGTGGGTTTCGTCGGTACCCTCAAGCCAGACTAAAATTGAGAATCTTCTTGTCTCACCCTTATCAAGCTTTCCGATTTGCCTGTAGCCGTAAGAATACTCCTTGAACGGATAAGCAGTCTGCTTCTCTCTTAGAATAAACTCACCTGTGGAACGGTCGATTTCACTTACCGCCTGAGTAGAGGTGATTTTACTCTGAGTGTTGAAAACAATCGGCTTGTTATCCTCAATTCCCTCATACCAAACTGCCGCTCTCAGCGCCTTAGACGCCTGCAAAGCCTGATTCCTGTTCTCGAAACCGTTCGCGTGAGCGTCAGTATCCGAGTCCCAACCCTTGAAATAGAGATAGGTTCTGGGCTTTGTATTTCCCTCGGGGATTTTTGTATCAAGATAAATATTTGTATAGTTTTCCTCCGCCGTCAAGTCGTAATCGAGTTGAACATAGCTGTAGTTCCTGTCTCCTGCGTTAGCTGTTCTGTATGTCAGATTTTCTGTTTTCTTGGTGAAGGAGCCGTCGCTCGAGAAAAACAGATTCCTTCCGTCAACGGAAGATGCCGGAAGAAGATACGATTTGTCTGAAACTTCCTCCTCGGTTTGTCCCAGGTCGTTGACACGCAAACCGTTACCGAGATCAAGCTTGATGTTTCCTGAATGTCCCTCGCCTGTCTTTATCGCGAACCAACACCATGTTGACGATACCAGAACCAAAAAAGCGAGTATTAAAGAAACTATGGACATAATAAGAGCCTTACGACTGCGCTCAGGCTTTGCCTCATGCGCAAAAGACTTCCTTCTTCTATCCATACTTTCACCTCGCTTTCTCTGTTGTTATTGTATAGATTAGTTTCCGAAAACCATATATAATTGGAATTCGCCCTGGTCCATGGCTCTGCGGGCTTCTGCGTCGCAGCCTTCGATCCATATGTTTAGTCTGTATTTGTACAGATACATTTGCTTTGTAATTGTCTGATTGCTGTCCTGCGGATCAGCCTCCGTAAAAGTCACAAGATTATCGGAATAAGCAGAAATAGTTTTTTCACTTTGAAGCGTCGGAGTATAGTTTGCGTTATTCTGTGAAATCCTTGCATTGTTAAGCTCTGTAGCGATAAAACAATCGGGAGTGGTATTTCCGCCCTGAACATACTCCTTTTTTTCAACGCCTTTTCCGCCCTTTTCGATTCCTGTTGTCGCGTCAACTTGAATTGTATCGGGGTCGGCCGCGTAGAAAATATGGTGGTTAGTCTTTTTTTCTGTCGCGTAGTTTCCGCTAACAAAGGCGCTTCCTGTTTTAAGTCTCCATGCAGCAGATGTTGTCTCTGTCTGAAGGAACATATCAGGCCTCGGAAGCCAAAGAAGACCAAGTGAATTGCATTCAAGCCATTTTGTTGACGGAAGAGCAGGGGTGGATGTACGGTTTAAGTAAACATCCTCTTTGTTCTCGGAATTCGAAATCGGCCGCTGATCCGTAACCTCCGCTGTCAAAAGCGATACTCTGATTGCGCCCGCAAGCGCATCCGCGGAGAACTGTCCATCTCCGTATAACGGGTTTGAGCGGTAAATCGTAGAATTATTTGAATCGATAACCAACCTTCTCGGTTGATTTGCCTTTTCGGAAGCAGTCGCAAGATATGACCCTTCTTTTATTTTTATATCCTTGTTGGGAGATCTCACATAAAAGTCAAGAGCAATGTACTGATACTGGTTATCGTCCTCTTCCTTTTCGTTGGAAAGCAATTCCATGCTCGACTCCGCTCTTGTCCATGTTCCGTCGGTGAGAACCTTACGACCCTGCTTTAGCTTTTCGCCCTGAGAAAGGTTTTTCTCGGACTCAAAGGTCGGAATCAAAAATCTCTTGCCGTCACTGGTGACGTCCTTGAACATTCCCTTGACAAAGCCTGAGTTTTCAAATTCTATACTGTCGGAAAATTGGCTTACCACAGGAACATCGGCGCCGTTAGGGTAGCTGCCCTTGTATGGCAGGGCAAGCTCAACGCCTCCCGCCGATTTTGCTTTCACGGATAAGCCGGAGGCTGTCGCCTCAGGGTTAGCCCTGAACCAGGCAAATGAGGCAAGAAAAATCACCACAAGCATAACAAGCATCATTATTAAGTTTTTGGTAATAATAAAACGCCTGTCAGGTCTTGCGTGTTTCATAATTAACCTCTGTAGAAATAGATAGCGATTATGGATTTGCCGTTTTTCTGGGCTTTATTGTGGTAGAGCTGAGTGGTCATGAAGCCTGCCTCGGTGGAGAGGAAGCTCATGAAGTTGCTCATGTAGTTCTTGTCCATTGTCTTGTAGGTGACGTATGCGCAGCTCTTGTCGGCTTTTGCGAGGGTTTCTTTTAAGAAGTCCTTGCAGGTGTCGAAGTTCTGAGTTCCGCGGAAGTTTTTGAGCACCTCAAGCTTGTTGTAAACGCCCTTGAACACCGTGATTTTGCGGGAGTCTCTGACTATGAAGAGCGACTGCATACTGCTCATATGCGGAAGCTCGCTCAAATCGGAGCCCTCGCCCGCGAGGGTGTGAGCCTTGAGAGCCTGGATTCCGAGAGCGCCGAGGGTGAAGTCGAACTTGAAGAGTCCGTCTGTGCCGCGGTCGATTTTGAGCTCCTTGCGGTACATAGCGGCGGTGTCGTTTGCTTTCTTTGCCGCCTTCTTTGCTTCGCTCTGAGCCTTGGTGACCTCGCGCTTGATTTCGTCCTTCGCCTTTCTGTCGGCTTCCTTCTGCGCGGTCTTTACGCGCATATCGGCGTCCTTCTGAATTTTGGCTTTCTCGTTTTCCTTTTGTTTATCGAGCCTTTCCATTGCGGATTTGTGCTCGGCGTTAAGCTTTTCGATTTCCTTAGCGTGCTTGTCGGCGAGCGCCTTTCGCTCGTCCTCGAAGCTTTTGTTGAGGCTTGCGACCTCTTTCTTTCTCGCGTCGCGCTCGTCGGCGAGTGTGTGGCTGAAATCGTCGACATTCTTGTTGAGTCCGTCGATGGTCGAGCTCTGCTCGGCGATCGTCGCGTCACGCTGAGAGATCGTGCCGTTGAGGGCTGCGATTTCGTCCTTGGCTCCCGAGATTTCTGTCTCGAGTGCTGCGATCGCATCCTTCTGCTCGGTGATGGTTGCCGCCTGAGCTTCGATCGTCGCCTTTTGCTGGGCGTTCTCGGCTTCGAGGGCGGACACTCTGTCCTCGAGCTCCGCCTTGATTTTTTCAAGGTCGGCTACGTATTTTTCAAGAGCCTCGATTCTTGCCTTTTGCTGAGCGACGATTTCCTCGAGCTCGGCGATTTTCGCCTTCTGCTCCTCGATAATCTGCTCAAGCTCGGCGATTTTTGCCTCGAGCTCTGCTTTGATTTTTTCAAGCTCCGCTACCTTGGCTTCGAGGGCTGCTACCTGAGCCTCGAGCTCGGCAACGCGGGCTTCAAGCTCTGCTACCCTGGCTTCGAGCTCGGCGATTCTTTCCTTCGCCTTCATGAGCTCCGCCTTGAGCTGCTGGATCTGGTTGCGGAGGTTCTTGACCTCCTCCTCGAGAGCCTTGATTGAGCTCTTCAAGGACTCAATCTGCTTGTCGCGCTTCTCGATTTCACGCTTGAGGGCTGCGATTTCAGCCTTCTGATCGCGGATGATTTTCTCACGCTCACGGATTTCCTGCAAGCGGATTTTCATTTCTTCCTTACGAACCTTCTCTACAAGCTCGAGTGTCTCGGAGTCCTGACCGCCCTGCTGCTTTCTCTTGCGCTCCTGATAACGCTCCTCGAGCATTTTCTTGAGCGCAGGGTTGGTTGAGATAGCGACCATAAAGTGCTGGAAGCCCATTGAAATGTACATTCCCTGTTGAACTTCCTTGTCCATCTTACCCGAGAAGTCTCTTCCGATAATCTCGTAGCCCGGCTTATTGTAGGCGTAGAGGTAGTTGAACAAATCCAGACCCGCCTTGTAGTTGGGGTTCTTGGTCATAAGGTTTGTGCGGTTGATGGGGGGCTTTACGCGGATACATTTCTGGAGAGCCTTCATCATATCCGTGTTGAGGAAGCTGTTGAGCTTTTCACGTATACGGCGTACACGGTCGAAGTCGGAGAGCTTCTCAAAATCCTTGATGTCGAGGTCGTCCGCCTTGGCGTCGCGAACCTCGTTGGAGTATTCGATCTTGAAGGTGACGTGCTGGTTGTTGAGCTCCATGTCACGCTCAATCTCGATTTTGTCAAAGGTATCTGTCGGCGCGTCGACCATTCGGCGGTATTTGTCCGCAACGAAGTCGAGCGCGTTCTCGATAAGAGTAATCAGAAAACGGTTTTCATATGTCTCGAAGGAGTCCTCACGCTCGATTGTGAGAACCTTGTTCGGGGTGACTCTGCCGTCGTCCGAGATGTTGTCGATAAAATTAGTGTGCTGAATGAGATGTTTTACGGAATCCTTGTTGATGATTTTCGCCTTGTCGATTCTGTAAATCTCGTTGTTTTCTACGATGAAACGGCGTTGCTCGTCAATCGCCTTTTCGATATACGGAAGGGTATCCTCAATCGCGGTAACCCATTCCATATCGATAACTTTTTCGTTGAGCTTACCCGAAAGGATGTCCTCACCCTTGTCGTTGTCCTCCATGTTGGTTGTGAGATAGTTTGCGGTAAAGTCTGTAGCGAGGTGTTTTTGCATGTACTTATAGGAACGATAATACTTATCAAAATTCTCCAAGAAAACCTCACCTCTGTTTCAATATAAATTCCAGAACTCACTAAACACCTTATGGGACGTCAAGAATATTAACGTCCCGTAAGTAAAATGCTGATTACGCGAGCTTCTTGAGCATGAGGAGGTAGTCCTTGCACTCGCCCATGTTCTCTTCGCCGAATAATTCATCCATATATGCTATCAGACCGTCGATTTCGTCGCGGATGTAAGAGAGGTTGAGAGCCTCAAACTTACGAAGTACCTTACGCGCGAGGATATAGTCCAGACCGTCAATCTCCTTGCCGCCTGTTCCGACGTACGCGGGAACGTAGTCCTTAATCTGCTTCATGATACGGTTACCGAAAGCTACTCGGAAGTGAGCGATTACATAGTCGTCCACGAGAGCGAGCTTGTTGAGCAGGTCGTCGGAAATCGGGTTCTCGGCTTTGGCCTGGTTGAGAATGTCCTCAAAGTGATGGTAGTTGATAACAACAGGAGGTGTATCGGGAGCCTCGAATGCTACGCCCTTTGTATCAATGTTGATAGGCATAGCACGGTCGTATACCTTATCGGTAACGGCGAAGGTCGAGTCATCGTTGTTGATGGTTCCGCAGTACCACATATTGGGGGGAACCGTGAATTTGCCCTTGTGGAGCTGTTTGGGGTCGTTCTTCCACTGTGAGGGAACGAGGTCTACTACCCACTCGTCTCTTCTCGGCATTTCGAGAATGGAGAGCATTTCAGCGAAGTAGTACTCAACACGGGCGATGTTCATTTCGTCGAGGATTACGAGGTATACGTTTTCGTTATAGTTAGCCTCGTACATAGCTCTGAGAAGCTCAGTTTCGTTGTACTTCTTTGTAAATTCGTTGAAGTAGCCGAAGAGCTCGGAGCGGTCACGCCATGAAGGCTGTACGGGAGTGATTACGGAGTCGTTGCAGACGTACTTACCGAACGCGTAAGCGAGCGAGGTTTTACCTGTACCTGAAATACCCTGTAAGACGATAAGTCTTGTCGAGGCAAATGCAGATACGAAGCGTCTGATCATTGAAATGTCATAATAAAGTCCGAGTCTTGAACAAGCGAAAAGTCTGAAACGATCGCAGAACTCGGGCAGAGTAATGTCGTTGTCGTAAACGGGAGGCTGATAGTCCGCCCACTCCTCGTCGAGGGCTGTGAGCTTGAGGAAACGAACCTCACCTGTGTCGCCGTCCTCTTCACCCTTGTTGAGAGTCTCGAGCTCCTCGCCTGTGAGCTCTGAAATCTCGTTGGGGTTGAGGCCGATCTGAGAAACCTTCATTGAGAGGATCTTGTCCTTCTCGAGGTTGAGACGCATAACCTCACGGTTGAGTACCTGAACCTCCTGAACGAGCGAGCCCGTATCCTTGCGAGCCTGCTTGTTCTTAAAGAATTTCTTTAAGGAGACAACTATTAAAAAGATTAGTAATCCGATAACCGCAAGAAGCAGTACTATCGCGATGATTGCTACGACCCACGCGAGACCGCCGAGGGTTGTAGTGTAGCGGGTGATGATAGAGATATACTCGGGAATGTTGAACGCGCCGAGTATGGAGACAATTCCGTTCCAGATGGAGCCGAAGAACTGTCCTAAAAATTGGAAGAGAAACTTAAATACTGTATCCATAATTTTCTCCTTAAAAAAATTCTCTCGGACTGAAAATATCTGACCATATCCTCGCTTATGAAAACCTTAACATTACAACGCCCTTACGCTGTACCTCGGAACCATAGTCCGCGATAATTTTTAATTGAGAATTGAGAATTGAGAATTGAGAATTTGTTTGGAAATTTCAATTCATACTTTACTCAAATCTCGCTTACATCATATCATTTTTTGTTTTTGTTGTTTTGA
>JAFNSO010000074.1 GCA_017384945.1 Ruminococcus sp. | reverse complement strand
ATTCTCAATTCTCAATTCAAAAACCCTCCTTGTACAATCTTGACAAAAATGGTATAATCCGCTTAGGGGGGAGAATATGATGAACGAGGAGATTTTAAGCAGGCTTTTTGAGCTTGGGGACGAGGGCTACCGCGAGTTTCAGGCGGGGCTTATTCCGACGGTCGAAAAGGAGCGTTTTATCGGCGTTCGGACTCCTTCGCTCAGGGCGCTCGCGGCGGAGCTTTCAAAGCGTAAGGACGTCGGGGAATTTCTCGGCTCGCTTCCGCACAGATACTTTGACGAGTATCAGCTTCACGCGTTCATTGTGTCGCTTGACAAGGACTTTGAACGGTGCGCCCGAAGGGTCGGGGAGCTTTTGTCTTATATCGACAACTGGGCTACCTGCGACCAGCTCAGCCCCAAGGTTTTTAAGAAGCACAAATCAGAGCTTTTGCCGCTGATAGACGGCTGGCTCGACAGCAAAGAGACCTACATAACGAGGTTCGGCGTCAAAATGCTTATGGAGCACTTTCTCGACGACGGCTTCAAGCCCGAGTACGCCGACAGGGTGGCTCGGCTTGAAAGCGGCGAATACTATATAAATATGATGAGGGCGTGGTACTTTGCGACGGCTCTGGCAAAGCGGAGGGAAGAAATCCTCCCCTACTTCGAGCAGAAAAGGCTCGACGAGCAGACGCTTTGCAAGGCGATCCAAAAATGCGTTGACAGCAGGAGGATCGCCCCAAAGCTAAAGGAACGCCTTAAAAGTCTCAGACCAAAGAGGGTGAAAAAATGAGCCTCGGCATAAAAAAATCCCCCGCCGAACGCGACGCGGTCGAAAGGTGCGCGACGCTCAGCGGAGCAAGCGGGATAATCTGCAACGTGGTTTTATGCGCGGCAAAGCTTGCGGTCGGGCTTTTGTCGGGCTCGGTGGCGGTGCTTTCGGACGCGTTCAACAATCTGTCCGACGCGGCGGTGAATATCGTAACTATAGCGGGGGTCAAGCTCTCGCGCAAGCCCGTCGACAGGGAGCACCCCTTCGGACACGGCAGAGTCGAGTACATCGCGGCGCTTATCGTGGCGTTTTCGATTTTCGCGGTCGGCGCGGAGCTCTTCAAGGAGAGCGTGTTCAAAATAATAAATCCCGAGCCGCTCGGGTTCGACCCTGTTTTCGCGGCGGTTCTCGCGGGGGCTGTCGGGGTGAAGCTCTGGATGGCGTTTTTTAACCACAGGCTGTACAAGCGCTCGGGAAGCGTCACTATTAAGGCGGTGCGTCAGGACAGCTTGAACGACTGCGTGGCTACCTCGGCGACGATCGCGGCGCTCGTCTGCTCAAACGCGTTCGGGCTCAGGCGGCTCGACGGCATTGTCGGCGCGGCGGTGGCTGTGTTTGTGTTCTTCTCGGGGATAGGGATTTTGAGGGACATCCTCAATCCCCTGCTCGGTCAGGCTCCGTCAAGGGAAACCACCTGCAAAATCGAGGAGCTGATTCTCAACAACAGCGAAATCCTCGGCGTTCACGACATTATCGTCCACAGCTACGGAGCGGGAAACGTGATCGCCTCGGCTCACGCTGAGGTGCGCTCCGATATGGAGCTTGTCGCCGCTCACGTGCTCGTCGACTCGATCGAGCGCGAAATACTCGACAAGCTCGGGATAAACATTACGATACACGTTGACCCTGTTGTTGTCCACGACGAAAAGACCGAGCGGTACAGAAGGCTCGCGAGGGAGCTTATCGGCGGCTACGAGGGCTACAGCTTTCACGACCTGCGCCTGACCCAACGCGACGGCAAAGACAGGCTGAGCGTCGAGGTGGTGATACCGTTCGAGGAAAAGGACTGCGAAAAGGTCAGAGAAGAGCTGAGCCGAAAGCTAAAAGCCCTCTGCCCCGAAGCCGACCCCGACGTCACGGTGGAACACTCTTTTGTTTAATGAATAATGAAGAATGAATAATGAAGAATGAAGAATGAAGAATTTATAATTTATAATTAATGAAAAACGAATCATGAATAATCGGGCAGAGGAGTTCATTTTTTGATGAACCTCTCTGCCCGAATTTAATTATTCATTATTCATTATTAAATATTCATTTAAATCAGTCCAAAGACCTCTTCTGTGCGGCGGGGACTCTCTTTTCGTAGCAGGCGAAGGCGTCCTCGACGAATTTTTTGTCGGGCTTGGGGGTAATCAGGCTTATTAAAGGCACGATTACGAGTCCCGCGAGCATTGCGAAGGCTCCGCAGTTGATCGGGGACTGGAGCACGACGGGGAACATCGGACGGAAGAACAGGTTGAGAACCATAATTCCCGCGCCGAAGATGAAGCTTACCCAGCAGGCGAGCTTTGTGGTCTTTTTCCAGTAGAGTCCGTAGAGGAAGGGCGCGAGGAAGGCTCCCGCGAGAGCGCCCCACGAAACGCCCATAAGCTGAGCGATGAATTTTACGCTTTCGTTCTGGCTCTGAGTCTGGTAAATCGCGATCACAGCCGAAATAGCGATGAACACTACGACAAAGACCCTGATCAGGAGGACTTCCTTTTTCTCGTTCATCTTCTTGATAACGTTGCCCTTCAGAAGGTCGATCGTGAGCGTTGAGCTCGAGGCGATTACGAGCGACGAAAGAGTCGACATTGAAGCCGAGAGCACGAGGATAACGACGATAGCTATTAAGATGTCGGGCAGGCTCGAGAGCATTGTCGGGATGATAGCGTCAAAGCCGACCGCCTCAACGTCTACGTTGAACAGTCTGCCGAAGCCGCCGAGGAAGTAACAGCCGCCCGCGACGATGATCGCGAAGCCTGTTGAGATGACTGTGCCCTTGCGGATATCCTTCTCGTGCTTGATAGCGTAGAACTTCTGAACCATTTGCGGAAGTCCCCACGTACCGAGCGAGGTCAGGATAACGACGCCGAGCAGATTGAACGGGTCGGGTCCGAAGAAGGAGTTGAACGCTCCCGGGGCAGTCGAGACTGCCGGATCGCTTACATTCGCGAGACCCTCGAGAGCCGCTGTGAAGCCGCCCTTTGAGGCGAGCACAGCCGCGATTACCGCGACGATTCCGAAGAGCATAATTATACCCTGGATAAAGTCGTTGATCGCAGTCGCCATATAGCCGCCCGCGATTACGTAGATTCCCGTCAGAATCGACATCGCGATTATGCAGTAGATGTACGGGATTCCGAACGCCATCTCAAACAGACGCGAAAGTCCGTTGTAGAGCGACGCTGTGTACGGAATGAGAAAGATAAAGACGATTATCGACGCGCCGATTTTCAGTCCGCGGCTTCCGAACCGCTTGCCGAAGAACTCGGGCATAGTCGCGGAATCGAGGTGCTGGGTCATAATTCTCGTTCTTCTGCCGAGTATAACCCACGCCAAAAACGAGCCTATCAGCGCGTTGCCTATACCTATCCAGGTCGAGGCGATTCCGTATTTCCAGCCGAACTGACCCGCGTAGCCGATGAAGATTACCGCCGAAAAGTACGAGGTTCCGTACGCAAAGGCGGTGAGCCAGGGACCGACGCTTCGTCCGCCGAGGACAAAGCCGTTGACGTCTGTCGCGTGCTTTCGGCAGTAAACGCCGACTCCGACCATTACGCCGAAGAACAGCACGAGCATTAGAATTTTTAATATCATTGTATTTCCTCCTTAAGTCTCGGGGAATACTCCCCTTGGCTTAGATTTATGACAGCTTTATTTCGTTCTGCTGAGCTACAACGCTCTCGCCGCAATACTTTTTACGCAGAACGGGCTTTTCGATTTTGCCTGTCGGGTTGCGCGGAACATCCGCGAAGATGACCTTTCTCGGTCTTTTGTAGCGCGGAAGCTGCATACAGAAGTCGTTTACCTCGTCCTCTGTGAGCGTAAAGCCCTCCTTGACCTCGATGATCGCCGCCGCGATTTCGCCGAGACGGTGGTCGGGAAGTCCGATTACCGCAACGTCCTTTACGGCGTTGTTTGAGCGCAGGAAGTCCTCGATCTGGACGGGATAGATATTTTCGCCGCCCGTGATGATTACGTCCTTCTTTCTGTCGACGAGATAGATGAATCCCTGCTCGTCGCGTTCCGCCATATCGCCCGTATACAGCCAGCCCTCGTCGTCAAGCACCTCGGCGGTCGCTTCGGGGTCGTTGTAGTAGCACTTCATAACGCCGGGTCCCTTTACCGCAAGCTCGCCGACTCCGCTGATGACCTCGCTGCGGTCGGGATTGACGATTTTGACCTCCCAGCCGTAGCCCGGGATTCCGATTGCTCCGACCTTGTTTGTATTCTCGATTCCGAGGTGAACGCAGCCGGGTCCGATGGACTCGCTGAGGCCGTAGTTTGTATCGTAGTCGTGGTTCGGGAAAATCGCCTTCCAGCGCTTGATAAGCGTCGGGGGTACGGGCTGTGCGCCGATGTGCATAAGTCTCCACTGGCTGAGCTCGTAGTCCGAAAGCTTGATTTTTCCGCTGTCGACAGCGTCGAGTATATCCTGAGCCCACGGCACAAGAAGCCACACTATCGTACATCTCTCCTCGCTTACGGTGCGGATTATCCACTCGGGGCTCACGCCGCGAAGCAGGACTGCCTTACTGCCCGAGTAGAGACTGCCGAACCAGTGCATTTTCGCGCCCGTATGGTAAAGCGGCGGAATGCAGAGGAACACGTCGTCTCTTGTCTGGTGGTGGTGAGCCTGCTCGACCTTTGCAGAGTGAGAAAGGCTGCGGTGGGCGTGCAGAATCGCCTTCGGGAAGCCTGTTGTGCCCGAGGAGAAGTAAATCGCGCCGTCGTCGTCGTCGGTTATATAAATGCTCGGTGCGATCGACGAGCAGTGGCTGATCATTTTTTCGTAGCTGTCCGCGAAGCTCGGGCAGTCGTCTCCGACGTAGAAGGTATTTTTGACCTTAGCGACGGAGCCGATGATCTGCTCGACGCGTCCGATGAACTCGGGGCCGAAAACGAGGACGTCCGAGTCGGATTTTTCGAGGCAGTACTTGATTTCGTCCGCTGTGTAGCGGAAGTTGAGCGGTACTGCGACCGCGCCCGCCTTTAAGATTCCGAAGTAAATCGGAAGCCACTCGAGGCAGTTCATCAGAAGGATCGCGACCTTATCGCCCTTTTTGATTCCTCGTGTGAGCAGGAGGTTCGCGAAGCGGTTGGCTCGGATGTTGAACTCGCCCCAGGTGAGCTGTTTTCTGAACGCGCCGTTTCGGTCGGACTCGATAAGCGAGTACTCGCGCCATGTTACGCGAGGGATTCCCTTTACGTCGGGATTGATTTCCACGAGCGCTACCTCGTCCTTGAAGTATGTCGCGTTTCGGGTGAGTAGTTCTGTAATTGGCATATCATTTCTCCTTAAATTTACACATAGAAAAGCCCCGACCTCTCTCGGGGCTGGGTTTTAATACCCTAATATTATACATCACGCCGAGGTTTAAGTCAATTGTGATAATTAACAGAATCCCCCCAACTTTTTTGGTTTAAATCACTAAAGTATTTTTTATTTTCCTCGTCAGGCTCGTTGCTCCTCTGTCTGGTTGGCGTTCTCCCCCGCACCGTCGTTCCCTCTCAAGCTTTGGATGCTTGTGATACGTTCTGCTTTTTTATTTTTCCACGTCAGGCTCGTTCGTTCCTATCTTAGCGTTCATATCCCCCGTACGTTCGTGCCTCTGTGAAGTTTTGGATATAGAGGACAGGTTTTGAATTGAGAATTAAGAATTGAGAATTGAGAATGAAT
>JAFNSO010000073.1 GCA_017384945.1 Ruminococcus sp. | reverse complement strand
GAACTCGCGGCCGCTGACGAATTGCTCGACCACGATCTCGTCCTCGTACGAGAACGCGTCCGCTACAGCTTCGTCGTATTCCTCGCGGTTCTCCGCCTTTGCGATTCCGACGCTGCTGCCGCCCGAGCAGGGCTTGATTACGCAGGGGAAAACGTCCCAGCCGTTCGCTTCCTCTTTTGTTCTGAAAACCTCGCCCTTCGGGGTTAGCACCCTGCTTTGCTCGCAGAGCGCCTTTGTTATTCCCTTGTCCATCGCGAGCGCCGCGCCGAGGTACGGCGAGCCCGTGTACTTGATTCCGAGAATGTCGAACGCTGCCTGAAGCTGACCGTTCTCGCCCTCGCCGCCGTGAAGCGCGAAGAAGGTTATGTCAGCCGCGCGGCAGATCTCCTCGACGTTTTTGCCGAGGAAGCTCGGGCTCTTGTACGCGCGGGAGCTTTTGACCGCCCGCAAATCGGGGATGAACTCCGCGACGCCCTTGTTCTGGATGAGGTTCGCGTTGTCCTTGAACAGCTTTTCGGGCGAAATTTTGCTCTCAAAGCCCATAAAAACGTCTACCAATACTACGTTGTGACCCTTGCTTCTGAGCGCGTCGGCGATTCTCGAGCCTGAGGAAATCGCGACGTCGCGCTCGGTGCTGAGTCCTCCTGTTATAACAGCTATTTTCATAAGGTTACTCTCCAATTATTTTTATTAACGCGTGCTTTCGGCGCTTGCCGTCGAGCTCGTAGTAGAAAATCTGCTCCCATGTGCCGAAGTCGAGCCTGCCGTCCGTTATCGCGCAGACGACCTCTCTGCCCATGATCGTGCGCTTGAGGTGAGCGTCGGCGTTGTCCTCAAAGCCGTTGTGGTTGTACTGACTGTAGGGTTTTTCGGGAGCGAGCTTTTCGAGCCATTTTTCATAGTCCGAGTGCAGTCCGCTCTCGTCATCGTTTATGAAAACCGACGCGGTGATATTCATTGCGTTTACGAGCACAAGCCCTTCCTTTATTCCGCTTTCGTCGATCGCCCGCTGGACGTCCTCGGTGATCCGCACGATCTGCCTGCGCCGCGGAACGTTGAACCATAGTTCTTTTCTGTAGCTTTTCATAGTTTCTCCTTAAAACATAAAGCCGTTGAAGCCCCAGTTTTCGACCTCCTCGAACTTTACGTAGCAGTATTCGGGCGAAACGCCGAGCTCCTCTTTAAGTATGTCGCAAATCCTCGCGGTCAGCTTTTCGTAAGCCGCGCGGGTGGATTTTCCGAAGATTTTTACCTCGACAAAGGCGGTGTTCTCCTTGTCGCCGTGGAACATAAAGCTGATGTTGTCCTCCACCGCGCACATAAAGTAGTTTGCGGTTTTACCCGGCAAAAGGCTTATCGACTCTGTGAGCTTCTTCTCGATCGAGGTCTTTGTGTTCTCGTCAGCGCTGACGGACGTTTTTACGTTGATAAACGGCATTATTTTCCCTCCCGAAATCATTATAATTATACATTGTATATTATAGTACTTTATATTTGATTTTTCAACATAAATATTATTTCGGATTTGTAACTTGCTTTATTTATCACAGCAGCAAGCCGAGTCGTTAAACTGACAAAGAGCCCCGCAGAAAGTGCCTTTTCTGCGGGGCTTGTTTGGTTGCCAAATTAACATATACACCTTTCGGCTGACAATATTATCACATATAAATACGCCTTTTTCAAGCGCTTGGCTGAAAATTACTCCTTGATCGAGTTGATCAGTCCGCCCTTGGCGATTATGTTCTGAATGAACTCGGGGAAGGGCTCGCCCTGAAAGCTTTTGCCCGTTGTCTCGTCTACGATAACGCCTGTGTTGAAGTCGATTGAGACGGTGTCGCCGTCGCTGATCTGCTCGGCGGCCTCGGGACACTCGATAATCGGCAATCCGATGTTGATAGCGTTGCGGTAAAAAATCCTCGCGAAGCTCGACGCGATCACGCAGCTTACTCCGCTCGCCTTAATCGCTATCGGAGCGTGCTCTCTCGAGGAGCCGCAGCCGAAGTTCTTCGTCGCGACCATAATGTCGCCTTTCTGAACCTTGTTTACAAATTCCTTGTCGATGTCCTCCATACAGTGAGCGGCGAGCTCCTTGTGAGAGGCTGTGTTGAGATAACGAGCGGGGATGATTACGTCCGTGTCAACGTTATCGCCGAATTTATGTACTCTGCCTTTTGCGTTTTCCATTTTTGTACCTCCTTAGACCTTCTCGGGGTTGGTGATGTAGCCCGTAACGGCGCTCGCGGCGGCAACCGCGGGGCTCGCGAGGTAAACCTCGCTGTCAACGTGACCCATACGTCCTACAAAGTTGCGGTTTGTTGTGGAGACCGCTCTCTCGCCCGCGGCGAGGATTCCCATATGACCGCCGAGACACGGTCCGCAGGTCGGAGTCGAAACAACCGCGCCCGCGTCGATGAAGATGTCGAACAGACCCTCGTGCATAGCCTGCTTCCAGATATTCTGAGTGCCGGGGATAACGATGCAGCGGACGTGGTCGGCGAGCTTTTTGCCGTTTAACACTCTCGCGGCGGCGCGGAGGTCGGAGATACGTCCGTTTGTGCAGGAACCGATCACTACCTGATCGATTTTGATTTCCTTTTCGCCGATTTCGTCGATTGTTTTTGTGTTCTCGGGAAGATGAGGGAAGGCGACCGTCGGTCTGAGCTCGGAAAGGTCGATCGTGTATTCCTCGTCGTAAACCGCGTCCTCGTCAGCCTCGTAAGCAACGGGAGTGCCCTGATATCTGCCGTCGCAGTACTCGCGGGTGATGTCGTCTACGGGGAAGATTCCGTTCTTCGCGCCCGCCTCGATCGCCATATTCGCGATACAGAGCCTGTCGTCGATGTTGAGATACTTTACGCCCTCGCCCGTGAACTCCATACTCTTGTACAGAGCGCCGTCAACGCCGATTTTGCCGATGATGTGTAAGATAACGTCCTTGCCCGAAACATATCCCTGCGGCTTGCCGACAAGGTTGAACTTAATGGCGGAAGGAACCTTGAACCAAGCCTTGCCGCTGATCATTCCCGCGCACATATCCGTCGAGCCTACGCCTGTCGAAAAAGCGCCCAGAGCGCCGTAGGTGCAGGTGTGCGAGTCCGCGCCGATGCACAGGCATCCGGGACCGACAAGACCCATCTCGGGCAGAAGCGCGTGCTCGATACCCATTCTGCCGACGTCGCGGTAGTTTTTGATGTCGTACTTATTCGCGAACTCCCTTGTCTGCTTTACGAGGGTAGCCGCCTTGATGTCCTTGTTCGGCGTGAAATGGTCCATAATCATAGCGATTTTTGTGTTGTCAAAAACCTTAGTCGCGCCGTTCTGTTCAAATACGTTGATCGCAACGGGCGTTGTAACGTCGTTGCCCAAAACGAGATCCAGCTTTGCCTCGATCAGCTGACCCGCCTTGACCTCGTCGAGACCCGCGTGAGCCGCGAGGATTTTCTGAGACATAGTCATTCCCATAAAATGCACCTCTTTCTTAAAATTGCACTATACACTGAAATTATCTCATAGGGGTTGAAAAAAGATTGTAAACTATGCTACAATTCATATATAAAATTGAGGGAGCGTACGGCTTATGGAAAAAGAAAACCCGAAATACAGCGAAATCAAAACGATATTTGAAAAAACCGCCCCTGTCAGGCGAGTCTCAAAGGGCGATATAATCTACTATCAGGGCGACAGCGCCGAAAGCTTTTATTATTTGAAAAAAGGCAGGGTGAGGGTGTATATGACCTCGCCCGAGGGGGTCGAGCGGACGCTTTCCACCGCCGCGAGGGGAGAGGTGTTCGGCGAGGCAGCGTTCTTCGACAGAATGCCGAGGGTCAGCTCTGCGAGCGCGCTGACAGGCTGCGAGCTCGTCGCAATCGACGAGCAAAAGCTTATAGCTCTTATCCAAAGGCAGCCGCGTCTGGCGCTGGAGCTTCTCGAAATTCAGGCGCTGAGGATCCGCCAGCTCTCCGACCAGCTCGACATTATGACCTTCCTCAAGGCGGACGGCAGAATCGCGCGCCTCCTGCTCAAAAACGCGCAAACAGACGGCGAACGGCTGAAAGTAAAGCTCACCCACGAGGAAATCGCGGGCTCGGTCGGCGTAAACAGAGTGACCGTCAGCAAGCTACTCACACGCTTCAAAAAAGAGGGGATCATCCGAACCGAGTACCGCAAAATCATAATCAACGACATAAAAGCGCTTGAAAGGATTGCCGAAAACGAGTAAGTTACAGGCGCGGACGTGCAAGTTGTTAAAAAGCCGTTGAATTTTTACGGGCGGTGTGCTACCTTATACCCGCAGGCTTGCAAGGAGGAGAGAAATGAAAATTAAGCTAATGGTCAGCCGCGTAAGGTACGACGAGATCGCTTCCGAGCTTGAAGCGAAGGGAATCGAGCTCGACAACGCGTCCCCGCTCGTGCTGACAGAGGAAAACGGCTTTGCCGACTTTTTGATGGGCAGAAGGGGAGACGCCCTGAGCCCGGTTTCGGTGAGTGAGATTGTGTTTATCGAGACCTTCGGCAGCGACGTAATGCTTCACACTATGACTGAGGAATACAAAATCTCCGAAAGACTCATACGGCTCGAGGGTCTGCTTGACCCGTCGGAGTTTCTGAGGATAAGCAACAGCGTTATCGTCGCGGTCAAGAAAATCAAGAGCATACGCCCGACCTTTTCGAGCAAATACATTCTTACGCTCGAAAACGGCGCGACGGTCGACGTAACGAGAAGCTACTTCAACCGCTTTAAGGAATTTTTCGGATTGTGAGGATAGACTATGGTAGATTTATTTAACTTTTTGATCAACAATGTCGAGCCGATTTTGTTCGTGATTATATGCACCGCTTTAGGCGGAGCGTTTTTTACCGCTTTTTACTTTTTTGTTTATTCATACGCGGTAAACAAGCGTCTTAAAAACCCGGAAAAAAAGCACAGAATAAAGCTTATTATGCCGCGTTACGCGTGTATCATTATTGTGATTCTGTCGCTTTTGTGTTCGCTGAAAATGACGAACAAGCAGATAATGATCGGCTATATCGGTATAAGCACGTACTGGCAGACGGACTACGCCTTTGTTCAGCCCGCGTACTCGGAGAATGGGGACAGGCACGTATACGAGGAAAAGGACTCGGCTGAAAAGGACCCGGATTTAAAAAAATATACCGCGCGCAGCGGATACTTTGAGTACACGTTGTATTATAATACGAAGTTCAACGGAATAATCGACCAAAACAGCTTCAACTACGCCGACAATAATCCGAGAAGCTACAAAAAGGAATGCGAGTACACGCTTTTCGTCGAGTATATCGGCAAGGACAAGGAGCTCGGCAAGGACGATTTTCTGGAAATTGACGCTGAGAATATCAGGGACAAAAAAACCTACTTTGGCGCGGGCGGAGGCTTTTCGAACAGTATGGAGGAAACCCCTGTTGTCTTTTACGGCTCAAGCAGCGCAAATTCGGCAGTAGCGCTCGAGAGCGTTATTTACAAGTCGAAAAGCTACGAAAGGATGGTTGAGGCATCCGAAAAGGACGAGGAATCCAACGAAAGAGATTATCAGTATCTTAAGGAAAAGGTCGTTTTTGATTTGAATAAAATGACCTTCGACAGCCCAAAGACAGAATTAATCGGAAATTAACCAAGGAATGGATATAACGGCATAAATTTTTGATAAAATTAACGAAAAAGTGCCGAAAAAGTATTGTAATGTTTCGCTTTCTGATTTATAATAGAACTGTGTATAGTGTCGGACACCGACTTCACAAGAAATATGAAAGGAGCCAGTACAAATGCTTTATTCAAAAGAAGTAGAAAAAATGTGTACAGTAGCAAAGGGCCCCAAGCACGGTCCTGCTCCCATTCCCGAAGAGGGAAAGTGGGTAAAATCATACGACATTAAGGATATCAGCGGTCTTTCGCATGGTATCGGCTGGTGCGCTCCGCAGCAGGGCGCGTGCAAGCTTACGCTTAATGTCAAGGACGGAATCGTTGAGGAGGCTTTGGTCGAGACGATCGGCTGCTCGGGTATGACTCACTCGGCGGCTATGGCGGCTGAAATCCTTCCGAACAAAACGCTTCTCGAGTGCCTTAACACCGACCTCGTCTGCGACGCTATCAACGTCGCGATGAAGAACATCTTCCTCCAGCTCGTTTACGGCAGAAGCCAGACTGCGTTCTCCGAGGGCGGACTGCCCATCGGCGCGGGTCTCGAGGATCTCGGAAAGGGTCTCAGAAGCCAGGTCGGTACAATGTACTCAACCAACAAGAAGGGCGTTCGTTACATGGAAATGGCGGAGGGCTATGTCCTCAAAACCGCTCTCGACGAGAACGACGAGGTTTGCGGCTATCAGTTCCTCAAGCTCGGCAAAATGCTCGAGGATATCCGTCACGGCGTAGCGCCTGAGGAAGCATACAAGAACAACATCGGCCAGTACGGCCGCTTCGACGGCGCGGCGAAGTATATCGATCCGCGCGAAGAATAAGGTAAGGGAGGACTTAAACCATGGCAGTATCATTTGAAAGTATGGAAAGAAGAATGCCTAAGATTGAGAAATGCCTTGCTGAATACGGTATAAAAGATCTTGAAGAGGCAAGACAGCTCTGCTTGGATAAGGGCTTCAATCCTTACGACATCGTAAAAAGCGTTCAGCCTATCGCGTTTGAGAACGCGGGCTGGGCTTACACACTCGGCTGCGCGGTCGCTCTCAAGAAGGGCGTAAAGACAGCCGCCGAAGCCGCTGAGGCTATCGGTATCGGACTCGAGGCGTTCTGTATCCCCGGCTCTGTCGCTGAGCAGAGAAACGTCGGTAAGGGTCACGGAAACCTCGGCGCAATGCTTTTGAGAGACGAGACAAAGTGCTTCGCGTTCCTCGCGGGTCACGAGAGCTTCGCCGCTGCTGAGGGCGCTATCGGTATCGCCCGTAACGCCAACAAGGCGAGAAAAGAGCCCCTGAGAGTTATCCTCAACGGTCTCGGCAAGGACGCGGCTTATATCATCTCCCGAATCAACGGCTTTACCTATGTTCAGACCGAGTTCGACTATTTCACAGGCGAGCTCAAGGTCGTCAAGGAGACTCCTTACTCCGACGGCGAGAGAGCGGCGGTTCGCTGCTACGGCGCCGACGACGTTCGCGAGGGCGTTGCTATCATGCAGAAGGAGAACGTTGGCGTTTCGATCACAGGTAACTCCACCAACCCCACTCGTTTCCAGCACCTCGTTGCGGGCACATATAAGAAATGGGCTATCGAGAACGGCGTAGCTTACTTCTCAGTAGCTTCGGGCGGCGGTACAGGACGTACACTCCACCCCGACAATATGGCTGCGGGTCCCGCTTCCTACGGTCTCACAGACTCAATGGGTCGTATGCACGGCGACGCTCAGTTCGCGGGCTCGTCCTCCGTACCCGCTCACGTTGAGATGATGGGTCTTATCGGAATGGGCAACAACCCGATGGTAGGCGCTACTGTCGCCTGCGCGGTCGCGGTTTACGAGGCTGTAAAATAACTCACAAGCCCCGAGTATAAAAAGTACGGCTGACTCACTGAGTCAGCCGTTGTTTTTTGCGATTATGTATGTATACACCGTGTCGATTACCGCCGTCAGCACCACCAGTCCGAGCATTACAAAGAGGTTCGGATAAACAAACGCGAGCGCCGCGCAAATCAGTCCGACGATAATCATTGAAGCTCCGCCGAAAATCTGCGATTTCTTCCATACGTTGTCGTTCTTTAAGCTCCATGGCGTTCTCAATCCGAAAAACGCGTTACGCCTTGACATCGGCATTATGTTGCCGAGGAAGATAAGCAGACATCCGATTATGAGCATGGAAACGCTGTCGAATCTAAGCGGCGACTCGTCGAGCGCGACCACGTTGTTTGCCTGTATGTAAAGAATACAGAAATCGAACGCGTTAAACGTGAGCATAAAAGCGAGCCCTATGTTGAGCGAGAGCTTTTTTGTCTGCTCCTTTTTGGGGACGAGGGACGCGATTACAAAGATTATTCCGAAAAACAGAGCGATAAACGGGGTAATAAGGCTTTCGTACTTGCTGCCGAATCTGTCGACCGTCAGGTTTATTCCGTAGTGAGCGGGGATTTCGTCGGGCAAAAAGCTCAGCGCGATAAGTCCGACTATGAGCGGAAGGAGAGTCAGAGCGGCGATGGTTATTCTTTTAGCTTTCATTGTCAGCGCCTCCTTTGAGAGCGTCGAGCCACACGATCAGCTCGCCCAGAACCGAAAGATTGAGCTCGTAGAAGATAAAATTTCTTTCCTTTGTTTCGTAGATCAGATCCGCCTTTTTGAGCTTTGAAAGGTGGTAGGAGAGAGCCTGCGGCGAGATTTCAAGGTGCTGAGCAAGGTCTCCCGAGCTTATCCTACCCTCCCGAAGCTTCATAATAACAGAGCGTCGGGTGTCGTCTGCCAGGGCGGAAAGTATTTTGTTTACGGACATCCTCATCCCACCTATTTAAAATTTTCTTTAAATAGATATTAGCACAAAAAAGTCGGGAAGTCAATATCTATTTAATATCTACTGAACAACCCCCAATTTCAAACTGCGGATAATCAGCCATAACATCTCCGCCCTCAACTTCTCAATCTTCCTCAGATTTAGAAGCAAGACGGACATAGCAATGCTGTGGCAAGTCGTTTCTTTTAGCCTT
>JAFNSO010000072.1 GCA_017384945.1 Ruminococcus sp. | reverse complement strand
GCTAAAAGAAACGACTTGCCACAGCATTGCTATGTCCGTCTTGCTTCTAAATCTGAGGAAGATTGAGAAGTTGAGGGCGGAGATGTTATGGCTGATTATCCGCAGTTTGAAATTGGGGGTTGTTCAGTAGATATTAATTAACGAAAGGAGGTTTTTTCGGATGTTGCCCGAGGAAAGAAAAGGTCTCGTACAAAAGGCTGTCCGAACGTATTGCACGATGGTGTTCAGGATTGCTTACCAAAAGCTAAAAAACGTTCACGACACGGAGGATGTTATGCAGGACGTGGGAGTAGCGCTGATGAAGGGCAACCCGCCGTTTGAGGATGAAGAGCATTTGAAGGCTTGGATCATCAGGGTCACGCTCAACAAGTGCGGGAATCTCCGCAAATCCTTTTGGAAAAGCAGGACAGAGCCGATTGACGATTATCTAGAGCTGCAGGCTCCCGAGACAAGGGAGGCTTTGGAGGAATTGTTTGAGCTGCCCGAGAAATACAGAACAGTTTTGTATCTTTATTACTTTGAGGGCTATTCTATCGGGGAGATAGCGGAAATACTCGGCAAAAACAAGAACACCGTCGGGTCAAATCTCAGACGGGCGAGACTTATGTTAAAGGAAAAAATCACGCAGGGAGGAAAAGATGGATAAAAAATATCTGAACGCAATCGAAAGCATTACCCCGCCCGACGGTTCGGTCGAAAAAATGATGTCGGCGGCTATGAGCGCGGAGAGCGACAGGAAAAGAGGCTTTAAATGGTATGTTGCCGCGGGAATCGCCGCCTGTCTTGCACTTGCGCTGACAGTCGGGGGTATGGCGGGCATAAGACCCTTCACAGAAGACGGCTTTACGCTGACGGCTTACGCCGCGGAGGGCGGCGCGGAAATCGGCTCAGAGCTTGTCAGAATCGATACGCTTGACGTCGGAGCGTCGGAGTATTACAGGGACGAAAACAGAGACAGATACAGCCTGCAAGCCTTCTGCGACTTTGATGTTGAGGTCAAGGGGAAGAATGTTGAAAGCGTGGAATACAGGATAATCAACGGCGAGTTTTTGGTCGAAAAGGGGAACAAAGCCTTTAAGCAAAAAATAAACCCGAAGGGCAGAACCGTTGAGCTCGGAACGGAGGAGGATCATCTGGGCGTTAAGGAGTTCAGCTACGAGACGTTCGGTTCGTTTTCGGTTGACTACAATAACCAGCCAAAGCGGGAAGCTGACGGGAGCGGAGAGTACAGGTTCGCGAGAGGCCCCGTGATGATTGGAGTCCGAGCCGACGAGAAGGACGGAGAGGATATAAAAAAGGCGCTGAAAAGCTACGGCGGAGGAGCGGACGGCGGAGACGTTGTTGCTCAGCCTGCGAGGTTATTGTACAAAAGACTGTTCGGAAGGCTTGAGATAGTCGTTACCGCTCATTTGAAGGACGGAACGAGTAAGAGTGAAGGTTATGTTTTCAGCGCGGAGTACACGGGAAAGAACGGTGACTTGGACTTAGATATTATGGTAAAAAGAAAGTAAGCGTAAAAAAACAGGGTCAGGTGTAAAAACCTGACCCTGAGCTATTTGTGAAGAATGTGTTGATTGGTATTGTCAAATCCAAGCATTACCAAATTTAAGCATTGTCAAATTTAAGCATTACTAAATCCAAGTATTGCCAAATCAACTTAAAACCCGCCGTTGATGAAGTTTTCCGCTAAATCGAACGCTTCCAAAGGCGGCATAGGTTGTCGGGGCTCCCGACCTGCCGTTGATGAAAGTTTCCGAAAAATTAAACGTTTCCAAAGGCAGCTATACGACCCGAGGTACTCGGGTTATTCTTCGAAGAATTTGTCGTGGATGGCGGAAACGGCTCTGTCAGCGTCCTTCTTGTTGATGAGAACGCTGACCTTGATTTCGGAGGTCGCAATCATCTGAATGTTGATGTGAGCGTCGTAGAGCGCCTCGAACATCTTTGTCGCAACGCCCGCGTGACTCTCCATACCTGCGCCTACAATCGAAATCTTCGCAACGTCGGTGCTTACGAGAAGATCCTTCGCGCCGATGTTCTCAACATACTCGGCGAGACACGCCTTAACGTCCTCAACCTTGTCGGCAGGAACTGTGAAGGAAATGTCCTTCTTGCCGTCGCGTCCGATTGACTGGAGAATGATGTCTACGTTGATGTTCTTTGCCGAAACCTTCGAGAACATCTTGAAGGCGAAGCCCGGCTCGTCGGGAACTCCGATTACTGATATACGCGCTACGTCTGTGTCCTTCGCGACACCGCTGATTAACATTTTCTCCATTTTGCTTTTCTCCTTTACTATTGTTCCCGGGGCTCTCACTAAGCTTGAAAGAACCTCCAGCTCGATGTTGTATTTCTTTGCCATTTCAACCGAACGGTTGTTGAGTACCTGCGCTCCGAGCGTCGCCAGCTCGAGCATTTCGTCGTAGGAAATGTCCTTGAGCTTTCTCGCGTTCGAGACAAGCCTCGGGTCAGCCGTGTAAACGCCCTCAACGTCAGTATATATCTGACAGAGGTCGGCGTGCATTGCCGCCGCTATAGCTACTGCGGATGTATCCGAGCCGCCGCGTCCGAGAGTCGTTACATCGTCGTAACGCGAAACTCCCTGGAAGCCCGCGACAACAACGATTCTTTTCTTGTCGAGCTCCTTGCGGATTCGATTGGGCACAACCCTCCTGATTCTCGCGCTTGTGTGAGCGGAGCTTGTCTGGAAGCCCGCCTGCCAGCCGAGAAGCGAAACTACGGGGTATCCGAGCTTTTCAATCGCCATTGAAAGCAGGGCGATACTCACCTGCTCGCCCGCCGCGACGAGCATATCGCGCTCGCGCTTTGAGGCGTTGGGGTTGATTTCGTTGCCCTTGGCTATGAGGTCGTCGGTGGTGTCGCCCTGAGCGGACACAACCACAACAACGTCGTTGCCCTTAGAGTAAGTGTCGGTGACGATGCCCGCGACGTTGAACACGCGCTCCGCGTTTGCCACCGAGCTGCCTCCGAATTTCTGAACAATTAAACTCATTTCTGATTACTCCTTTGTATATTAAAGATTACCTATTCTGATACACGAGAGCACGTCCGCAGACTTGAGAGCGCCGAGCTTCTCCTTGATTTCGCCGACAGTAAATTCTCCCGTCACAACGGCAAATTCGCTCTCGGGCTCGTTGGGAACGGAGAGAAGAGTCGTCTCGCCGAAGAGCTCTCTGACTTCATCCTTCGCCTTGTCCTTGTCGGGGGAGGAGAGCCTGAGATAAACGGCTGTCCTTGACTCGTCGTAGGGGAGGACGTTTTCGTTGTTGCTGTCAGCCCAGAAGAGGTATTTCCTTGCCTTGAGGTGCTTGCAGCAGTCGATCACGTCGGCGGTGACGGCGGAGGCGGTGGGCATAGAGCCCGCGCCCTTTCCGTAGAAAACAACGTCGTCGGTGCAGTCGCCGCGAACCATAATTCCGTTGAACTCGTTGTCGATGTTGGCGAGCTGGCTCTTGCGGTTTATAATCATCGGGGCGACGAATATGTCAAGCTTGCCGTTCTCGAGGAACTTAACGTCTCCTATGAGCTTTATGACGCTGTTGAAGGAGGACGCGTACTTGACGTCGCTGAGCGTGATTTCGGTGATACCCTCGGTATGTATGTTGTCGGGATAAACGTGTCTGCCGGAAGCTAAGGACGCGAGAATACAAATCTTTCTGCAAGCGTCGTGACCCTCAACATCGGCGGCAGGGTTGCGCTCCGCGAAGCCGAGCTGCTGAGCGAGCTTGAGCGCCGAGTCGAACTCCATTCCGTCGTCAATCATCTTGGTGAGGATGAAGTTGGTCGTTCCGTTGAGAATACCCGCGATTTCGTGAACGTTGTTAGCTACGAGACACTGGCTTATCGGGCGGAGAATCGGGATTCCGCCGCCGACGGACGCCTCGAAGAGATAGTTCGCGTTCTGTTCCTTGGCGATTGCGAGAAGCTCCGCGCCGTGAGTGGCAACGAGCTCCTTGTTTGAGGTTACGACGCTCTTGCCCGCCTTGAGCAGAAGCTTTGTGTAGTCGTAGGCCGGGTGGATTCCGCCCATAACCTCGGCAACAACGCGGATTTCCACGTCGTTGAGGATTTCGTCAAAGTCCTTTGTAAATCTGTCCGCTAAGGGAGAGTCGGGAAACTCTCTGAGGTCGAGTATCTTTTTGATATATACCTCTTCTCCGATAGCGGAGTAAAGCTTTTTCTTGTGAGTTGTCAGAATCTTGGCTACGCCTGAGCCTACAACTCCGTGACCCATTATTGCTACCTGTATCATTATATCCATCCTTTCGGAAAAATTCCCTTATTCTTCTTCACCGTCGTTGTCCGCGGGAGCGTCAAACGAGCTGTCGTCGTCATCGTTCGAGGACTGAGAACCGCCGCCGGACGAGGACGCCGAGCTTGAGGACGAGGAGGTTTTTGACGAGCTTGAGGAGCTCAGCGAGAAGTCGCCGTCGCCCTCGTCGTCATCCTCATCGTCACCCTCGTCAAAGTCGGAGTCGTCATCATCGTCGTCGTCCGAGTCGTTGCTGTAGTAGTCATCGTCGTCGTCATCGTTATAGTAGTTGACGTAGCCGCCGCCCGAGGAGGGCATATTGTCCTCGGTGTAGTAGCCGACGTACCTGCCTTCGCTCGCCTCGCCGACGTTGTACACGGCGCCGCTGGACTGGCTGTAGTTAGCTTCGATGATTGACTTCGGAACCGAGTACTCCTTGTGCTTTTTGCCTTGCAGGTAGTAGCTCATTACGTCCTTGAACATCGTGGTCGCCGTTCGCTGACCCGTGATTGAGATTGTGTGCGGTTTGTCAAAGCCTGTCCATATCGCGAGCGAGCAGTACGGGCTGATTCCGCAGAACCAGGAGTCCTTGTCCTGGTCGGTGGTACCCGTCTTGCCGCAGATGTCCCAGCCGTCCACGCGGGCGTAAGCCGCGTTTGTATGGGACGAGTAGGTGATGTTGTAGTGGAGCAGACGGTTCATAATATAAGCCGTGGACGGCGAGTAGCTCTCCTTGGGGATAGCGTCGCGGTTGTCGATTATGACGTTGCCGTCCGCGTCGGTTACGTAGTAGTAGGTGTAGGGCTTGAAGTACTTTCCGCCGTTGCCCATATAGGTGAAGGTCGCCGCCATCTCTCTTACGGTGACTCCGCCCGTGAGACCTCCGATCGAAAGTCCGCCCGTGTTGTCCTTGTCGGCTTCCTTTAAGTGGGTGAAGCCCTGCAAAGTTACGACCTGATTGTAGGCGTTCTGCGGGGAAATCATATTCATAACCTGAGCCGCGGTCGCGTTTGCCGACCACTCGATCGCGTCGGGGAGGAGCATATTGCCCTTGTAGCTGTGGTACCAGTTGTTCGGACCCGCTACGTACTGACCGTTTACGACCTTGTACTTGGGGAGAGCCTCGTCCTTTACGACCGAGCTGTAGTGGAGCTTTTTCTTTTCAATCGCGTAGGGGTAAACGACTACGGGCTTGATTGAGGAACCCGGCTGGAGGACGGAGTCGGTCGCTCTGTCAAAGAGGAGGTTGCCCGTCTTTTCCTGCGAGGAGCCCGTCGTCGCGATTATCGCGCCGTTCATATCTATCATCGTCGCGGCGCACTGCATTCCGTGGTCGTAGGTGGTGTTGATATTGATAGCGGCGTCCTCGAGGTACTTCTGCGCCTTTTTGTCCATAGCGCAGTAGATTTTGAGTCCCTCGGAGAAAATCTTCTCCGAAGCCGCCTTTTCGCTGATGTTGTAGTATGTGGCGAGGTCTGCCTGTAAATCTCTCTGAAGCTCGTCCATATACCAGTTCTGGATTTT
>JAFNSO010000007.1 GCA_017384945.1 Ruminococcus sp. | reverse complement strand
TTGCCGACAAGTATTATGTTTACAGATCTGTAGAGGGCGCAAACGGCAAAATGTCCGCCTACAAGCTCTACACAAAGACTAAGAAAAACGCTGTCAAGGACAACGAGCTCAAGTCGGGTACGATTTACAAGTTCAAAATCTCAGTGCTCGCCAAAAACGGAAAGCTTTGGTCGCTGAGCAAGGGCAAGGCTGTCAAGACTATGACAAAGCTCGAGGCTCCCGCCAAGTTTATCACAAAGGGCGTCAGCTCCTCAAAAATCAAGCTCGCGTGGAGCAAGGTAAACAGAGCTCAGAAGTACGAGCTTTACAGAACAAGCTCCTCGGAAAAGGAGAAGCTTATCGCTACTCTTAAGTCGAGAAAATATACCGATACAAAAATCTCCACAGGCGCCGACTACGTCTATAAGGTAAGAGGTATCAGAGTTTACAAGAACAAGAAGTACGCGGGTCCCACCGTTGCGGTTTCATCCTCGGCGGGCGTAAAGGCTCTCACGGAGCTCACCGCTAAGTCGTTTATGAACAAGGCGCTCCTCGCGTGGAGTCCTGTTGACGGCGCGGCGGGCTATGAGGTCTACGTAAAGCGCTCCAACGGCAAGTGGGACAGCATCGCGACCACCGACAACTGCGCTTACTTCTCAAACAAGCTCACAACAGGCAAGGTTTACAAGTTCGCTGTCAAGCCCTACAAGAACGTAGCCAATACAAAGGTCTACGGCGAGGGTAAGAAGGTAGCGGTAAAGGCTAAGTCGGGCTCTCTCTACGGCAACACCCCCTCGGGTACATGGGTAGAGGTCAGCATCGACGCTCAGATGCTCTTTATGTATGTCAACAACAAGCTCTATGTTTCGACCCCTGTTGTTACGGGTAACGTCGGCGACCGCTCAACCTCAAAGGGTCTCCACCACGTTATCAGCCGCAAGTCACCCGCCCGTCTGCGCGGTTCCTACGGCGGCTCAAGCTGGGATACAACGGTTAACTACTGGCTCGGCTTCACAAGCGACGGTCAGGGTATCCACGACGCTACATGGCGCTCGGCCTTCGGCGGCTCAATCTACAAGTACAACGGCTCACACGGCTGTGTAAACACTCCGCTCGGAGCTGTCTCCAAGGTTTACGCCAAGGCTTACGTAGGTATGCCTGTTATCGTATACTAATAGATAAACAGATAAAGCAAAAAGGCTGACCTTCGGGTCAGCCTTTTCCGATTAAAGCATTCAGTCCGTGAAATCGAAGTCGTCCTTGCGGTTCTCGCGGAAAATCTCGTACACCTTCTGAACGGTGTCCTCGTCCTCCACGCCCTCGTAGGTCTCGGTTTCGTCGTCCTCGGAGACGATTTTGAGGATGATTACTCCGTCGGCGTCCTCGACGTTCTCGATGAGCACGACGTACTCCTCGCCCTCGTAGGGGATTGTGTCGAGATACTCAAACTCGGTGGAAACTCCCTCGTCATCGGTCAGCTCGATGATTATAACTTCCTCGTTTATTTCTTCGTTTTTGATGTCAGACATAATTGACCTCCTTGCTTTGTTTTCTGCATTGTAACTTATTTTGGAGGAAAAAGCAAGGGGTTTACCCGTTTTTGTTGTATTGCGCGCTTAATTGTGATAAAATTGTCTCGGAGGCGATAGCTTGAAGCTCAAAAAAAAGAATCTCGGAATACTTTTGATTATTTTGTCGGCGTTCTGTTTTGCGCTGATGAATATGTTTGTGCGCCTTTCGGGGGATTTGCCGACGCCCGAGAAGGGCTTTTTCCGCAACCTTATCGCTTTTGTTTTCGCCCTTGTGATTATGCTCAAGGACAGACGGGACTTTCATTTTCAGAAGAAAAACCTTCCGCTTCTTATCGGGCGCTCGCTCGCGGGAACGCTCGGCGTTCTCGGCAACTTCTACGCGGTCGACCGACTCGCGCTCGGGGACGCGTCGATTCTCAACAAGATGTCGCCCTTCTTCGCGGTCGCTTTTTCGCTTATTTTCTTGAAGGAAAGGCTAAAGCTTACGCAGGCTTTGATTCTTTTCGGCGCGTTTATCGGCGCGATGTTCGTCGTAAAGCCGTCGTTTGCGAACGCTGAGCTGTTTCCGTCAATATGCGGCTTTGCGGGAGGAGCCGCCGCGGGAGCCGCCTACGCGATGGTTCGCGCCCTCGGCAAAAGAGGGGAGAAGGGCAGCTTTATCGTGCTGTTTTTCTCGGGTTTCAGCTGTCTTTCGATGGTGCCGCTTATGCTTTTCAGCTTCAAGCCCTTTACGCCGTATCAGCTCCTTATGCTCGTGCTCGCGGGACTGAGCGCCGCGGGAGGACAGTTTTCAATCACCGCGGCCTACACCTGCGCCCCCGCGAGGGAGATCTCGATTTACGATTACAGCCAGATTATATTCGCTTCCGGGCTCGGCTTTTTTGTGTTCGCGGACATTCCCGACCCGTTCTCGCTGATAGGTTACCTGATAATTGTCGCGATGGCGTTCGTTATGTTTATTTACAATCAGAAAAAAGAATAAATTTAAAAAATCCGTCTATACTATTTTCGGCAGCAGATGTTGCTTAGAAAAAGAAAGGCGGTTTTTTTATGACCTCAAAGGAACTTCTTTACGTCGAGGACGCGCTCGGACACGAGCAGTATTTCAGAACTCAGTGCCGTGAGCTCGCGTCACGTGTTCAGGACGGAGACCTCAAAAGCTTTGCTCAGGATATGGAGCAGAGACACAAACAGATTTTTCAGAATATTTACGGCTTGCTGTAAGGAGGAGCGCTATGGACGACAGAAACTTAATGGAAAATATGCTTATTCTCGAGAAGGGCGCGTGCGATTTGTATCTTCACGGAGCGATCGAGAGCTCGACCCAGAACGTGCACTCCGCATTCAAAAGCTCGCTCAACGATTCGCTGAAAATGCAGGACGAAATCTACCTCAAAATGCAGGCGAAGGGCTGGTATCCCAGCGAGCAGGCTGACGGGAACAAGCTCGACTCGGTAAAACAAAAATTTAGCGCAAATGCCTAATTTTAACCGCCCTTTGTGGCGGTTTTTTACTTTGAAAACTGTTGGTTTTGCACAATTTGATTTTGTTTGGGTCCTGTTCGCATAAAACAATTTGTCGATTGTGCGTAATATTCACAAATTATAATGGAAATCGGAGTGAAAATGTGAAAAATCTACCAACGTTCTTGACAAAAACATCAAATAGCTATATAATTATAGTTAAATTGTACGCAATATGATTGCACAGACAAATAACGACAATTTTTTATTAAAAATAGACAATTTCAGACAGTTTGGCTTGTGAAAAAAGGAAATTTTTAATTTTTTTATGTAAGGTACCTTGACAAACCGAGATTTATATTATATAATATGTATACATCTCAAGGTACCTAACGAAGTGATAGAGTAGTGGGGATTAAGATGTCGGAAAAGTTACGGAAAGCTGTCGCAGTAGAGTATGAATATGACAAGAAGGATGTTAACGACAAGATTCTTTTGAACATCCGAGACCTTGAACAAAAAATTCACTTCCTGTACGAAGGAAAAAAGAGCCAAAGAAGGGTTCTGATTTTGCTTCGTGAAAGCGGAAGTATGACTCAGCGCGAAATGACCGAAAAGCTCAGCATAAAGCCTGCCTCCATGAGCGAGGTGCTCGCTAAGCTTGTAAATAAGGGCTACATAATGCGCGTGCCGAGCAGCATCGACAAGCGGACGATGGTTATTTCACTAACCGAGGAAGGCAGTAAGATTGCCGACGAGGCGTTTGAATACCGTTCGCTGAGGATTGTTGAGATGCTTTCCTGCCTTGACGACGAAGAAAAGGACACACTTCTCACGTTACTCGAAAGGATGAATACCGACTGAGAGAGTATTATCGTGAAGGGTGATGGAAATGGCGGATAAGCTCAGAGTTGTTATCACGGATTGCCAGAAGGAAGTCAAGATACCGACAGGCATTAGAATGCTTATTAGGCGTTGTTGCCACGCAATCCTTGAAACGGAGGGCTTCAAAGGCTCTGCCGAGATTGGGGTTACGTTCACCGATGAAAGAGAGTTCAAAAAGCTTAGTCTTGAGTATTTAGGTAAAGAGAGCGACGACGCGGTAGTTTCTTTACCTGCCGGCGAAAACGGAGAATACGACGTTGACAGAATCACAGGAGCAAAACAACTTGGAAGCATTATCATTTGTGTGAAAAAGGCGGTCGAGCTCTCCAAGGCGTATGACCACACGTTCCAGCGTGAAATGGCTTACCTTACGGCTCATGGAGTACTTGGTTTGTTGGGCTACAGCTATGACGGCGCAATGGGAAGAGTCTCAATGCGCGAAAAAGAGGAATGGGCTCTTCATCAGCTTGGGTTGCCCGCTTCATCAAGTTACATCTAATTTTTTAAGTTTGAATCAGGAACTGCTTTCGCGGTTCCTGATTTTACGTTTAGGGCTCTTATCATTGAAAAAGCGCTCTGAATGTGTTAGAATAGGTGTTGGATTAATGCTTTGTAAGCGGTGATTTTATGGCAAAAAATGTTAAAACAAACGTAATGCGGATTCTCGAAAGGGAAAAGATCGCGCACGAGGTTCTGAGCTACCCCCACGGCAAGGAGGCTGTCGAGGGCTGCGAGGTCGCGAGGCTTATGGGTCAGAACCCCTCTCAGGTGTTCAAAACCCTTGTCGCGAGGGGCAAAAGCGGGGAGTTCTTCGTCTTTGACATCCCCGTCAACTCTCAGCTCAACCTTAAAAAAGCCGCCGCCTCGGTCGGGGAGAAGAGTCTTGAGCTTACCCACGTAAAGGATTTGGTGAAAATCTGCGGCTACCCGAGGGGAAGCGTCTCTCCGATTGGGATGAAGTCGAAATTCAGGACCGTGTTCGACTCATCGGCCCTCGGCTTTGAGAAAATATACATAAGCGCGGGAAAGCTCGGCTTTCAGATCGAGGCAAAGCCCTCGGACATAATCGGATTTGTGAACGCCGACACCGCTGAGATTTGCGATAGGGAGATGTGAAATTTGGCTAAGGTAGTGCCTTTGTTTTCGGGAAGCAGCGGAAACAGCTATTATATCGGCTCGTCGGGCGAAGGGGTCTTAATCGACATCGGCAGGAGCTGTAAGCAGATTGAAAACGCGCTTTTTGACAATTATATAGACGTAAGCTCAATCGGAGCGCTGTTCATAACTCACGAGCACATCGACCACTGTCAGGGCGCGCGTGTGTTCGCGAAGCGCCACGGCATCAGAATTTACGCAAGCCGCGGAACGCTTGAGGCTATGGAGGAAAAGAACCTCGTCTGCGCGGAAAACGATTGTGAGGTAATCGAGGATACTGTTTCGGTCGGCAATATGAGCATTGAGCGCCGCGACACCCCGCACGACGCGCGTGAGAGCTGTTGCTTTCGGGTGACGACAGCTGACGGAAGAAGGGCGGTAATCGCGACGGATATGGGCGTTATGACCGAGCCCGTCAGAAAGCTTATCTGCTCGAGCGACTTTGCTGTCGTTGAGTCGAACCACGACGTCGATATGCTCAGACGCGGGATGTACCCTCCGCATTTGAAGGCGAGGATATTGTCCGACAGGGGGCACCTCTCCAACGACGCATGCGCCGCGGAAATCGCCGACTTTGTTCGGTGCGGAAATTTCAGGCTTATGCTCGGGCACCTTTCCGAGCACAACAACATCCCCGAGCTCGCGCTTAATACGAGCCTCGAAAAGCTCGAAAGTCTCGGGATGAAGCGAAATCTCGACTTCACGCTCTCGGTCGTTCCGCGTGAGACCGACGGCAGGGTCATAGTATTCTGAGGGGTATATGCAGACTATAAATATAATTTGTATAGGAAAAATAAAGGAAAAATACTGGACGGACGCTATAAGCGAGTACAAAAAGCGTTTGTTCTCGTTTTGTAAATTCAATATTATCGAGCTCGCAGAGGAAAAGACCTTTGACAACCCGAACCCCTCGCGGATCGAAGCGATTCTCGCCGCGGAGGGGAAGAGACTTCTCTCAAAAATCGGCGCAGGCGACTATGTTATCGCGATGTGCGTTGAGGGAAAGCTTTTGTCCTCGCCCGAGCTCGCGCGCAAAATTTCGGACGTCGGACTGTCGGGCAGGAGCACCGTTGACTTTGTAATCGGCGGGAGCTGGGGTCTGAGCGACGAGGTCAAGCAAAGGGCTGACTTCAAGCTCTCAATGAGCAAAATGACCTTCCCGCATCAGATGGCTCGGGTGGTGCTCTGCGAGCAGATTTACAGGGCGTTTGAAATCAACAACAACGGAAAGTATCACAAATAAAGGAGGATATTAAAATGGCGCTTGACGGAATGATGCTCCACCACGTCGTAAACGAGCTGAAAACCGAGGCTCTCGGGGCAAGGGTGTATCAGGTGTATCAGCCGAACCGCGACGAGCTTATCCTCAATCTCCGCACGCAAAACGGCAACAAACGCTTGCTTCTTTCAACTCGCGCCAATTCGCCGCGCGTGCATTTTACAAAATACAGCGTTGAGAATCCCGCTTCGCCGCCAATGCTCTGCATGCTTCTGAGAAAGCGTCTCGGCGGCGGCAGGCTCGTCGATATTCGTCAGGCGGGACTCGACCGAATCATAAGCTTTGACTTCGACTGCGTAAACGAGCTCGGCGACAGGGTCAGGATAACCGCTGTCGTTGAGATCATGGGCAAGTACAGCAACGTGATTTTTGTCGATGGCGAGGGAAAAATAATCGACGCGCTCAAAAGGGTCGATATGACGATGTCATCTCAGCGGCTTGTGCTCCCGAACCTTCCTTACGAGTACCCGACGCCGCAGGATAAGCTCAATATTTTACTCACAGACAGCGAAAGCGTTGTAGAAAGGATTGAACACACTCCCGACGAAAAGCCGCTGTGCAAGGCGATTCTGGGCGCTGTACAGGGCATTTCTCCCGTGGTCTGCCGCGAGCTTGAGCACCGCGTGCTCGAGGGCGGAAGCGAGAGCAACAAGACCCTGTCAAAGGAGAGCAGGGACAGGCTGAAAGCGGAGCTTGAGAAACTTTCGGACGTAGTTCTTACATCGTCGGGAAAGGCTCGGGCGCTGTATCACAAGGGCGATTTGAAGCCCTTTGATATGACTTTCATCGAAATCGGGCAGTACGGCTCACTGTGCGAAAGCAAGGAGTACGACAGCTTCTGCGCTCTCTTGGACAGCTACTACATCGAGCGAGACTCAGCCGACCGAATGAGGGTCAAAACGGCTGACCTTTCGAGACTTATAAATAATCTTATAAACAGAACCTCAAACAAAATCAACATCCAGCGGCAGGAGCTCGAAAAGTGCGCCGACCGCGAGCAGCTCAGAATACGCGGTGATCTGTTGCAGGCGAACCTCTATCGGGTCGAGCGCGGAGCCGAGAGCGTGACGGTCGAGAACTTTTACGACGAAAACGGCTCAGAGCTTGAAATAAAGCTCAACCCCGCGATTTCGCCCGCTCAGAACGCGCAGAAGTACTACAAGGACTACAACAAGGCAAAGACCGCTCAGCAGGTTCTCACCGTCCAAATAAAGAGGGCTGAGGAGGAGCTTGAGTACCTCGAGAGCCTAAAGGACGTCCTTTCAAGGGTAAAAAGCGAAAAGGAGCTCAGCCAGATAAGGCTCGAGTGTATGGAGCAGGGCTACATCAGGCAGAATAAAAGTATGCAGAAAAAGCCCGCTCAGCTCCCGCCGCTTGAGTACGAGACCTCGGACGGGTTCAGGGTGCTCGTCGGCAGGAACAACAAGCAAAACGATCTGCTCACGATGAAAACCGCCTCAAAGCGCGACTACTGGTTCCACACAAAGGATATACCCGGGTCGCACACGATTGTCGTCACCGACGGACGCGAGATTTCCGACACCGCGATAATCGAGGCTGCGAGGATCGCCGCCTTTCACTCAAAGGCTAAGGAGAGCACCAACGTCCCCGTCGACTACACGCTCGTAAAGCACGTCAGCAAGCCTAACGGCGCGAAGCCCGGAATGGTTATTTTCGTTAACAACCGAACGGTTTACGTCGACCCCGCCCTTCCTTTGACAAAAAGTGAGGGCGGTTGACAATTATATAAATTTTTCCTGTTATAATTCTAATAAAACATTAAATTATATAAAAAATGGTATAATATTGATATTGGTGGAGGTTGACCTTCGCCGTACAATAAGTCGGAAATAATATGTTACTTTACAGAAAACGGCGTTATCGCTTCGTTTTTCGGAGGGAATTATGGGAGACATAATCTTTAAGATTATTAACGTTTCGGGCGGTCTCGGACTGTTTTTGCTCGGTATGAAGCTGATGGGCGAGGGTCTTGAGCTCGCCGCGGGCTCCAAGCTTCGCACGCTTCTCGAGAAAATCACGAGCAAGAAATTTATCGCTATGCTCGTCGGCGTAATGGTTACCGCGGTTATCCAGAGCTCGTCGGCAACCGACGCGATGGTAGTCGGCTTTGTCAACGCGGGGCTTATGGACATTTATCAGAGTATCGGTATCTTATTCGGCTCCAAAATCGGTACCACTGCCACCTCGCTTTTGCTTTCGTTCGACATCAAGGCTATAGTGCCGATATTCGCCTTCGCGGGCGCGGTCGTTATCACCTTCGCCAAGAAGAACAACTACCGTTACTACGGTCAGATCGCCGCGGGCTTCGGCATACTCTTTATGGGTATGGGTATTATGAGCGACAACTTCGATTTCCTCAAGGAATCCGAGTTGTTTGCGAATACTGTTGCGACTATGTCGAATCCCATACTCGGACTGCTCGTCGGTATGATTTTTACGGGTATTATCCAGAGCTCGTCCGCTTCCGTCGGTATTCTGATGGCGCTCGGAATGAGCGGCGTTGTCGGGCTTGACGAGTGTATCTACATCATCTTCGGTATGAACGTCGGCGCTTGTATGCCTGTGTTCCTTTCGGCGGCAGGCGCTAACCGCGAGTCAAAGCAGGTCGCGCTCTCGAACTTTCTGACGAGCTTTCTGGCGGCGCTTCTGCTTTCGGCTGTGTGTATGCTGATGGACGCGTCGGGCGTCGGTCTCCCCGTTATCGCGGAGTCGGTTCCGTTCCTTAAAGGCAACACCGCCGCTCAGATCTCGGCTGTGCATATCGCCTTTAACGTCGCGAGAACGATAGTATTCCTGCCGCTTTCAAATTTGATTATAAAGCTGACGAAGCTTATTCTTCCCGATAAGGCGGACGAGGACGACGAGATCACCGTGTTCCTCGACTCCCGTATTCTCACCACGCCTCCTGTCGCGGTTCAGCAGACCGAGAAGGAGTGCGCGAGACTCGCAAGCCTTGCGAGAGCCAGCTTTGATTTGTCGATGGAGGCTCTGCTCAACGGCGACGCCAAGGCGATCGCGCGCGTTGAGGAGAACGAGCTTACGGTCGATAAGCTCACTCACGGTATCACAAAGTATATAGTAAAGATCAACGGTCTCGACATTATGGACTACGACCGAAAGGTTATGGGCGCGATGTACAACGCGATTCAGGATCTCGAGCGTATCGGCGACCGAAGCGAAAACATCTGTGAGGCGGCGAAGAAGATGATAGACGGCGAGGCTGTTTTCAGCGACAAGGCGATGAAGGAAATCCGCTCGCTGTGCGAGGTCGTGAGCCAGATCCTCGAGGACAGCTTCTATATGTTCACCAACCAGAGCAAGGACCCCAACCTCACCGAGGCTGTCTTGCAGGCTGAGGATCAGATTGACGAGTACTGCGAGCTCTTCCGTCAGAACCACGTGAACCGTCTCTCAAAGGGCGAGTGCAACGCCGAGGCGGGCGCGCTGTTCGTCGAGCTTATCACAAACCTCGAGCGTATCGGCGACCACGCCGTAACCGTCGCGTTCTGTATTCCGTATAAAAACCACAACATCATAGCTCAGCAACAGGCGTAAGGCTGAATAAAAATATCGATCGGGCAGGTGAACAGGTCCGTAAAAAGTAGACAATAGAAAAAACGAACCTCCTATGGTAGAATTAAGATACCATAGGAGGTAATTTTTTTATGAAGAGAAAATACAGCCACATCAAACAATTTGAGAAAGAAATAAATGAAATGTTTAATAATGGAATGACAT
>JAFNSO010000001.1 GCA_017384945.1 Ruminococcus sp. | reverse complement strand
ATTGGTGATGGGCCAGTTGAAGTATTTTCCGGTCTATCTCAAATACGCACAGACTCTGCGGTCGCTCACCGACGAGCAGTTGGGGCGGGTCCTCCTGGCGGGGATCCAGTATGCCGAGGACGGGACGCTCCCTGATATGGATCCTGCGGTATCCGTTGCGATGGGGTTCATCTGCGTGGACATCGACCAGGCACAGGCCGTCTACGATGAGACCTGTGAAACGAACAGACGGAACGCGAACCAGAGATGGAAACCTCCCGTTGATGCGGTCGCATCCGATGGCATGCGGTCGCATGCGGTCGCATCCGATGGCAGCCAAGTAAATGAAATGAATGTAAATGAAAGAGAAGTAAATTCAGATCATTCCATGCATGCAGACGGACAGCAGGTAGATTCTCCGGGCCGTGGGCCGTCTCTGGAGGAGGTGCGTTCCTTCGTCCGTCAGTCCGGTCTGAACGTGGATCCTGACGATTACCACGAGAAGCGGCAAAATCGAAAGGAACACGACTACGGGAATAATCGGCACAACGGGCTCGGGAAAAACCACGCTTCTGAGCCTGATAATGAGGTTTTACGACACGACAAAGGGAGTCGTCAGGGTTGACGGCGTGGACGTCAGAGAATACCCGTTTGAACAGCTTCGTTCAAAAATCGCCGTCGTACCTCAGAAGGCTGTGCTGTTCAGCGGCACAGTCCGCTCAAATCTGCGTTGGCAGAAGGAGGACGCGACCGACGAGGAAATTCTCAGAGCGCTCAAAACGGCACAGGCGGATTCGTTCGTTGAAGATCTGGATATGCCTGTCGCGCAGGGCGGAAGGAATTTTTCGGGCGGTCAGAGACAGAGGCTTTGTATCGCGAGAGCGCTCGTCGGCGAGCCCGAGCTTATAATTTTAGACGACAGCTTTTCGGCGCTCGACTTCGCTACGGAGCGCGCGCTTCGCGGTGAGCTAGCGAAAAGAAATTCTACATTTATAATAGTAACTCAAAGGTGCTCTACGATTATGAACGCGGATAAGATCCTTGTGCTTGAGGACGGGCTTCTCGCGGGAGAAGGCACCCACGACGAGCTTTTTGAAAACAACGAAATCTACCGCGACATCTGTATGACGCAGTTAAAGGGGGCGCAGTGATGAAAAACGCTCTCAAAATTTTAAGATACACAATGCCGCATATGGGCTGGCTGCTGCTTGCGGTTGCCTGCGCCTTTGTCAGCGTTTCGCTTACATTATATATACCCGTTCTCGTCGGTAACGCCGTTGACGTTATGCTCGGAAAGGGTCGGGTCGATATGAGCCTTGTTCTTTCGGTTGTAATCAGAATCGGGGTCAGCGTCGGGATAATCGTTCTGTTCCAATGGCTGATGACCCAGAGCACTAATGTCGTCGCCGCGAAAACAACGAGGGATCTGCGGCAGGAGGTTTTCAACAAATTCAACGAGGTTGAGCTTAGATACATCGACTCTCACCCTCAGGGAGATTTGATCAGCAGGATCATAAACGACGTCGACGCTGTGGGCGACGGACTGACTCAGGTGATTTTGCAGCTGCTTTCGGGTGTAGTCACGATTGTCGGCACGTTGATTTTTATGCTTTCAATTAATATATGGATCGCGCTGGTTGTTGTGGTGCTCACTCCGCTTTCGGTGCTCGTCGCCGCGGTTATCGGCAGAATGTGCGCCCGTTCCTTCCGCGAACAGCAGGAGCTTCAGGGTGAAATCAGCGCCTACGTCGAGGAAACAGTCGGCAATCAGAAGGTCGTCAAGGCGTTCGCGTATGAGGACAGAGCCGCCGAGGCTTTTGAAAGGAAAAACCAAAGGCTGTTTAAGGTCGGGCTGAAGGCTCAGTTCGCGGGAGCGCTCGCGAATCCCTGCACACGGTTTGTGAACAATATGGTTTACGCGGTCACGGGTATCGTCGGCGCGTTGACGGTCATCTCGTCTTTTATGGGAGCGCTGACTATCGGTCAGCTTGCGTGCTTTTTGACCTACGCCAACCAGTACACAAAGCCGTTTAACGAGGTCACGGGAGTGCTCACTCAGATTCAGACGGCTCTCGCAGCCGCGGGAAGGGTTTTCGCGGTTATCGAAACCGAAAGCGAGCCCGGTGAAGAAAACAAGCTTGAGCCATCAAGCTCAAAGGGAAATGTTGAGTTCAGACACGTGAGCTTTTCGTATATAAAGGAAAAGCCGCTTATCAGGGATTTTTCGCTCAGCGTCAAAAGCGGTCAGCAGGTCGCTATCGTCGGACCGACGGGCTGCGGAAAGACCACGCTCATAAATCTTATTATGAGGTTTTACGAGGTTGACGGCGGTGAAATACTGATTGACGGCGTAAAAACGAGCGATATGAAGCGCGAAAGCCTTCGGAATATGTTCGGAATGGTCTTGCAGGACAGCTGGCTTTTTGAGGGAACGATTATGGAAAACCTGCGCTACTCAAACCCCGACGCTTCCGACGATGAAATAATCGCCGCGGCAAAAGCGGCTCACGCGCACAGCTTTATCCGAAAAATGCCCAAGGGCTACGACACGCGCGTCGCGGAGAACGGCTCGAATCTCTCGCAGGGTCAGAGACAGCTGCTTTGTATCGCCCGCGTGATGGCTATGAACCCGCCCATGCTCATTCTCGACGAGGCGACCTCCTCGATCGACACGCTCACCGAGGTCAGAGTACAGAAGGCGTTTCAAAAGCTTATGAACGGCAGAACGAGCTTTGTCGTCGCGCACAGACTCTCTACTATCAGGGAGAGCGACGTCATCCTCGTTATGAAGGACGGCAATATTATCGAGCAGGGCACTCACGAGGAGCTTCTTTCGGAAAAGGGCTTTTATTTCAACCTTTTCAACAGCCAGTTCGCGCAATAAAACTATTGACAAAATCATTTTTGCTGTGCTATTATATATGGCAGTTATTAAAAGCTTTGACAGGGAGGGTCAATTTCCTTTAAGCCGAGAGAGAAAACGGTCGGTGTGAGTTTTCGTGAGAGGATTTTGATTGTAGCCCTTGAGCTTCGGGAAGAAAGCGTCAGCGAGTAGAACCCGACGGTCAGGACCGTTACATCCTTTGAGTGCGGAGAAATCCGAATTCAGGTGGTACCACGGACTATGTTCGCCCTGAGCGTGTTGCTCGGGGCGGTTTTATTTTAGGTAACAGGAGGAATATAAATGAAGGAAATGGCGAAAGCGTATAATCCGCGCGATTTTGAGGACAGGATATATGACTTTTGGATGAAGGGAAAGTATTTCCACGCGGAGGTCGATAAGGACAAAAAGCCTTATACTATTGTAATGCCGCCTCCGAATATTACGGGTCAGCTCCATATGGGTCACGCGCTCGACGAGACCCTGCAGGATATTCTGATTCGCTGGAGAAGAATGCAGGGCTACTCCGCGCTTTGGCTCCCGGGAACAGACCACGCGTCGATCGCCACAGAGGCGAAGATCGTTGAGGCTATGCGCAAGGAGGGTCTTTCAAAGGACGACCTCGGCCGCGAAAAATTCCTCGAGCGCGCGTGGGACTGGAAAAAGGAGTACGGCGGACGCATTACCGAGCAGCTCAAAAAGCTCGGCTCCTCCTGCGACTGGGACAGAGAAAGATTCACGATGGACGAGGGCTGTTCAAAGGCGGTCAACGAGGTCTTTGTACGCCTTTACAGAGACGGAAAAATCTACCGCGGAAACAGAATGGTCAACTGGTGTCCTCATTGCTGCACCTCGATTTCCGACGCGGAGGTCGATTACGAGGAACAGCAGGGTCACTTCTGGCACCTGCTCTATCAGGTCAAGGAGACGGGTGAGTATCTTGAGCTCGCAACCACAAGACCCGAAACTATGCTCGGCGATACGGCAGTCGCGATAAACGCCGCCGACGAGCGTTACAAGCATTTACACGGCTGTCACGTAATTCTGCCGCTTTTGAATAAGGAAATCCCGATTGTCTGCGACGACCACGCGGATATGGAAAAGGGTACGGGCGTTGTTAAAATCACCCCCGCCCACGACCCCAACGACTTTGAGGTCGGTCAGAGAAACAACCTCCCGATCGTCCGCTGCTTCACCTACGACGGCAGAATGACGGGCAAGGAGGACGTTGAACAGTACAACGAGCTCGTTAAAAAGGGCAACCTAGCGGAAAACGAGCCCGAGGTTCTCGACTGCGGCAAGTACGCGGGAATGACGACGGAGGAAGCCAGAGAAGCTATCCTCGAGGATTTGAAGGCGTGCGGAGCGCTCAAGGAGGTTGAGCCGCTCACCCACGACGTCGGAACCTGCTACCGCTGTCACACGACTATCGAGCCCATGGTTTCAAAGCAGTGGTTCGTAAAGATGCAGCCGCTTGCCGAGCCCGCAATCAAGTGCGTTCGCGAGGGAAAGACAAAATTCATCCCCGACCGCTTCGATAAAATCTATTATCACTGGATGGAGAACATCAAGGACTGGTGTATCAGCCGTCAGCTATGGTGGGGTCACAGAATCCCCGCGTGGTACTGCGACGACTGCGGCGAGGTTATCGTTGACAAAACAGCTCCGTCCGTTTGCCCCAAGTGCGGCGGTACTCACCTCACTCAGGACGAGGACACGCTCGACACATGGTTCTCCTCGGCGCTCTGGCCCTTCTCGACTCTCGGCTGGCCAGACAAAACTCCCGAGCTCGACTACTTCTTCCCGACAAGCACGCTTGTAACGGGATATGATATTATTTTCTTCTGGGTCGCGAGAATGATTTTCTCCTCTGTTGAGCAGATGGGCGCTCAGCCCTTCGACACGGTATTCATTCACGGTATCGTCCGCGACGAAAACGGCGTTAAGATGAGCAAATCCCTCGGCAACGGTATCGACCCGCTCGAAATCATCGACAAATACGGCGCCGACGCGCTCAGGTTCTTCCTCGCTACGGGCAACTCCCCGGGAAACGATATGCGTTTCTCGGACAAGAGGGTAGAGGCGTGCGCGAATTTCGCGAACAAGCTCTGGAACGCGAGCCGCTTTGTTCATATGAATATCGACGATTATGATGTAAAGAACGAGCTTCCCGCTACTCTCGCGACAGAGGACAAGTGGATCGTCTCAACTCTGAACAACGTCGCTAAGGAAATCAACGAGAACCTCGAGAAGTTCGAGCTCGGCGTTGCGGTTCAGAAGCTTTACGACTTTATCTGGGACTGCTTCTGCGACTGGTACATTGAGCTTTCAAAGTCGAGATTGCAGAGCGAGGGCGAGACCGCGCAGAACGCGCGTCAGGTTCTGCTTTGGACGCTCGAGAAGATTCTCAGACTGCTTCATCCCTTTATGCCGTACATCACCGAGGAAATCTGGCAGACACTCCCCTGCGACGGCGAGACTGTTATGCTCAAGAAGTATCCCGAGTACGACGAGAGCCTCAGCTTCCCCGAGGCTGAAAGCAGTATGAAGAAAATCATGGAAGCGATCCGCGCGATTCGTAACCGCCGCAGCGAGATGAACGTTCCTCCTTCAAAGAAGGCTGAGGTTTATGTTGAGACCAAGCTTTCCGAGGTGTTTGAGCAGGGTATTCCGTTTATCTGCCGTCTCGCCTCAGCGAGCAAGGTTGAAATCGGAGAGAGCTTCGACATCGAGGGCGCGGTCAACGTTGTTACCGCCGACGCGAAGATTTACATTCCGATGGATCAGCTCGTCGACAAGAAGGCGGAGCTCGAAAGACTCTTAAAGGAGCTTTCAAATGTTGAGAAGCGTCTTGCTCAGAGCGAGGACAAGCTCAAAAACCAGGGCTTTGTCTCAAAGGCTCCCGCAGCGGTAGTCGAAAGGGTCAAGGCTCAGGCTGAAAAAGAGCGTGAGCAGATCGCGATGATCAAGGCAGCTATGGAAAAGCTTAAATAAATATCAAGGGCGCCGCGAAAGCGGCGCTCGTTTTGCTTATATGAGACTTATTTTGGTTTCAACAATTAGTGTGGAAATGCGGAAAACTTAGATTTAATGCGGGTTTTGGGGTTGTAACAACTGTGAAGTTTTGTAATTTTTTAAAGAAATTTTTGCCCGAAAATTGCATATATTGGGGTTCAATCTCGCTAAATATAACTAAAAATTCATCAAAATTGTACATACAAACTTTGCCAAACCCCCAATCTTTTTGTTAAAATATACATAGAAAACAGCCCCAAATCACCCGAAAACGCCGATTTTCCTATTTTTTGAGCCTGAAAAAACAGCGAAAAAACCGACCTCAATATGTAGTTGTGACAGTTTTGTAACCGATTGTTACAGCATTGTAAGTGGTTCTTTTCTTGCAAAATGACCATAAAATCACTTTTATTTTTCTAAGAAAGAAATAAAAAGGTGACGATTTACACGAGTCGTCAATTTCTCTTGTGCAATATTCACAAAAAACAATATTTCTGTTTGTTGACATTTCCGAATTTTTTCCGTATAATTCCAATTGTAGTTTGCAAGACGCAAGTTCTCCTGCAAAAGCGGGAGGGGCGAAACTACAAATCTATATGAATATAAGGAGAAATTTCATGACGATCACAGAAAAACAGCGTTCCGTCATAAGAGCTGCGGCAGCCTTCGCTGCAATCGCGGTTGTATGGACCTCTGGCTTTTCCGTATCAGCTAAAACAATTTCTGACGAAGATTCAAAAAATACGGAAACGCAAGTTAGCGACGGACTTCTCGTTCTTCCTAACGGAGACGCACTCGTAAGCGACGAAAACGGCGACATCGACATTATGAACGGTATCACCGTAAACATCAAGGTAGGAGCTTCCGCTTATAAAAAATATGAAGTTCCGCAGACAACAGTCGGTGAGGCTCTTGAGCACGCGAATATCGCGCTCGGTAAGTATGATTTAGTAAGTAAGAGTCTCGATGAAGAGGTTGAGGAAAACAGCAACATTGAGGTTGACCGTGTTTCCTTTAAAAAGACTGTTAAAACACAGAAGATTAAGTACAAGACTGTATTCAAAAACACCACCAAGCTCTATGAGGGTGAGAAAAAGACTCTCAAAAAGGGCAAGAAGGGCAAAAAGAAGGTTACTTACACCTCCAAGCTCGTTAACGGTGAGGTCAAAAAGACCTATGTAACCAACACAAAGGTTACCAAGAAGGCAAAGAAAAAGGTAGTTCTTGTCGGAACTAAGAGAAAGAACTACACAATGCTCGAGAACAACCCGACTCAGTTCAACACTAAGTCAAGAGGCGGTATCGGTACAATCACCGACCATAACGGTAAGAAAATCGCCTACAAGAAGGTTGTTAAGGGCCCCGCGACAGCATACTCGGCTCATCCCGGAGCGCTCACAGCGACAGGAGCCGCGGTAAGAGTCGGCGGCGTAGCGGTTAACCCTGCGGTTATCCCCTACGGCTCGAAGCTTTATATCGAGAGCCCTGACGGAAGTATGGTTTACGGCTATGCGACCGCTATCGACACAGGTGGATTTATCCACACCAGCTCTACTGTTGTAGACCTCTTCTATACAAGCAACAGTACCTGCTGCACATGGGGAAGACGTCCCGTAAATATTTATGTTTTAGCTTAATGAAAGGACCGCGAAAGCGGTCTTTTTGTTTTATAACTTCCTTGAAATATTTTTGCGATAGGTATATAATGGATATTCGGAGGTTATAAATTATGAAAAAATTGATATACAAGACGCTTTGCGCGGTGCTTTGCGCCTGCGTCGCGGCTTCGTCGGCGGCTCTGCCCGCGGGGGCTGTCGGGACGCTCAACAAAGACTCCGAGATTTGCGAGGGGTCGGTGATTAAATGCGGAAAAACCCTCGTTACCCTCGTGAACAACTTCAAAAAGAACAAAACGCGGATCTACCGCTCGAAGCTTAGCGGAAAGGGCTTGAAGCTTGTGGATAAAGCGGAGATTTATTCCGACGCTCAGCTTTATTCCGTCGGCGACAGGGTTTATTACCGAAAGGGTGAAAAGCTCGTCGGGTATAAGCCCAAGACGGGGAAAAAGTCGGGCGGAGTTGAGCTCGACCCCGACGACGAGTTTAAGCTCAAGGACAAAAAGGGCTTTCTTATCAATGTAAAAGGAGTCTGCGCGAACGGCTTTGTCGTCGAATACAGGGGCGAAGGGCTTTGTCTCGTGGATTTTGAGGGAAACAGGACGGTTATCAGCCCGAAAAAGGACAATGTTTATATAGCCTCGGCGGATAACTATGTTTTCTACTATAAAGCGGAGAAAAAGAAGAGCTCGCGGTACGTCTGCGGAGTTTACCGTTACGAGGCGGGAGCCGGGAAGGCGGAAAAGGTCTCCTCGTTTTCAACAATTAAAAAGCCCTCGGCAAAGCCCGATTTTGCCTTTGCATATGTCGGGAAAAAGAAGCTTTGCTTCACTGCGGGAACAGTAAGCTCGGGCGCGTTTGAGGGTTGTCTGTATTCGATGAACCGCGACGGCGGACAGCTTAAAACCGTCAAGGAGAACACCTCGGGCAACATTACCCCCGGAAAGGGCTGCGGATATATAAGCTGCGCCGATGCAAAGGGCAACTACTTCATATACAAGCTGACTGAAGACGGAAAGCTTAAATCCAAGCTCAAGTACACAAACGGCAATTATCCGCTCATAAGCTACACCACAGAGAAGGATTCCGCGGTCGCGATTGAGGTTTCACGCTTTAATTACGGCTACAACGTCTACACTCTTCCGAAAATCAAAAAGGCGAAGGGTAAAAAGCAGTTCGACGCGGACAGCAGAATCACAAACAAGCACACGGGCAACGTGCTTGTATCTCCGACGATTTCGGGCAGCGCGGGCGACCTCGTGCTTCTGACCTACGGAATTTACAGCTACGGCTCGGACAACAGTCTTGAGAATGTTTATGACTGCGAAACATATCTCATTAACGCCCGCTCGGGCAACAAAAAATTGATTGACAGGTAAAAGACTATGGCACAATGGACGGAAATCAAAATTTCAATTAATACAAAGGATATCGACAAGGCGAGCGACATCGCCAATATGGTCGTGCCCTACGGAATTTACATCGAGGATTACTCACAGCTCGAGGAGCAGGTCGAGGAAATCGCTCATATCGACCTTATCGACGAGGATTTGCTGAAAAAGGACAGAAACGAGGCGTTTATACACATTTATCTCGAGCCCGACGTAAATCCCGCGGAGTCTCTGGCGTTTTTGTCGGAGCGCTTCAACGCGGAAGGGATCGAGCATAAGCTCGACACCTCGTACACAATGGACGAGGACTGGCGCAACAACTGGAAAAAGTTCTTTAACCCAACGCCCGTCGGAGAGAAAATTTTAATCAGACCGACGTGGAGGGATGACTTCGACGCGGGGGACAGGGTCGTGCTCAACATCGACCCGGGGCTCGCGTTCGGAACGGGCAGCCATGAGACGACGAGACTCTGCCTTGAAACGATTGAAAAATACGTTAAGGAGGGCGACGAGGTTCTTGACGTCGGCTGCGGAAGCGGTATTCTGGCGATCGCGTCCTTGCTTCTCGGAGCGAAAAGCGCCGTGGGCGTCGATATCGACGAGGTAGCGGTCAGAACAGCCGTCGAAAACGCCGGGCTGAACGGCGTTTCGGACAGATTTACCGCGATTGTGGGCGATTTGACCGAGAAAGTTCAGGGAAAATATAATTTAGTGGTTGCAAATATCGTTGCAGATGCTATAATTAGTTTGTCAAAAGGCGTTAAACAATTTATGAATCCCGACTCCGTTTACATTATGAGCGGAATAATCGACACAAGAGGCGACGAGGTCGCGGAGAAGGTCGGCAGGGATTTTAATATTGTTGCCCGCTATGAGGACAACGGCTGGGTTTGTCTGGTCGCAAAAATAAAATAAATTCGGAGGTATTTAAATGAAAAAGAAAAACACTGCAAGAGATAACGTCAATCTCTTTTTCTCGGCGTTTCTGATTTTAGCTTACATTATTTGCTCGTACTTCTTCGCGAACTTCGCGGGCGCGCTCGCGGGCGACGCGGCGAAAAACAGCGTTATCGCGGTAATGCTCGCCGTGTTCGGTCTGCTCGTTTTCTACGCAACGAGAGTCGGCGAGGGAAAAACCGTCAAGCGCTTCAGTATTGTTACTCTGATTGTGCTTGATTTGCCCGTTTTGTACATTATTCTCGCGTTTATTCTGGGCGCGCTTCCCTTCCACAAGGAGCTTGCCGCAAATCCCGTGGTCGTTTATATGGCGGCCATAGCCTTTGGTTACGCTTTGCCGTACACGTTTATCAGCGGCTTTGAGACCGTTTCCGAGGAAAAGGACAATGAAGGAACGCTCGAGGGCGGCGTTGAGGCGGACGTGCTCGGGGGCTCGGAGGAGAAAGAGGAACAGACCTACGAAGCTGACGCTGACGAAATCGTCGTTGAGGGTACGGCGGTTATCGAGGATATTGACGGTTATATCGCCGACAAGGAGTCGGAGGAATAAGCCAAGCGATGAATTTTTGCGGTCGGGAAGTTTTCTCCCGACCGTTTTGTTATGATAATACAACACCGCGCGCCTGAAATATGCGGCGCCGATTTAAAAAACTATTGACAAAAAATACTTGTAGATTTAAAATTATAATAGTAAACTATATTCAAAGGAGGATAAATATGTCCCAAGACGATATATTTAAGAATTACGACTTTGAGGACTACGGCGACAACTATGACGTAGAGTCCTACGGCTCCAACCGCCGCACCCGAAGCACGGATAGATATGACTACGACGTTTTTAAGGACGACAACCCCCGCTATGAGCGCAGAAGAAGCTCGGGCGGCAGAAATAACCGTAATTCGGGCGGTCAGTCGCCGATTATGCTGGTCATTATCGCGTTGATTGCCATTTCAATTATCGTTGTCGGAGCGGTTGCGGTTTCAAACTGCGTCTGCGCTCCGAAGTCTCAGACCGCCGCTACGGAGGAAACGACGGAGGACGAGGATGAGTGGGACGACGATGACTGGGACGACGAAGAGACAGAATCGACCGTCACCGCCACAACCGCGACTACTCAAAGCACTCAGAGCAGCAGCGTTCTGGTTGATTATGACGATAACGACAACAACGAGAACGACAACGACGAGCCCGAAGAGGACGAGGACGACGAGGACAACAACAGCTCCTATAATTCTAATTCAAGCTCGAGTTCTTCCTCGGGAGCAAATTCTTCCTCAAAATCAAGAAAAAAAGCGACGGAGGGTCCTCCCGACATTCCCGAGCAGGATAACCAAGACGACGGCGGAAATCAGGACTACACCGTTGAAGTCGGATAAAATTGCCCGCGAGTTTTTGCGGACGGAAAGGTAATGAAGCTATGATTGAAAAAAGACGCTGCCCCAACTGCGGCGCGTATCTGAAGGAAAGCGACACAGAATGTTATGTATGCGGCGAGCCTATCGCCGAGGTGCCTAACGTAAAACCGAGAGAAACAAAGCCGAACAGCAAAACCTACGCTCCCGTTGTTTTTGAGCCCGAGGAAAACGAGGATTTTGTCACGCCTGTCGATTACGACGAATCGAACGGCAAGCCGTTTGAGGAGAGAGTTCCTTATTCGGACGGCGAAATGGTGACGGGCAACGAGACTCAGGGCGAAGAAAACGAGGACGACTCCTACAACAGTGAGTACAACGATAAGTACAAGGGCTTTACCGATTTTGACCCCTACGAGGATTACGACGACGGCGAGAAAAAGAAGGGCTCAAAAAAGGCGCTTATAATCTGCGCTGTGCTTGCGGCTGCCGCGGGTATCGCCGCGATTGTTGTCGCGCTTATGTTCAACAACGCGGGCGGCGGTGATGATTCGGATAAAATGACGATTTACTTTGACAAGCCGAGCGTTAACCTCATTCTCAGGGACGAGAACGGAAAAGGCTACAACTGGGGAGCCGACGTTAAGGTTTGCTACGCGTATGAAAACCGCGAGGATAATATAGACTGCTCAACCTTTGAGGAATACGACGATATGTGGCAGTGTCAGATCCCGAAGGAAGCCGAAAGCGTTTACTTCTATCAGAAGTCGGGCGGCGAGCTCAGAACCGATACTATCTCCGAGGTCGAGGACGGTAACGTCTACTTTGTGACGGATATCACAATCAACAGCAAGGGCTGTCTGCCTATGGCTTATTGTCCGCTCAGCGATTTCGACAACAAAAAGGGCGTTAACGCGGTTCAGTCTGTGACCGAAAAGCCCACAAAGGAGACAAAGGAAACAAAGGCGACTAAGGCGACAAAGGCAACCGAGAGCAAAACAGAGGAAACAACAAAGGCGACAGAGCCCTCGACCGTTCCCGTAAACAAGAGCTATACGGTCAAGTACCCCTCAAGCTGGAAGAAGGGCGCTAAGAAAATCATCAAGGACAACTGCGCTACATACTACGAGAAGTATAACTACGCCGAGTACGGTATGGGTATGCTGCTTTCGGTCTATGTGTTTGAAAAGGGCGACACCTCATACGGAGATCTCAACGTCAAAAAGGTGCTCGACGGCTCGGACGGCAGAAAAATTGTTATCGTTACACCCACCGACGTTCAGTTCGACGACAGCGACGAGGTTGCCGCCGAGAAGTACATCGCGCTCGAAACCCTGACCGACGAGGTAATCGCTTCGATAAAGGCGAAATAAACTGTCAATTATTTGAAAGGATGTTTTTATAAATGGCATGTGACCACGATTGCTCCTCCTGCTCGGAAAACTGCTCCGGCAGAACCGAGCCGATGGATCTGAGAGCTCAGCTTCATCAGTTCAGCTCCGTTAAAAAGGTTATCGGAGTTATTTCGGGAAAGGGAGGAGTCGGCAAAAGCCTCGTGACCTCTACAATGGCGGTCACTCTCAACCGAAAGGGCTATAAGACCGCGATTCTCGACGCGGATATTACGGGTCCCTCGATCCCCAAGGCGTTTAATCTGCACGAGCGCGCCAAGGGCAACGACGACGGGATTTTCCCCTGCACGACAGAGACGGGTATCGACGTTATGTCGATCAACCTCCTGCTCGAAAACGAGACCGACCCCGTAATCTGGCGCGGAGCGCTTATTTCGGGAACAGTAAAACAGTTCTGGTCGGACGTTATCTGGGCTGACGAGGACTATATGTTCGTCGATATGCCCCCGGGAACGGGCGACGTAGCGCTGACGGTTTTTCAGAGCATTCCCGTCGACGGAATAATCATCGTGACCTCTCCGCAGGATTTGGTTTCGATGATCGTTGAAAAAGCGGTCAAAATGGCTCAGATGATGAATGTTCCGATTCTCGGTATCGTTGAGAATATGAGTTATTTTCAGTGTCCCGAGTGCGGCAAAAAGCATTTCATCTACGGCGAAAGCAAAATCGACGAGGTCGCCGCTAAATTCGGCACCAAGGTGCTCGCGAAGCTCCCGATCGACCCTGATTTGGCAAGATCGGTGGACAACGGCACAGTCGAATTTTTCGAGGGCGATTATATGAGCGAGGCAGCCGACAAGGTTGTTGAGCTTTTGAATGAATAATGAATAATCGGAGCGGAAGCGAAAGCTTCCGCTTTTTTGTTTGATAGGAAATTACTCAAAAATTGTATAAATATACAAGTCGGCAACATAAAATAACAAGCATCTTTACTGACTCCTATCAAACAAAAAAATATTTGAATTGCCCGCTCAGTTGCGCGCTGCGCGCGCACGAGCGATGGCTGAGAAAGCACACGCACTTTGGTGCGCGCGCTTTCTTGATAGGAAATGTCTCAAATATTGTATAAATATACAAGTCGGCAACATAAAACAACAAGCCTCCCGACTGACTCCTATCAAAAAAATAATTAATTTCTAAATTATTTGTCACAAATGTCCTCCTTAAAAGGTTATATGTATAGAAAGCTTTTTAGAAAAAAGGAGGTCTTAGTATGAAAAGCTTAAAAAGAACGTTATCGGTATTTTTGTCCGCGCTTTTGCTGTGCGGAGTCTTTTCGGCGGCGGGTTTTACCGTCTCGGCGGAGGACTTGCGGCAGGTCGAATTTATCGAAAGCCTGAACACCAGGTTTTTCCCGGGAAATGAGGATAATAAGCTTACGGCGAAAAATCTTGAGGACTATGTTACCGTCTATCGCAGTGATGAAAAAATGACCGTGTTTAAAATCGATATCATCGAAAACACTCCCGTGAGCTTGTTGATTGACGGATATATGTTTTCGTCCGACACCTCGGTGAATAAGTGGTCGAGCAACCCGGGGTACTATATCTATTATCCCGAAAACGAAAAGTACAGTGATATTATAAGCATTAAGGGGGCTGTTTCCTCGGGCTTGATTACCGCGGCGGAGCTTGCGGATATCATTCCGAACGTAAAGAAAATGACGCAGGAGGATTACATAGCTCACTTCAAGAGCTTCGGCTACGAGGTCACCTCCGTAACCGACCTCGGCGGCGGTGTTTTCTATGCCGTAAACGAGGGAAAAACCCGGGAAGGGACAAAGGATATCGAGGCTTCGGACTTGGTGTTTCACCTGAAGGCTCTCGCTTCCCCGGATGAGTTGGGATTGTTCTTTGTTGACGGAAATTACGTTTCCCCCGTTACGGAGAATAAGGATAGGGTTTGGGAGGTTGATTCACTCAAGCTGCTTGAAAATCTCAGAAAGGCTGAAAGCGACGGCTTAAAGCTGAATTTTACGGCTGAAAGCAAGTTCGGTAAAAAAGCGGAGGACTGCCTGTGGCTGATCAAGGAGGAATACTATCCGCTCAAAATGACGCGTTTTTATGAGCTCGGCGATTTCTGCCTGTTCCGTTGTACAACGGGAGGCGAAACCTGCGAGGACTTTCAGCTGCTGATAGGAAACTATCTTTTCCACTGCGGCTCCCAGACAATGCCTTACGATTTCGGCTGGTATATCGTAAAGGACGAAAAGCTTTATTTCCTTGAAAAAGCCTACGAGGAAAAGGTGATCGACGACGCGGATATGGACAAAATCGCCGAAAAAATCAACGATATGTTATCCGTGAAGCTCACCCCCGAGCAAAAGAAATTTGTTTTGAAAATGTATTCCGACCGCAAATGTTACTTCGGCTACAGGGATGTTCTGGTTGAGCTCGGCGAAATTGACGGCTGCAAGCTCTATTATTCCGATTTCAGGGAAGGGCTCGGGATCGTCAATTACGGCGATTATAAAATCTACATATCCGATGAAAAAAACGGGATCCCGCTCGGACTGTATTTGTACAGGGACGGTGAGTTCATCACCGTTGAACAGGCGTGGAACAGCAATTTTATCAACGAAGAAAACGTCGGAAAGCTCGTTGAGATTCTCAAAAATCAAAGCTTAAAGGGTCTTGAACGCTTAAATATAGAAGATAAAAAAGCGACCGAGCCGACGACGCAGGTTCCTACAGCCGATTTGAGAAGCGATTTGAATTGGTTTAAGGACGCGGGGCTTATCCGTCTCGAAAAAGAAACGTATGAATATACGGGCGGGGAGATAATACCCGAGGTCATCGTCAGAAACAATGACGAGGCTTTGATTGAAAACAGGGACTATACGCTGACCTATCTGAACAACAAAGGAACGGGTACGGCGAGCGTTGTTATCACGGGAATCGGAGATATGTACAAGGGCAGCGTTACGCTGAATTTTACTATCGTCGCGAAATCCGAGACTGAGCCGACGACCGAGGCGGTAGAGACTACGGCTCCGACCGAGGAACCTACGACCGAGGCTGCGGAGACTACGGCTCCCACGAAAGAACCTATGACCGAGCCTGTTGTCAGGGAGAAAAAGGAAAACACGATTTCCGTCAGCGTTAAAACCGTTTCCTTTAAAGCCAAAAGGCTCAAAAAAGGCAAGGTGAGCGTCAAGGCGGTTACGGTCAAAAACGCTGAGGGCAAGGTAAGCTTCAAGCTCAAGAGCGTTCCCAAAAAGCTTAAAAAGCTTGTAAAAATCAATTCAAAGGGCGTTATCACCTTTAAAAAACAAGCGAAGGTGAAAAAAGGACTTTACAAAATCAAGGTTTGCGTTACCGCGAAGGGCAACTCAGATTTTAAGAAAGGCAGCGTGACCGGGACGGTCAAAATAAGAATCAAATAGCATTCGGGCGGGGGCTTTGGGCTCCCGCCCTCGGTTTTGGGGAAATTTTGCGTAAAAACTTCATACTTTTGACGAATAATCTTTGATTTCTACTTTACAATTTGGTCGAAAAGTGGTAATATTTAATGTAATATGATGTGTTGTAATGTATAGGGTAAATGGAGCAATCTTGACCGACAACCATTACAGTGCTACTTCATAAAATCAAGGAGGAATATCAATGGCAAGAAAAATGAAAACCATGGATGGTAATACAGCCGTCGCTCACGCTTCCTACGCGTTTACAGACGTTGCTGCTATCTATCCTATCACACCTTCTTCCGTTATGGCTGACGTTACCGACAACGAAGCTACAAACGGCAGAAAAAACCTCTTCGGCAGAACTGTACAGGTAACTGAAATGCAGTCCGAGGGCGGCGCCGCAGGCGCGGTTCACGGCTCGCTCGCCGCAGGAGCGCTCACCACAACCTACACCGCTTCTCAGGGCTTACTGCTTATGATTCCGAATATGTACAAGATCGCGGGTGAGCTTCTTCCCGGCGTTATCCACGTTTCGGCTCGTGCGCTCACTTCTCACGCTCTGTCCATCTTCGGCGACCATTCCGATATTTACGCCTGCCGTCAGACAGGCTTCGCTATGCTCTGCTCCAACAGTCCTCAGGAGTGTATGGATCTCACAGCCGTAGCTCATCTCGCGGCTATCAAGGGCAGAGTTCCCTTTATGCATTTCTTCGACGGCTTCCGTACCTCTCACGAGGTTCAGAAGATCGAGGTCTGGGATTATGAGGATCTCGACGAAATGCTCGACAAGGACGCTGTTGAGGCGTTCAGAAGAAGAAGTCTTAACCCCGAGCACCCCGTAACACGCGGTACAGCTCAGAACGACGATATCTTCTTCCAGGCAAGAGAGGCGTGCAACAAGTACTACGACGCTGTTCCCGAGGTTGTCGTTGAGTATATGAACAAGGTCAACGCCAAGATCGGCACAAACTACAAGCCCTTCAACTACTACGGAGCAGAGGACGCTGAGCACGTTATCGTTGCTATGGGTTCTGTCTGCGACTGTATCGAAGAGGTTGTTGACTACCTCAACGCCGCAGGCGAGAAGGTTGGTCTCCTCAAGGTAAGACTTTACAGACCGTTCGTTGCGGATTATCTCCTCTCCGAGCTTCCCAAGACAGTCAAGACTCTCTCAGTTCTCGACAGAACAAAGGAGCCCGGCTCAATCGGCGAGCCGCTTTACCTCGACGTTCTCGCCGCTATCAACGGCTCTGACTTCGCGGGCGTAAAGGTTTACACAGGCCGCTACGGTCTCGGTTCAAAGGATACGACTCCTGCCGATATGATCGCTGTTTACAGAAACGCCGAGTCCGCTTCTCCCAAGAAGAGATTCACAGTCGGCATCGTAGACGACGTTACAAATCTCTCGCTTCCGAGAGTTGAGAACCCCGACACAACTCCCGAGGGCACAACCTCATGTAAGTTCTGGGGTCTCGGCGCTGACGGTACCGTAGGCGCTAACAAGAACTCCATCAAGATCATCGGCGATAACACCGATATGTACGCTCAGGGTTACTTCGCTTACGACTCAAAGAAGTCGGGCGGTCTTACGGTTTCCCACCTGCGCTTCGGTCACAAGCCGATCAAGTCCACATACTACGTAAGCAAGGCTGACTTCGTTGCCTGCCACAACCCGTCTTACGTTGATAAATATGAAATCGTTGAGGACCTCAAGGAGGGCGGTTCCTTCCTGCTCAACTGCGCGTGGGATGTTGACGAGCTTTCAAAGCGTCTCCCCGGCAAGATGAAGAAGATCCTCGCCGAGAGAAAGATCAACTTCTACACAGTAGACGCTATCGCTATCGGTAAGGAGATCGGTCTCGGAAGCCGCGTTAACACGGTTCTCCAGTCAGCGTTCTTCAAGATTGCCGACATCATTCCCGCCGAGAAGGCTAAGGAACTGATGAAGGAAGCTGCAAAGAAGTCCTACCTCAAGAAGGGTCAGGCTATCGTTGATATGAACTACGCCGCTATCGACGCGGGTATGGAAGCTCTCAAGAAGGTTGAGATCCCCGCAGAGTGGGCAAACGCTGTTGACGACGCTACTGCCGACAAGGCTGACGGCGAGGGCGCTCTCGTTGATTACGTCAACAAGGTTCTCAAGCCCGTTAACGCTTACAAGGGCAACCAGCTTCCCGTTTCTACATTTATGGATTACGTTGACGGCACCTGTCCTCAGGGCTCCGCGGCGTTCGAGAAGAGAGGTATCGCGGTTGACGTTCCCGAGTGGCAGTCAGACAACTGTATCCAGTGCTGCAAGTGCGCTATCGTTTGTCCTCACGCTGTTATCCGTCCCGTTATGCTCACAGACGCTGAGGTTGACGCTGCTCCCGTTGACACAAAGACAGCTCCCGCTATCGGTCTCAAGGAGTTCAAGTTCACAATGACTGTTTCTACCCTCGACTGCACAGGCTGCGGCGCTTGCGCTCAGGTCTGCCCGGGCAAGAAGGGCGAGAAGGCTCTCGTTATGAAGCCCATCGACACTCAGAGAAAATTCCAGTCTGTATTTGATTACGGCGTAAGCCTCGATCCCAAGCCCGAGGTTGAAGAGAAGTTCAAGATTTCAACAGTCAAGGGCAGCCAGTTCCGTCAGCCGTTGCTTGAGTTCTCAGGCGCTTGCGCGGGCTGCGGCGAGACTCCTTACGCTAAGCTCGTTACTCAGCTCTTCGGCGACAGAATGTTCATCGCCAACGCTACAGGTTGTTCCTCAATCTGGGGCGGCTCGGCTCCCGCTACTCCTTACACAGTCAACAAGGAGGGCAGAGGTCCCGCATGGCAGAACTCGCTCTTCGAGGACAACGCCGAGTTTGGTCTCGGTATGGCTCTCGGACAGAAGGCTATCAGAGAGAGACTCTGCGAGTATGTAACTGAAATTCAGGAAAAGACAGGCAAGGACAGCCTCAAGGCTGCCTGCGCCGATTATCTCGATACAATCAATGATTCATTTGCTTCAAGAAAGGCTACCGACGCCCTCATCGCTGAGCTCGAGCAGGCTGACGACGCTGTCGCAGATCTCGCTAAAAAGACTCTCGTTGACAAGGACGAGCTCGCCAAGAAGAGCATGTGGATCTTCGGCGGCGACGGCTGGGCTTATGATATCGGCTTCGGCGGTCTCGACCACGTAATCGCTTCGGGCGAGAACGTAAACATCCTCGTATTCGACACCGAGGTTTACTCCAACACAGGCGGTCAGGCTTCAAAGGCTACTCCTGTCGGCTCAATCGCTCAGTTCGCTGCTGCGGGTAAGGCTGTCAAGAAGAAGGACCTCGCGGCTATCGCTATGAGCTACGGTTACGTATACGTTGCTCAGGTCGCTATGGGCGCTAACAACAACCAGGTACTCAAGGCTATGGTTGAGGCTGAAAGCTACAACGGACCTTCAATCATCATCGCTTACGCTCCGTGTATCAACCACGGCATCAAGGGCGGTATGGGTATCGCTCAGCTCGAGGAGGAGAAGGCTGTCAAGGCAGGTTACTGGAACCTCTTCCGCTATGATCCGCGTCTCGCTGACGAGGGCAAGAATCCCTTCATCCTCGACAGCAAGGCTCCCACAGCTTCTTACCGTGACTTCATCATGGGCGAGGTACGTTACAACGCTCTGTCACGTAAGTTCCCCGAAAGAGCCGAGGAGCTCTTCACAAAGGCTGAGGGCTACGCCGAGAAGAAGTACGCTCACCTCGAGAAGCTCGCAAGCTTCGAGGATGCTACCTGATTCAAGGCTTGATTTACCGGTAAAGGGCAGACTTCGGTCTGCCCTTTTCAGCGTTTTGTATAAGATACAGGTCTTAAGTTTGTGCAGTATGCGGAAAATATGATTGTTACAGTATTTGGAAGGATGACGAAAAAGACCTTATAAACGCGGAGTAAAGAGGCTTGAATATATCGGCCGACCTGCTATTGACAAATTTTTGCTTTGTTTATATAATATAAAAGGTATACGACAGACAAGGTTTTTGGAAAGGTCGGACTTTTATGAACAAAATTACTTTGATTATTTGCTCGATTGTATGTGTGGCGCTGATTGTTCTTTCGGCGGTGTTTATGGGCAGCAGCTCTGACCGCGTTGAGGAGCTTTTTAATAAAACGGTCAAAACTCTCGACAGCTCACAGAGTATATCCTCTCTCTTTAACGACGAGGCAAAGACTATGAGTCAGACTCTCGACGTTGACGCGGAGGCTCTCAGGGAGTTTTATCAGGGAAAAAGCGTCGAAATCAAGAATTTTGACATTTTCCACGAGACGGGCAACATCTACCGCGCTTACGGCGAGGTCGTCACAGACAAGGGCTCGTACTTTCTCTGCGTTTCCGCTACGGGCGCGAGGCTGATGGATCAGCTCGGTCTCAAGCAGGTGATTATCGAGGACTACAAAAACTTTAAGAAAAAGAACATCATCAAGAAGAAGGAGCTCGGCAAGTATGAGAAAAAAGCCGAGGAGTTCGGAATCACAATCCGTATGCGCGGAGACAAAAGATAGACAACAGTTTAATATCGAGTTGAGCGGTCGGGCAGTTTGCCCGACCGTTTTTGCGTTCAGAGGCGGAAGGTTGGGAGGTTTTCACAAATTTTCAAAGAAAAAGTGATTATTGACAATTTGTCAATGACAACCGCTCGCCGATATGTTATAATAATTCCACAAAAATTATACACTCACAGGAGGTATACTATGAAATTTTTAAAAAAGCCGATTTCCGTTATTTTGGCGGCGCTTATGCTTTTGAGCGCTTTTTCAGTCTGCGCTTACGCGGCGGAGACTGACAAGTCAAAAACAGGCGGAATGTTCAAGACAATCGAATTCACCGCCGAGAAGAATATTGCTCTTCTCGACTGGGAGGGTTATCACGAGGGTGCAATCGCGGGCGCGAGCTACGACGAAAGCACAAACACGCTCACGCTCGACAACGTCGATTTCGCGGGCAAGCACGGTCTGGAGCTCTACTTTATGGGCGAGGATTTTACGCTCGAGGTTCACGGAGTCTGCACGCTTGACCCGATAAGCGTTTACGACGGCTGTCTTACAATCACGGGCGACGGCAGTCTCGAGGTTAGAAAGAGCGATTCGTACAAGAACGGCGTTTACTTCGGAGCCGAGGCGAAGAAGTTCTATCCGTCGAAGCTCGCTATTGACAAAAACGTCAGCGTTAAGTTCAGCGGTGAGAAGCACGCCGTTTTCTTCCAAAACAGCACGACCGACAAGGACTCTGTTTTCACAGTGAGCGGCTCGGCGGTCGAGGTTAATGCCGAGGAGGAGATTTCCGAGGACGTTCATGAGACGACAAACGGACTTGAAGTAAAAGAATGCGACGCTTTTCTGATGAAAAATGAGGACGAGGACGAGGACGCGCTCTACGCGGGTATCCGCACTGTTGATGGCGAAAACGTTTCCTTCGAGATACATGAGTGCCGACTCGACGAGGCGTCGGGCACCTACAGGGCGGTCGATCCGTTCAGCTACTCTGAGATGAGCGAGGGCTCGCTTGAGCATTTCGGTTACTCGTTTGTCACCGAGAACGACGAAAAACAGACAATCAAATACGTTGAAGAAAAGTACATTTATGAGGCTACCGTTTATACGGGTAATGATTCAAAGAAATACGCGGTCGATTACTGCGACGAGGTTTACGAGTTTTCCGACGACAACAAAACCGAGTACGAGGGCAAGGAGGAATATCTCTTTACAAAGGCAAGCGACGTTGAGGTGTCAGACCTTACTCCCGTAACTTCAAATGTAAAATACCGCAATTACAGCTACGAGGCAACGGAGTTCACTGCCGACAAGGAGGAAAAGGTCGGCTCGAGACCGAGCGTTTACCTAAACGGCGAGGACAGTCAGCTCCTATATATAAGGAAAGGCGCTGAATTTGAGCAGGTCAACGAGGTTCAGGGGGTATCCTTTGATAATTCAATGCAGACTCTCACCCTGAACAACCTCAACGCGCCCGACAAAAAGCTCGTTATATATAATAAGGTATACAAGAACTTAACGCTCGAGCTGAAAGGCGAAAACAGGCTCGGTCAGCTCGCGGTATATGACGGCGGTCTGACGGTTTCGGGCGGCGGAGCTCTCACGATTGAAAGCGGCGAGGACTGCGGCTTTGTTTTCGAGCAGAGCGGCGAGGCTTATTACAACTCACCCATCGTGATTGAGGACGGCACTACCTTCCGTGTCAGCGGTCAGAACGCGGCGTTCTGTATCAACAACACCTCGCTCTCGCAGGAGGAGCTCGGCTTTGACAAGCTCAACAAGACCTCGGAGCAAACGCTTCAGGTCGGCGAGGAGGTTCACGGTCTCTACACCTACTCGTGGAGCGACGGAAAGGGCTTCCGCTACAAAATCAAAAACGAAAACGAGCCCGACGCGGTTTTCTGCGGTCAGTACACAAAGACTACTCATATGAACGCCTACGGTCAGCCCGCCGACGTGGTTGAGACCTGGGATATGCGCAGGGTTCGCTATGACGAGGAGTTCGGGTGCTATGTTATTACCGAAAATCTCGGCGTGCTCGACGGCATTGAGTTCAAGAACCGAGGCTTTGAGGTTGAAGCGAACGGAAATTACCCGATCCAGATAACCTGCTACAACGTAGTCGATACCGCTGCCGACGTTTACAGAGACTCGGACGGCAAGAAATACGCGGTAATCAGCGGCGATGTTTACAATTATTCCGAAAACAACAAAAATTCAGAAGGAAAGCTCATTTTCAGCTACAATTCCGACGTAAGCGCCGACAGCCTTACGCGCTCTACGCTCGATGTATCGGTTTGCAGCTTCACCTACGGCGAAAAAACTTACGCGCACGAAGCGGCTGTGATTGACCCGACAGTTTCCGAGGAGCCTTCAACCGCAGCGGTTACGACCGAGCCTAAGGCAAGCGAGGAAGTATCTTCCGCTACGAATCCCGAGGACACCTCTACTTCGACCGAACCCGGGGACACCGTTCCTTCGACCGAACCCGGGGACACTGTTCCTTCGACCGAACCCGGGGACACTGTTCCTTCGACCGAACCGGGCGATACTGTTTCTTCAACCGAGCCGACGGACACTGTTCCCTCGACTCAGCCCGAGGAAACAACGGCTCCGACTCAGCCCGACAGCACAGCTCCGACAACAGCTTTGGTTGATGCTCCGACCGAGTCGACGGCTCCCGCGACAAACCCGACAACACCCGACGGAAAAACCGACATATCGGGCTGGACAGTCAGCGGCGTTTCAAATATGACCTACACGGGCAAGCTCATAAAGCTCAACGTTATCGTTTCGCGCGAGGACGAGTACGCCGACGTTGAGGTCAGCTACCGCAACAACCTCAACGCGGGCACAGCGACGGCAATCATTACAGGTACGGGCGATTACACAGGCACGATCGTAAAAACCTTCAAAATCAACAAGGCGAAGCAGAGCCTCAGCATCAAGGCTTCCAAAAAGAAATATAAGCTTAAGAAGCTTAAGAAGGGCGTGAAGGTCAAGGCTCTCAGTATCAAAAACAACAAGGGCAAGCTCAGCTTTAAGCTCAAGTCAGTTCCCAAAAAGCTCAAAAAGCTCCTGAAAATCAACTCGAAGGGCGTTATCACCGTTAAAAAGTGGAAGAAAGCGGAAAAGGGAACTTACAAAACCAAGGTAAAGATTACGTCGGCGGCGACGCAGAATTTTGCCGCCGCGTCAAAGACGGTTACCGTCAGGCTGACTGTCAAATAGTAAGGGGCAGGTTATGAAGTATACTAAAAAGGCATTAAGTCTTGTTCTGTCAATTTTGCTCATTCTCGGCGTTTTCGCGGGACTCGGGGTCGGCGCTTCTGCCGCACCGACAGACAAGGCTCAGACCTCGGGCGGCGTCTGGACGGACAAGACGGGCGACTGCGAGTTTGAGCTCGATTTCGCGACGGAAACGCTTACAATCAGAGGCTCGGGAGCTATGGCTGATTACAGCTGTGAAAAAGACCACGCCGCTCCGTGGCTCGAGTACGACAGCGAGTCAATCAAAACCGTCATCATCGAGGACGGCGTTACAAATATCGGCGCGTGCGCCTTTCAGAACTGCAAAAACCTGACAAGCGTAAAAATCGCGAACACGGTCAAGTTAATCGGCACATTTGCCTTCGGCGGGTGTACCGCGCTCTCTGAATTCACGATTCCCGACTCGGTCACGACGATTGAGAACGAGGCATTCAAGTTCTGTCAGGCTCTCGAAAAGGTCGATTTCGGCAAAAATATCAAGAATGTCGGTGAGCACGCGTTCTTCTGCTGTGACAAGCTCACAAATGCGTATCTCACCTTCCATCCCGAGGATCTGGGAGACAAGGCGTTCGGCTTTACCTGGAGTGAGGACGATACGATCGTGCTCGTAGAGGGCTTTGAGATTTACGGCTACGAGGAAACGAGCGTCGAGGGCTACGCGAAATACTATGATATTCCCTTCACCGCGCTTGAGGAGGAGCCAACTGAGTACGGTAACGACGAGACAACGACTCCCGAAACCGAAAAGCCTGAGGAAACGACCGAGCCCGAGGAAACGACCGAGCCCGAGGAGACTCAGCCCGAAACAGAGGAGCCGAAGAGCTCTCTGCCCGAGTCCGAGTACGGGCTGTGGGTCGCGGGCGTTGCCGTCAACAGCTCGAACGCTTCCGATATAAAAGGCAGCGGAATTTCGGGCAAGGTGAGCTTTGATTATCAGACAAGAACGCTCACTCTCGAAAACGCGTCGATTACGGATTATTATTTTATCCGCGATTTGGAAAGCAATTATATACTCGTCGCGGGAATTTACACAAACGAGGATTTGAATATCAACCTCATCGGAAAGAATACGATCAAGCTCGAAACCCGCCACGGCGAGGGCGACAGATATCTTTTCTACGGAATCGTTGCCGACGGAAAGCGTGCCGTGATTTCGGGCTCGGAGCTTGACTTTGACGGCATACTCTGCGGCGAGCTTGTCATCACCGAGAACACAACCGTCAGCTCGAGCTACGAGGTCGATTCATCTACCGTCTGCTACACGGTTTACGCTACGGCGCTCACGGTAAACGGCACCTTAAAGGCGGACACAACCGCGACTATCCGCGAGTACGCCACGATCTGCGCGAGGAATATTACCGTCGGCAAGGACGGTGTGATTGAAGTTAAAAAGGAAGTCAACACAGGCGTGTTTATCGCGATCAACGGCTGGGTAGCGAAGCCTGCCGCCGCAATCGAGCTCACGGGCGCGATGGTTATTAACGGCAGCGTCAGATTAGAGTCCGACGGTCTTGCTCCCGCGAGCACCTCAAAGGGCAAGGCGGTAAAAACAGGCTACGCGATTTATTCAACCGAGGAGAACGTCTCCGTCATAGTCGGCGAGACGGGCAGTCTCACCGCTTTCGGCAACCGCAACGCGCTCGGCGGAGGGTTGGCGCTTTCGCTTTCGTTCGGAGACTTTGAAATCCTCGGCGGCTCGAGCGCCGAAAGCGCCGAGGCAAAGGCGCTCAATGACACGGGCGACGACAATTACATCTCGGTAAGGGCTCTCGCTCCCGTTCAGACAACCGAAACAGCTCAGTTATCCGACGCGACGCAGCCGACTGAGACCGCGACAGCGCCCGAGTACACGATACCTTCAACCGAGCCCGGGGAGACCGTTCCCGCTACAAAACCGGCTGAGACCACTCCCGTAACTCAGCCGGACAATACGGCTCCCGCGACTCAGCCCGAAAGCAAAGCTCCCGAGACCAATCCCGACAATATTGATCCCGCGACGAATCCCGCAACAAATCCCGCGCAGGAGCAGACCGAGCCTACTCAGCCCGCTACCGATTACGCGACAAATCCCACGAACGCCGAGGGAAAAATCGACATCACGGGTTGGAAGGTCGAGGGTGTATCCTCCGTGACATACACGGGAAGTCCGCTCAAGCTCAGCCCCGCCGTCTCAAACAACGGAGAGTACGCGGAGATCAAGGCGAGCTACCGCAACAACCTCAACGCCGGCAACGCGACTCTGATAATCACGGGAACGGGAAAATACACAGGCACCATCGTCAGGACCTTTGTTATCAAAAAGGCAAATCAGAAGCTCAGCGTCAAGGCGGCTAAAAAATCATTTAAGATAAAGAAGCTCAGAAAGGGCGTTAAGCTCAGGGCGGTCACCGTAGGGAATAACGCCGGCAAGCTCAGCTTCAAGCTTTCTTCGGTACCGAAAAAGCTCAAAAAGCTCCTGAAAATCAGCTCAAACGGCACGATTACCGTTAAAAAGTGGAAAAAGGCGGCAAAGGGAACCTATAAAATCAAGGTTAAGATTACGTCGGCGGCGACGGAGAATTATAATTCGGCGTCAAAAACAGCGACGGTCAAGCTTATCGTCAAAAAATAAAGAACTGAGGAGTCGCGTTGCGGCTCCTTTAGTTTTCTAATTTATTCGTCATAATTAACAAAATTTATCACATTTGTGAAAATGTTTAATTTTTTAGTGACTTTTTCACATTAATGTGATATAATTCCAACGTATAGGCGGACTTTGAGCCGCTGTCGGATAAAAATTCTAAAAGGAGGAACTTTTATGAGAAAACTTAAAAAGTCAGTAAGTATCATTTTGGCGGTTACAATGCTGCTCAGCTGCTTTGTTATGTCGGCAACAGTCGACGCCGCCAATCTTACAACTGTAAAGTTTGACCCCGGCGTTGCGGGTGAAGACAGCCCCGTGTGGTACGCGTGGACATGGGGTGACTATTCGGGAGGAACATGGCTTGTTCCCGAGCAAACAGACGACGGATTCTATGTCTTTTCAGATGTAGACACAAACATACTTTTTGTGCGCAAGCCCGAGGGTACAATGGAGCCCGCGTGGACGGGAAGTTGGAGCCAGACCGAGGATCTTACCATCGACGGCGATACTTTCACCATTACAAAATGGGACGGAGGTATGTATATGTACGGCGATTGGTCGGGAGAGCCCGAGCCGACAGAGACTGCTCAGCCCGAGACCGACGTGCCCGAGCCGACAGAGGCTACCGAGACAGAAAAGGACAAGACAGGCGGGGACATCACAGTCGATATTTCTAACGTCGATGACCCCGGAGACCCCGCGACATGGTACGCGTGGACATGGAATGATGGCGAGGACGGTCACTGGGTAAACTCCTACGGCGAAAGCGCGGAAGAGCTTCACTTTGACGGACTCGGAAGCATGGTAAAGTTCGTAAGAATGCCCTGGGGCTCCGAGGCAAGCTGGAACGGAACTATTTTGAACGAGTCAGGCGACGAGTCTGTAGCAGGCAACCACGCTGTTATCAACTGGGGCGACGGTTGGGGAGATTACCTCAAAGTAACGTGGTCGGGCGATGTTCCCGAGCCCGAGACCGACGAGCCCAAGCCGACAGAGGCTGAGGACGATGCGGTTTATTTCGACCCCGGTGATGTATCGGGGGACTGGCTCGCGTGGTCGTATGACGGCGGCTTAGAAGGCTCTTGGATCGAAGGCACCGATGAGAACGGAGTATTAAAATTCGAGGGCGTAAGCTCAAACGTTATCTTCGTAAACACAATTGACGGTGATTGGAGCGGCAGAGTCGGACAGACAATTCCGCTTGCCACGGTTTACGGCGGCACATACAAGCTCGACGGTTCCGAAGAAGAAGGTGAGAATGAGTTCGGCGATAACTTCATCGAATACAGCGGCGACTGGATACACGAGACCCAGCCCAAGACCGAAGAGCCCGAGACTGACGACGGTTCGCTCACAGCTGTTATCAAGCTCAACGGCACAGAAATTAAAAAGCAGGAAATCAACGGAGACACACTCAAGGTTATATACAAGCTCACTGCTGACGAGCCCCTCGTAGACGGACAGGGTGCCCTCAACTACAACAAGGATAAGCTCACACTTGAGTCATGGGAATTCCCCGTAGTTCAACCCGCTGTAATCGAGAACCTCAGCGAGGGTCTGTTCAACTTTGCAAGATCTTATAATCCCTTTGACTTCACAAAAGGCGATGTTCTCGTAGTATGTAACTTCAAGGTTAAGGCAGATTCAAAGGGCGACGCCTCCGTTGACCTTAATATTGAGGAGCTTGACTCTTTAGATACAGTTTACGCTGCTGACGGTGGGTTCACCGCTGCCGGTAAGGCAGTTGCAGAATCAATGAAGGACTCTGTAGTCGTTGAAGTCGGCGAGCCCGAGCAGACAGAGGCCCCCGAGACTCAGAAGGTTTACTTTACAAACAATCAGTATTGGGGCGGAACAATCTACTGCTACTATTGGACAGACGGCGACGAGACTCCCGTAGAGTGGCCCGGAATCGAAATGAAGGACGAGGGAGTAAACAAATACGGAGAGCCGTACTACAGCGTTGAGCTCCCCGTAGGCGTAAATGTTGTTTTCACAAACTCCAAGGCGCAGACCACCGAAGGAAAATTCACAGGCAAGGAGTCGGGCTTTTATCCTCTGAGCGAGAAGGACAACAGAGGCTTCTGGCTTTTGGAGTCATGGACTGAGGAAGAAACCGAGCCCGAGCCGACAGAGGCTGAGGACGACGCGGTTTATTTCGACCCCGGTGATGTGTCGGGCGACTGGATTGCATGGTCGTTTAACGGCGGATTAGAAGGCTCTTGGGTTAAAGGCACCGAAGAAAACGGCGTTATTAAGTTCAAGGTCGTAAGCACAAACGTCCTCTTCGTAAACACAAGTGATGGTGATTGGAGCGGCAGAGTCGGTCAGACAGATGTTCTCGACACCGTTTACGGCGGCACATACAAGCTCGACGGCTCAGAGAGCGAT
>JAFNSO010000071.1 GCA_017384945.1 Ruminococcus sp. | reverse complement strand
GAATTTATACATCCCATCCATCTCCAAATGCAAGCTTTTTGCGGCTTTTCAGCTGCTTTTCTTGCATTTATTATATCATATTTCGATGTTTTTTGCACTGTTTTTCGGGTGTTTGGGATTGTTCAGTTGGCATTAATTAAGCTTGGGGCGGATGTGGCAGCTAAATGCAGCCCTTTTCAAAATCACTTTCTTTTAAGGAACCTATGTTTTTACCTGCCACATCTGCCCCAAATAAAATACTTAATTATTACTTTTTACCTTCATATTCACGGACATAACAGTAATAAGGTGAGCTCGGGTCAAAGCTGTTGAGGACGTAGAGCTTTTCTGCGGCTATCGTCTGCGGCTCGCTCTGCCTGTCGTCGGCGCCGTCTGTGAACACTACGGTGCTGTAAACGTTCGCGTTGAGCTCGAGGGAGTAGAGGTCGTTTCCGTCCTTGTCCTTGCCGATTTTCGTAAGCGGCTCGCCCTGTTCGCCGTTCGAGTTCTTCGCGGAGCTGAGCTTCGCGTAGGGCTGAGCCCACTTCTTTGTGTTCGCAAAGTAAATCGTCGTCAGTCCCTCGCGCGAGTGGGGCAGAGCCCTGATGTACGCCTTGCACAGCGTCTTGTAGTCGGCGTTATTGTTGTACGCCTTCTTGAGCGCCTGATAGTCGTCGTAGGACGAGAAGCTGTACATCTCGCTCAGAAAGCGCTCTGAGAGCTCTCTGAGGGCTTTTTTGTCGCTTTCGGTAATTCCCCTGTACGTAAGACTTTTCGGCAAAGAGACGCACCTCTCGGCAAAAGAAAGAAGGTCTGCGTTTTTCGGCAGGGCAAAGTCCCGAGTCTGAGCGGTCGGGGATTTTTCGGCGGTGGTTCGGCAGCTCTCCATAACATAGCACGAGGCAGGATAGATTTTGTTATGATAAAGATTTTCTCCGCAGAAAACGACCTCGTCGGGGAAAACCTGAGAGTAGTAGCCCTCGGTAAAGTCCTTTGTCTCCTCGTCTGACGCCGCGTCGTAGCTGAGCTTGTGCGCCGAGTAGTTGAGCGTCGTCGGACAGCAAACCGAGCTGTCGTGGAGCATATGACAGGATGTGTCGTTCATATTCGAGTAGTTGTAGCCGTACCTGAGCGCGATGTGCGTGTGACCCGAAATCCAGATAAGCCTCGGGTATTTTGAAATAATGTCGCGGAAGCGGACGGTCGATTCGTACCTCGTCCTGAGCGGAACGGTGTAGTATCCGTCCTCGTCGTCGCCCGCGCCGTAGCCCTCGATCAGAGCGTGCTGGATGAGGAAGATGTTTTTGTTCTTTTGGTAGTTTTCTTTGAGCAGTTTTTCAAGCCAGTCAAGCTGTTCGGGGGTGAACTCGTCGCCCTCGTCGGGGTTGTAGCGCTTCTCGAGCGCCATAAATATGAACAAATCGCCCGTTTTCGGCTCGGTCACGGTGAAATAGGTCTTGCCCTTGTCAATTGTGCTTCTCCTGCCGTCAAGCCCCGTCGCGGTGACGAAGGTGTGCTTCTGAGCGTCGAGCGCGCCCGTCCTCAGCTCGTGATTGCCCGAGCCCTCATAGACAGGGTTGTCAAACGGTGAGTCCGCGAGGATTTGCAGGAATTTGTCAAACTCCCTGCCGAGTCCCTCGGCGTTTGTAGCGTTGTCTCCCGCGGTTATGATGAAATCGGCGTTTCGGCTCGCGGCGGTCTCGAGCGCCTTCTGCCAGTGAAGCTCGCTGAACTTGTAGAACTGATTCTTTGCCTCGTCGATGTGGATGTCCGAGTAGTTCATAAAGGTGTAGAGCGCGTCCGAGCTCTTATATTTAAAGCGCTTGCTCTTCGGGATGTCGTACACCGCCTCGGCTTTTTCGACGCTCTTTGAGCCCTTTACGGCGATGATTTTTGTCGCGTCGGGCGGAATAAGAGTGTGCTCCGAAAAGGAAAAGCTCTCGCCGCTTCTGAGCTTCGCGATCTCATAAAAGCCGTCGAGCGCCTTTTTGTCGTCCGCCCAGTAAAGCTCGTACTCACCCGAGCCGACGGAGCCGAGAGTGATTTTTCCCTCGGCGCAGCCCGCCTTCCTGCTCTCGTCGCCCGAGAATTTATATGATATTTTCCCCTCTGCGGACGCGGCGATCGGCGCGGAGCCGACGAGCACAGCCGCAAGGGTTATTGCCGATAGTTTCGTTAAGAGTTTCATATCTGCACCTCCGAGCTTATTTTATCACATTTTTTCGCCCATAAAAAGAGCGAAAATGGAAAAATTTTCAAAACATACGCCGCTTGTTCCGAAAAATACTAATCCCGAGGTGAGAAAAATGTATGAGTTATATGACGATTATCCGATAGACGAGGTCGAGGACGAGTTTAATGCCTTTTCCGCGACCGAAATGACGGGAGCCGTCCCCCGAGCGATACTGAGCGAGGAAGAGCTCGAGTCCTACGAGGACGTCTACCCGTTTATGGAGGAGGAGCTTTAGAGGGCTGAAAAAGGGGCTGTCGCAGAACAAATTCTGTGACAGCCCCGAAGCTTTATCGGAAATCGGTATTATACCAGCTTTATCTTTACTATTTTGATACGCGTTCTTGCGGCGTATTTTGAATTGCCGGCAACCTTGACCTTGATCAGGAGCTCGTAGGTGCCCTTCTTGTAGGCGCCTTTTGCAAGGGTGATCACGCCCGTTTTTTTGTTGACGGATACCTTTCGGTAGATCGCCTTGCTGGACTTGCTCACCGTACAGTTGACGGTCTTTGCACCGTATCGCAGGGGCTCGTTGACCTTTGCCACCTTGGCAAAGGTGACCTTGCTCTTTGCGCCTAAAACGGTGAGAGGTCTCACGGCGACCTTCTTTACCTTCGCGGTGCGGATTTTGACGGTTTTGGTCTTGACAGTGTACTTAGCGGGGTTGGGCTTTTTGTTGAACGCCAGACCGTTCTTTTTGGCATACTTTTCGGCGGCGCTGCCCTTTTTTCCGTAGATCGCAAAGTCGTCCATCACAACGTCGTCGCCGTCTTTCCAGTAATATCCCAGCGGTTTATAACCTATACTGACGACAGAAGCGGGAACCTTGATTTTTTTGAGGCTCTTGCAGTTTGAGAAAGCATAAACATCGATAACAGTCAGCGTATCGGGCAGGCTGACGCTTTTGATGTTCTTACAGTCGGAAAACGCATATGTTCCGATCGAAGTGATTCTCCCGGCGACCCTGACCCTTGTCAGACCGGAGCATTTGCAGAAAACGGCGTTTTCGATCTTCGTCATCCCTTTGGGAACGGTGAGAGCGGTGAGCTTTTTACAGTTGTAATAGGCTTCCTCGCCGATCGTCTTGACGCTTGCGGGAACGGAGATCCCCTGCGCGTTTTTGCATTGATAAAATGCGCCTTTGCCGATCTCCGTAACGCCGTCGGGAATGGTGAGCGAGGTGAGTGAATCACAGTAACGGAACGCGTCAGCGCCGATAGAGGTAACGCCCTGCGGGATATTGACGCGGGTCAGCTTTCTGCAGCACTCAAACAAACATTTGTCGATGGAGGTGAGACCCTTGGGCAGTCTCGCCTCGGTCAGGCGGACGCAGCCGCTGAACACGGTGCTACCGACCTCTGTGACGCTGTCGGGAAGGATCGCGCTTCTGAGGTTGTCGCAATCGTTAAAGGCGCCGTCGCCGACCTTCTCCAATGATTCGGGGATGGTCACTGTTTTCAGGCTGTCGCAATCGTCAAAGGCGCCGTCGCCGATGACTTTCAGACTGCTCGGAAGCGTAACGCTTTTAATACTCTGACAGTCCGCAAATGCGTCGGGACAAATGCTTTCAACGCCTTCGGGGATCACAAGATCGGTCGCAGGGACGCCGTTTATATATAATGATCCTGCTCTGCCGAGAGGGTTGCTGTTGGGGCTATCCCAGCTCCATTCGTCAGTTCCTACCGAGAAATCGACGCTGCACCATGCGGCAAGGTCGCTGATCCCGACCCCGTTGAGGTTGTTGCAGTATTCATACGAATTCGTGCAGATGATTTTCAGCGAGGCGGGCAGGGTCAGCCTTGTCATTTCGCTGCAATTATCAAAGACGTTTTCCGCAATAAGCGCCGTACCGTCCTTGACGATGCACTCTCCCTTAAGATCTTCCTTTACCGAGATCAGCGCGTTGTTGATGTACAGCGCCTTGTCCTCCCAGTTGGAGGGCTTCGACCAATAAGCGGTATCCTTGAACGCGTTCGCTTCGATGTACCTGATACCGTCGGCGAGCGCGATCTGAGCAAGGGATGTGCAGCCTTCAAACGCCGAGTAGCCTATCTTTTTTACGCTGTCGGGGATCACGACGGATCGAAGGGTCGTGAGACCGTTAAAGGCTTCGGCGGCGATGACGGTCGTACCGTCGTCGATCTCAAGCTCCTCCGGGCTCGTTTTATCCGCCTTGATGAGGTAGTTGCCGAGGTACAGCGCGCCGTTTTTGCGGTTGGCGCTGTCCGAAGCGTAGGCGGTGCCGTCAAGGATACCGTCGTCGATGGTGTCGATGTTGTTTCCGACGGTGATTTTGGCGAGCGCTTTACATTCTTTGAACGCGCAGCTTTTTATTTTGGTGACGGAGTCGGGCAGAGCGATAGCTTCAAGACTCGTGCAATTTGAAAAGGCATACTCAGAGATCGTTTTGATGCCCTCGGGGATGTTGATCGTTTTGAGCTTCGGACAATCACTGAACGCGATAGAATCGATAAAGGTCAGAGAATCGGGCAGCTTGACGCTTTCAAGCTTTTCACAGTATTCAAACGCCGCCACTCCGATGGAGGTCACTCCCTTTGGCACAGTTACGCTTGTCAGACTTTTGCATTCATAAAAAGCCGATCCGTTGATTATGGTAACGCCGGCGGGGATTTTGACGCTCTTAAGGCTTTCGCAGAATTCAAACGCCGCCGTTCCGATCGAAGTCACGCTGTCGGGCATCTTCACGCTTGTCATTTTGGAGAACTTATAAAACGCGTAATCGCCGATGTTGGAGACAGTTCCCCTGATCGTCACGTGTTTGACTTTGTTGCGCAGATGATACCAAGGGGCAAGAAAGCCGTCCTCTTGGTAAACCGAGTAATCGTCCATTTCTTTATGTCCGGTGAGCGTCAGCGTGCCGCTGCTTTTGTTGAAGCTCCATTTGATATCGTCGTCATAGCCGCTCGTTTCACCCTCGTGTCCCGATTCGGTGTTCAGCGGGACGACGTCATCATCGTCATCATAATCATAGGCGGCAGCCGGGATCGACAGAGCCGCAAACGACCCGCAGATCATCAGGATCGCTAAAAGGATACAGATGAGCTTTTTTGTTCTTTTCATTTTGGATTCCTCCTGTTTTTGTTTCCAACAATGTAGTGTCGGTTTTTCGGGGAAAAGTTTCAAAAAATCCCAAAATATTTTCATTCTTTGATATTTTACATCATTCATACAACGAAAAACGGGGCTATCGCGTCAGCGACAGCCCCGCTCTGTTCCGAAAAGAGCGGGAGCCTACACCGTCACGGTGACGTTGTAGCTCCACTCAAGCTCTGTGCCTGCGATCTGGGCTGTTATTTCGGCGGTGGCGTTTTCGTTGCATTGGTTTATCCACGTTGTACAGCTCGGGCTCCAGTAGAGGTCGAGGGGGTCGACTCCCTTGTTTTCCATAAGCCAGCCGCAGAATATCGCGCACCAGTTGTCGGCCATATACTTGCCGCCGAGGAAATCCTTCCACGCCTTTGTGCCCGCGTAGTACTTTTTGCCCTTGTTGCCGAGCTGCTTCTTCGCGAGATTTGCCATACTCTTCGCCTTCGTCCTGCCGAGCTCGGCTGAGGTGTCGATGTAGCCGACTATGCTCGAGCTGTAAAGGCTGTATTTTTTCGCGCTCACCCTCGAGGTCTTGAAGCTGTAGGTGCCTGTGTTTCCCTCGATAGTGGTGATCTTGCCGCCCTTCACGCGGTAGACTATCCCGACGTGGTTCGCGAGCCACCCGTCGTTTTTGTACCAGTGGAACAGTACGAAATCGCCCTTCTTCGGGGTGTAGCGGCTTTTTGCTTTGAAGTAGGACGGCTTTTTCGCCGTTACTTTGCCGAAGCTGTTTACTGTCGCCGTCTCGGGGTCTGAGCTTGTGTATATTATCGGGAAATTCTTGTCGGAATTAGCGAGCTTCTTTCCGTTTGAAAGCGTCGGTCTGCCGTAGGACTTTTTGCCTGTTCTCAGGGTCTTGTTTTTGAACTCGCCGAACTGCTCCTTTATGCTCAGGCTCGTCAGGTAGTAGTTCGCGGTGAAGGAGTAGGTCGTTTTCGACTTCCTGTAGTTGGAGTAGGGGGTGATCGTGTCCTTTTTGTCAAAGCAGACTACCCAGAAGGTCGTGCCGCCGACGGTCAGATTCGCGATCCCGCAGGCGTTGAGCTCCTCGTCCTCGTCAAAGAGACTGCTTTCAATTTCGTCGAGAGCGTCGTCAGCCTCACCCTTAGCTATGACAAAGCTGTCGCACAGCTTCTCCGACTCCTCGCAGGAGTTCTCCTCGGAGTACATAACGGCGAGCATTGACGCGCGCTTGTACGCGTCGGAGACGAGCCCTCTGTCGGCTTTCAGCTTCGGGACGTCCATATCCTCCCTGAGCTCGTTTAGCCCCTTGAGGAGCGTTTTGTTGAGAGCCTTTACGGTCGTTCCGCCGACCTTTAACTTTAAGGTACGGGTGTCCGCAAGGGCTGAAACCGCGGTCGTTGAGCAGATTATCACCGCGGATAGAATTATCGGGATTAGTTTTTTCATTATACTTCCTTTCAAAAACAAAAAAATTATAGGACAAGCAAGGACGCTTGTCCTATTTATGTTTGTCTTGCTTACTTTCGGTCAAAGAATCTGATTTCCTTGAAGGAGCATATGTAGTTCTGCGATTCGTGGAACGCCGAGGAAACCATAGTCGGGTTGTACATATACAAAAGTCGGTGCTGAACCGCGTCCTTGTCCATATCAAAGATGTAGATTACCGCCTTTTTGCACGCCTCGCTCGTGCCGCTGTGAGTGCTTCCCGTGTAGCGGAAGTCCCTGATCACCGTAGAAACGTCGCTCGTTCCGAGGTCGACCATCGCGCACTTGACCGACTGGGCGATAAGCGCCGCGCCCGTGAAGCCGCCTGTTCCGAACTCGCCGTAGCACAGTCTCTCAAGCAGATCGCGGTCGTCGTCCGAGAGCTCGATGTGCGGGCATTTGTAGCCCTTGTCGGGGTTGTCTATCGCAAGCAGATAGCCCGCGTTCCACTGAGCCTCGTATGACGCAGGGTGCTCGACGGGCTCAGCCGTCGCGAACTGCACCTCTTCGGTCGGCTTTTGCTCGCTTGCTTTCTTTGCTTTCTTTGCCTTGAGCTTTTCTTGCCTTTCCTTTTCGGCTTTGAGCTTCTGCGCCTTTATCCTTTCGGCTTCGGATTTCTTCTCGCTCTTCTCGACCGAGGGAGAGGACTGAGCCTTTTTGTTCGGAAGCTTGATGTCCTGCGAGATTATCTCGACCTCGTCCGAGGGCTTGTCCGCGGTCGTCGCCGCGGTAGTCGCGGTCGTTTCGACGGTCGTTGTTTCCTCGGTTGCGGCCGACGCGTCGTTCGCGTCGGTCTTTACCTCGCACTGAGAAAAGCAGAGAGGCACACCGATCGCTATACACACAACAAGAATTGCCGAGACAAGTATTAAGTTGATTCGATTTTCAAATGCGTCTCTCACTGTCGTTCCCTTACTTTATCATACTGTCGTATACCTTCTTAAAGGTTTCAATCACGTACTCAGCCTCTGCGTCGGTGATAGTTGAGTTCATCGGCAGGGTGAGCTGGTTTTTGTGCATATTATAGGCGTACGGGTAGTCCATGATGTCAAAGCCCTTGTTCTTGTACGCGGAGAGCATTGGCAGGGGCTTGAAGTGAACGTTGCACATTACGCCGTTTTCAGCCATACGGTTGTAGAACTCGTTTCGAAACTCGGCGTCCTTTCCGAGAAAGCGTACAAAGTAGAGGTGACCGCTGCTTCGGTGGTCGTCGCCCGCGTGGTCGAGCACCTGCAAATCAAGGTCTCTGAGCTCCTCGTTGTAGCGTCTTATGAGCTCGTGACGGCGGTCGAGCATTTTTTCGTAGCGGTTAAGCTGAGCCAGACCGACTGCCGCGAGGATGTCGGGCATATTACATTTATACTGGGTGTTCACGACGTCGTATTCCCACGACGCGAGCTTTTCCTTTGAAAAAGCGTCCTTCGTCTGACCGTGAAGCGACCAGAGCATATACTGCTTGTAGATTTTGTCCTCGTCGATCCTGCCGCGCAGCCGGTGGACTGCCGCGCCGCCCTCGGCGGTCGTCATATTCTTAACGGCGTGAAAGCTGAAATTGGTGAAGTCGGCGATTTCTCCGCACATCTGTCCGTGCCAGCGCGCGCCGAACGCGTGCGCCGCGTCAGCCATAATAACGACGCGTCCGATAAGCTCCTGAATCTTGCCCTTGGGACGGAATTTGTCTCTCTGATTGCGCACAGCCTCGTAGATCCTGTCATAATCGCACACAATCCCCGCCAGATCAACGGGGATGATAACCTTGGTGTGCTCGTTGATCGCCGCCTCCATCTTGTCGTAGTCCATCTCGAAGGTTCCGGGCTTGCAGTCGATCATAACGGGCTTTGCGCCGACGTGGTACACTACGGAGCAGGTCGCGGTGTATGTATAAGCGGGGAGTATAACCTCGTCCTGGGGTCCCACCCCGAGGATACGCAGAGTCATCTCCGCGCACGAGGTCTGCGACGACAGGCAGACAGCCTGACCCGTGTGGCAGTACTCGCCTATTCTCTTTTCAAGAAGCTTGGTCTTTGGTCCTGTCGTTATCCAACCCGACTCGAGAACCTCCTTGACCGCTTCGATTTCGTCTTGACCTATATCAGGCGGTGAAAACGGAACATTCATCATACAACAAAATCCCTCTTTACCCAAATAGTTGATTATCCGCGCGCGGATATAGAAATACATATATATTATACTACCGATTGCGCGAAATGTAAAGGGGGTTGAGGATATTTTTCCCGAGAAGAAAATACGAAAAGCCACCCGATAATCAGGCGGCTTTTGGCTTTATTTCCTTTTTAAAATTTCCTTGGCTATGTAAATCGGGCGTTTCTTGCTCTGGATGTAGGTCTTGGCAAGGTAGGAGCCGATGATTCCTATGCAGAAAAGCTGGATCCCGCCGAGCAGGAGTATAAGCGCGACGATCGTGGCGTAGCCGCTGACGGCGACGTTGAACCAGATTCGCTGAATTACTACGACGATGAGGTAGACTATCGCCGCGAAGGCGGTTATCATTCCCGTGTAGGTCGCAAGCTTGAGGGGCTTTGTCGAAAAAGCCGAGATTCCCTCAAAGGCGTACTTGACGAGCTTTGTGAAGCTCCATTTTGTTTCGCCCGCGTTTCTCTCCTGAACCTCGTAGGGGATGTACTTGGTGTTGAAGCCTATCCAGCTGAAAATTCCCTTTGAAAAGCGGTGGTACTCGCTCATTTCGAGAATAGCGTCGGCGACTCCTCTCGAGAAGGTGCGGAAATCGCTCGCGTCGGCGTGAAGCTCGACCTCGCTTAATTTGTTGATAAGCTTGTAAAAGCCCGACTTGAAGCCCGTCATAACCGAGCCCTCCCTGCGCTTGCCCTGATAGGCTGCGACACAGTCGTACTCGGGCTCGTTTTCGAGAATGTCCATCATCTCGACCACGACCTCGGGACGCTGCTGCAAGTCCGCGTCAATCAGCGAAACATAGTCGCCCGTCGAGTTCTTGAGCCCCGCGTAGATCGCGCTCTCCTTGCCGAAGTTGCGGCTGAACGACACGACCGTTATGTTGCTCTCGGTCTTTTCGTTGTAGAGCTTTTTCAGCTTTTCGGCGGTCTTGTCGCGGCTTCCGTCGTTTACAAATACAAATTCATATTCAATGTCGGTTTTCGAGAACGCCTTGACGCATTCCTCATAAAAAAGCTCGACGTTGTCCTCTTCGTTGTAACAGGGTACTACAAGTGATAGTTTCATTAATTTTACCTCTTTTCAAAATCCACTGTTAATTTTACACTTTATCACGTCATATGTCAAATGAAAGTGTTGTTTTGTTATGAATTTTATGGTAAAATAAAAAAATAACGAGGTGATACTATGAATATTATGGATTTATATAAAGAGGACAGGACGATTCTGTCCTTCGAGGTCTTTCCGCCCAAGAAAACCTCCCCGATCGAGTCGGTTTACGGGGTGCTCGAGGAGCTTTCGTCTCTGAAGCCCGCCTACATCAGCGTTACCTACGGCGCGGGAGGCACCGCCGCGGACAACACCTGCGCCATCGCCCGCAAAATCAAGGAGGACTACGGCGTTGAGGCTATCGCCCACCTCACCTGCGTCAACAACACTAAGGAAGAGGTCAAGGCGGTTCTCAGGCAGTTCAAGGAGAACAACATCGAGAACATCCTCGCGCTCAGGGGCGACATCGTCCCCGATATGCCTCCCAAGGAGGATTTTAAGCACGCGAGCGACCTCACCGCGTTTATAAAGAGCTTCGGAGGGTTCCACGTCGCGGGAGCCTGCTACCCCGAGGTCCATCCCGACGCAAAGGACGAGGTCGAGGACATTTTAAACCTCAAAAAGAAGGTCGACGCGGGCGCGGAGCTCCTGATTTCTCAGCTCTTCTTCGACAACGAGAGCTTCTACGGCTTTTTGAAGAGGTGCCGTCTCGCGGGAATCGAGGTTCCGATCGAGGCTGGGATTATGCCCGTCGTCAACAAGAACCAGATACAGCGGATGGTTTCCCTCTGCGGAGCGTCTCTGCCCGCGAAGTTCTCGCGCATTATGAACCGCTACGAGCACAACCCCGAGGCTCTGCGCGACGCGGGTATCGCCTACGCGGTCGACCAGTGCGTCGATCTGATTGCGAACGGCGTCAGCGGAATACATCTTTACACGATGAATAACCCCTACGTCGCGAGGAAAATCACCGAGGCTATCGGAAAGCTGATTTGAGTGAGATTTAATGGTTGAAATCAAAATCAACAGGGAGGAAGCGCTCCGCTATCTCGGCGGCTCGGGGCTTGAGCCCGACGAAAAAATGCTCAGCCTGCTCGACTCCTGCGAGAAGGAGCTGCTGGGCGCGGCTTCTCCTATGTTTTTGTACAAAAGAATTGATATAAATGAAAGCGGGCTCATCCTCGGGGAGGACGTTGGAAATCACCTCGAGGGCTGTAAGCTTGCTTATGTGATGTGCGCGACCCTCGGCTCGGCGGTCGACAAAATCATCCGCGCCGCTCAGGTCAGCGATATGGCTCGGGCGGTTGTGCTCGACTCTACGGCGAGCGCGGCGATCGAGAGCCTTTGCGACGAGGTCGAGGCTCAGATCTCGCGCGAGAACGAGTGCAGTTTTCTGACGTGGAGGTTTTCCCCCGGCTACGGCGATTATCCGCTCAGCCTACAGGAAAAATTCCTCGCTCTGCTCGACGCGCCGAGGAAAATCGGGCTATGCTCGAGCGACAGCTTCCTGCTCACCCCCGCAAAGTCCGTGACGGCGATCCTCGGAGTAAGCGAAAAGCCGCTCGAAAAAAAGCGCAGAGGCTGCGCCGTCTGCGCGCTCTCAAAAACCTGTAAATTCAGAAAGGCGGGAACACGCTGTGAATTTTAATGATTTACTGAAAAACGATTTTATACTGCTCGACGGAGCGACGGGCACAATGCTCCAGAAAAGCGGGCTCAGGCTCGGCGAGATCCCCGAGACGCTGAACATCACCCGTCCAGAGGTCGTACGAAGCATACACAGGGCGTACATCGCCGAGGGCACTCAAATCGTCACGACTAACACCTTCGGCGCGAACCGCTATAAAATGAAGGACAGCGGCTATTCGGTCGAAGAGCTCGTCTCAGCCGCCGTCCGTAACGCTCGCGCCGAGGCTGAGGGAAAGGCGCTCGTCGCGCTTGAGATCGGACCCGTCGGTCAGCTTATGGAGCCGTCGGGCTCGATGAGCTTTGAGCAGGCTTACGATTATTTTAAGGAACAGATACTCGCGGGCAAGGACGCGGACTTGATTTTCTTCGAGACCTTTACGGATCTGCTCGAGCTAAAGGCGGGCGTTCTCGCCGCTAAGGAGAACAGCGGCAAGCCGATCGTCGCCTCGATGACCTTTGAGAAAAACGGCAGAACCTTCGCGGGAGTAAGCGTCGCGAGCGCCGCTCTTACGCTTGAGGGACTCGGAGTAGACGCGCTCGGCGTCAACTGCTCGCTCGGTCCGAGGGAGCTTTCCCCGATAGTCAGGGAGTTCACGCGGTGGACTGCGCTCCCAGTTTTTGTCAAGCCCAACGCGGGTCTGCCCGACCCCAACAGCAATACCTACAACGTCCTGCCCGACGAGTTCGCCGACTGTATGAGCGAAATAATCGACTTCGGCTCGGTCAAGCTCGTCGGCGGCTGCTGCGGTACGACCCCCGACTATATCCGCGCGCTCAAAAGGGTCATCGACAAAAAAGCTTTCAGACGCGCCGAGCTCAGGCGGGAGACCTCCGTCTGCTCGGCGACAACGGCGGTCGAGCTCTCGGAGCCGAGGGTGATCGGCGAAAGAATCAACCCGACGGGCAAAAAACGCTTTAAGGAAGCGCTTTTAAACAATGACATCGACTACATTCTCGCTCAGGCGATCAGTCAGGTCAACGCGGGCGCGGATATTCTCGACGTCAACGTCGGTCTGCCTCAGATCGACGAAAGGGAAATGATGGTTCGGGTGATAAAGGCGCTTCAATCCGTCGTCGACGTTCCCCTGCAAATCGACAGCACAAAGCCCGAGGTTCTCGAAGCCGCGCTACGGATCTACAACGGCAGACCGATAGTCAACTCCGTCAACGGCGAGGAAAAGTCGCTTTCCGCGGTTCTTCCGCTCGTCAAAAAGTACGGAGCCTCGGTCATCGGACTGACTCTCGACGAGAACGGTATCCCGAAAACCGCCGACGGACGGTTTGAAATCGCGAAGAAAATCGTCGACAGGGCGAAGCAAATCGGGATCGACCCGAAGGACGTCTACATCGACTGCCTTACGCTCACCGTCTCAGCCGAGCAGGAGGGCTGCGCCGAGACGCTTTCGGCGCTCAGCCGCGTCACAAAAGAGCTCGGCTGCAAAACCTGCCTCGGAGTTTCAAATATCAGCTTCGGACTCCCGAACAGGGAGCTCGTCAACCATATCTTCCTGACTATGGCGCTTCACAGCGGTCTGACCCTGCCTATAATCAACCCCAACGACGACGCGATGATGGGCGCGCTCAGAGCGTACAAGGTGCTCGCGAATATCGATAAAAATTCCGTTAATTATATTGAGAAATACAACGACTCCGAAAAGGAAAAGCCGAAGGTCATTTCCTCTCGCCTCACGCTCGACCAAGCGATCACGGGCGGTCTCAAGGGCGAAGCCGAGGCGCTCACGGAGCGAATGCTCCAAAACACCGACGCTATGGAAATCGTAAACTCGGTGCTTATCCCCGCGCTCGACAGGGTCGGAGCCGACTTTGAGAAGGGCAGACTGTTTTTGCCGCAGCTCATCCAGAGCGCGAACACCGCGCAGGTCTGCTTTGAGGTCATAAAGAAAAACCTCGCGAAAACCGACAGCGCGCCCGTTTCAAAGGGAAAAATCATCCTCGCCACCGTCAAGGGCGATATCCACGACATCGGCAAGAACATCGTCAAGGTTCTGCTCGACAACTACGGCTACACCGTCGTCGACCTCGGAAGGGACGTTGAGCCGCAGCTTATCGTCGATACCGCTTTGGAGCAGAACATAAGGCTTATCGGGCTCTCCGCGCTTATGACGACGACGCTGGGCAGTATGGAGGACACGATCGCCCTTGTCAGAAAGACCGAGGGCTTGGAGAACTGCGAAATAATGGTGGGCGGAGCAGTGCTTACCGCCGACTACGCCGAAAAAATCGGCGCCGATTACTACTGCCGCGACGCGAAGGAAAGCGTCGACACGGCAAAGAGGGTTTTCGGTTAAGGCGCTCTTTGACTCGGTCACCCGGATTATATAGCAAAAAAACACCACGGAATCGACCGTGGTGTTTTTTTGGATGAAATTGTGTGAATGCACTTATTGCAGTGATGTATTTTACATCTCTCGTGTGCAATTATATTCTATATCATTGTCGGGCATAATTCAACAATTCTAGCAGAATGTAATTGCGTATGGAAAAACTGTAAGGGTTAATTCTTTATTGAATTAATCAAATACAAAAAGGTTACAAATTGTAACGAACAAGCGTTCTTATGTTAAAATAAGATTACAAATATTACTATTAGACTACAAAAACCACTATATGTTGTAGTTGAGACCATTATCAGACACTACCCATAGCTTCATATAGGCGTATATCGGGGAGGTCTCGGGGAGGACTCTTATGCCCAGCTCGGAGAAGAGCTTGCTGCTTTCGTAGGGCTCCTCGTGACCCGCGCCCGTCAGGTAGAGCGGAGCGCGGCAGTTTTTGCAGAACTCGACAAAATCGCGGTTGAGCGTCGGCAGAGTGCCCGAGTGGTAGGACTCAATGAGCACCGCCTTCGCGCCGAACGCCTCGGGATAGCGCATACCCGCGTGAGCCTTTATCCAGAGCACCGAGGAAAGTCGGTTGAGCCTGAATATGCCGTAGCTGTCCTTCTCGTAGTCGCGGATAAGACGGATGAAGCTGTCGTCCTCAAAGCGTCCGAACGGTCCGTGCATTGAGCGGATAGTGTCGTTGTACGGACGGTGGGGAAGAATGAACTTCGCGACGTGGATCTCGGGAGCCTCGCCCGAGTTCTTGTAGCTGACGAACACGCCGCCGATTTTCTCCTTTAGGAACTCAAAGGCGAATTTCATATTGTCCCTGCCGTTCGAGCGCGGGTCGGTGAGGATAAAGTTAGACGAGACGAGCACAATCGGGATGTTGCAGTCGCCGAAGGCGAGCGCGAGCGCCGACGCCGAGTACTGGAGGGTGTCGGTGCCGTGGGTGATGATTATTCCGTCGTACTTCTCCTCGAGGAGCCTGTCGTTGACGCAGGAGACGAGCTTTGTGATGTAGTCGCCGTCGAGCTGCTCGGAGAGTGTTGTGTAGGGCTCAAAAACGGAGAAATCCGCGTCGAGTCCCTGCAGCAAGCCGTTGTTGTTCTGGGGCGTAGTCCTTATGTAGCCGTCGTCAAAAATACTGCTTCCGATCGTTCCGCCCGTAAAGATAACCGCAATTTTCATAGTAATACCCTTTGAGTTTAATTATTTTACCGTAACGATGATCTTGATTGTCTTTTCCTTGTTGTTCTTGTATACGCCCGCGGCGACAGTCGCGAGGATCGTGCCCGTGCCCTTCTTGACGCCTGTGATAATGCCGAAGGTATCGACCTTTACGACGCTCTTTGTCTTTGACTTCCACGTTACAAAGCCCGTGGCAAAGTATTTCTCGAGCTTATCGTAGATGTCTCTGTACTTCTCGCCCTTTTTGATTGTGAGGGTGAGCGGAGCGCCTGTCGCCCTGTCGTAGTAGCCGTAAACGTCGTGTACGATCACGCTCTTGGCGGATTTGCTGTCGTCCTTATAGGCTCTGATGTAGTACTTGTAGGACTCAATGCTCTTGAGACCGTTTGTGTCGTGATAGTCAAGCGTTTTCGCAGAAACCGTCGCGATACGCTTGTAGCTGTTCTTGGACTTTACGGAACGGAAGATTTTGTACTTCTTCGCGCCCTTGACCTTTGCCCATTTAAGAACGATTCCCTTCATATCAAGATCCTCGGCGGCTGTGAAGGTCGTGATTCTTTTGAGGAAGGTGATCGACTTTACCTTGGAGTACTTTCCGCCGTTTGCCTTTACCTTGAAGGAATACGCCTTGCCCGCGGCGGCTTTTGTGAAGGTGAATTTTGTCGCGGAGCCCGAGTAAGCCTTCTTGAAGCTCGCTGTACCCTTCATCTTGAAGGCTACGGTGTAAGAGCTCGTGCCCTTTACCTTTGACCAGCTGACCTTAATGCCCTTTGAGGTGTTGGAGAGCTTTACGGTCGGCTTTTTTACGCCCGCCGCTGAGAAAACCGCTGTCGATGAAAGCGCGATCGCGGCTGTGAGAATGATTGATGTAATAAATCTTAGTTTTTTCATAGAAACCTCCTGTGTATATTAATATATTAGCACATTAAAATGAATAAATCCATAGTTTTGTGAAAAAAACAAGGGATTGCCAATCGGCAATCCCTCAAAAAGCTGTTTTGCTTATTAAGCAACGGTAACGTCTACGAAAGCGACGCCTGTGGTGAGCTCGTTCTGATAGATGTACTTTCCGTCCTTATTTGTTGAAGTAAGGAAGGACTTGAGAAGCTTAGCAGTAACGTCGTTGTACTTAACCCGGAACTGAGCCTCGCCTGCCTTAACTCCTGTGATTGTGTAATCCTTGGAGACTGTGGCAACGTCAGCGCCCGATACCTGGCTGACCTCGATAGCTGTACCTGTTGTCATTGAAGCTACGAGCTCGCCCGCCTTCTTGCCGTCGGTGTAGCTCTCGCCTGCCTTGATCGTAACCTTAGCGTGGATGTTTCCGTCCTTGTCTGTGAAGTAGCTGCCCTTGGGAACGAAGGGGAAAGTAATGGACGCCGCGGCGGATTTAACGCTGCCGTTTGTAGCTACAACAGTGTATGTGAGAATGCTGATGTTGGATTTTGTGAGTGTTGTTGTAAAGGATGTGTCCTTTGCTGTGCCGAGAAGCTTTGAGTTCTCGTCGTAAACCTTGTAAGCGGTTGCGCCCTTTGCCGCGCCCCATGTAAGAGTGAGGTCTGAGCCGTCGATAACGGGCTTGATTGCCTCTACAGCCTCGAGGAACGCCGCTGACTTAGCGTCGGAAGCAACGGATGTTGACTTGCCGTTTACAGCCTTAACCTTGTAGGAATAGGTTGTGCCCGAAACAGCCTTTGTATCTGTATAGGTAAGAGTCTTTACGGTAGCGAGCTTTGCGTACTTGCCTGTGCTCTTTCTGTATACGGTGTACTTTGAAGCGCCCTTGACGCTCTTCCAATCAACCTTGATACCGTTAGCCGCTGAAGCGACGGATGTCATAGCGGGCTTTTTGAGTCTTGTGATCTTAACCTTCTTTGAAGCCTTGCTGACAGCCGAGCCCTTAACAGCCTTTACGCAGTATTTGTAGGTTTTGCCTGCCTTAGCCTTCTTATCATAGTACTTGGTATTCTTGACGGTCTTAATAACCTTTTTGCCGCGATAAACCTTGTACTTTTCAGCGCCCTTAACCTTTTTCCATGTGATTTTGACACTGTTCTTTGTGTTTACCGCCTTAACCTTAGCGGGCTTCTTAACAGTTGCCGCGGAAGCCGAAACGCCGCCGATAGCAAGTGTAGAAGCTACCATTACAGCCGCGAGAGCTCCGCTGATGATTTTAGATGTTTTCATTGGATAGTCCTCCTTTTAATCTTTTAGATGATAACCTTGATTATTATAACACAAAGAGAATAATAGCACAATCGTTAAATTGCACAATTGTCGGCCGAAAAACTCGGGATAATCGGTACATATAACAAATCCGACAGCGTTTTTCACGTTTTCGCACGAGAAAGCGCGCGCACCAAAGTGCGTGTGCTTTCTCAGCCATCGCTCGTGCGCGCGCAGCGTGCAACTGAGCGGGCAATTCAAATTTTTTTGTTTGATAGGTGACAGTCTGTATGCTTGTTATTTTATGTTGCCGACTTGTATATTTATACTATTTTTGAGTAATTTCCTTGTATTATATAATAGTAGGCGCAAGAGTCCTTTCGAGGACTCTTTGTGTTATACTATTAGAGATACTGTGGATTAGTTCAATTTCCTACCGCACGACGGTTTTTGATAGG
>JAFNSO010000006.1 GCA_017384945.1 Ruminococcus sp. | reverse complement strand
GTTGTCTTGCCTCGTTGCTCTCCGCTTCTCCTCTCTTAACTCCCACTCGTCTAAGCTGTTACGAACACTTCGTGTTCTTCACAGCTTTGTCCTCGTCGGTCGTTAATCGAGGGCTTCGAGCCTCGGCATTTCTTTGTTGTGACTATAATATATCACAGCGCCGCGTCGCTTTCAATATTCAAAACACCCCCGAAGTGTAGCTTAGTTTACACCTCGGGGGTTAGTTGTAGCTTTATTTACAAAAAAGTTCAGATTGTAGCCTACAGAGCCGATACTGACAAAACGCTGTCAAAATCGAGCTCACGCCTGTCGGTAAGGATGAATTTTCTGTTAACCTCGTCGATTACGCGCAGTCTGCCGCTTACCGAGAGGATTTTTCCGCCGTCCTTGCGACTGTCGGGGACGAAGATTTCAAACCCGACCTCGGGACGAAGGCCGAGCCTTTCCTTTAAACGGGCGACGCCCTCGTTTAGAGCGCGGGTGTCATCCTCGCTGAGCTCGGGACGTCTGTCGGTGAGACGCGCCGCCTCGTCGATTTCATCCTCAAAGCCCGTCAGCGCCTTGAACGCCGCAAACTGAGCCGCGCGGTCGTAAATCGTCATACGCGGACGGGTGCGCGGGTCGCGGCGAGGGAGATACAAAATGTCCGAGTATCTGTTCATCACGCCTTGTGACCTCCTATCTGACCGTTGCGCTCAACGGTCGTCGCCCCGTCGAGCAGGTTCATCCCCTTGATTACGGCGTTTTTTCCGTAACGGCTTTGCAGGCTCAGAATCGCCCTCTGCAGGCTTTTTTCGCCGTTCGGCTCCTTAACCGTTTCTCCGTCAAAATCGAACAGGGAGAGCTGTCGGGCGGAGTTTTGAGCCTCTTTTTCGCTGATTATGTTCGCCGCGACGACCGTGACCCTCCGCGCGTAAAGAGAGGGGTCGGTTATTCGGTCAAAAAGCCGTATAAACGCGTCGACAATCAGCTTCGAGGACGAGGTGAACCGCCCGAGATTTTCGGTGCCGTGGGCGTGCTTCGGGATTTGTCTGCCGTAGCGGTCGGTTTTGATTTCACCCTTATAAATTTTGTCCTCAATATTCCTGATGTCGTAGCCTATCGTGAGCGTAATCTGATTCGTAACAATACCCTTGCCCACCAAATCGAGCGCGAGCAGCTCGGACATCTCGCGGGTTATGAGCCGAGTTTTTTCGTTGGTGTAGGGCTCCTTGAGCACCTGACCTATGCTTACGGATTTTGTACGGGGCTTGTAGGACTTTACGTCGCTTATCGTGCATGGCTCCCAGCCCCACGCGTGGTCAATCAAAAGCTCCGCGTTGACCCCGAAGAGCTTGTACAAAAGCTCCTCGTTTTCGATTGAGCAGCGCGCTACGTCGCCCATAGTGAACATTCCGTACCTGAAAAGCTTTTTGGCGTAGCCGCCGCCGACCCGCCAGAAGTCGGTAATCGGCTTGTGCTCCCAAAGTATTTCGCGGTATGAGCGCTCGTCGAGCTCGGCAATACGCACTCCGTCGCTGTCGGCGGGCATATGCTTCGCGACTATGTCCATCGCGACCTTGCACAGGTACATATTCGTGCCGATTCCCGCGGTGGCGGTGATTCCCGTTTTTTCGAGCACAGCCCGAACCATCTTCAAGGCAAGCTCCCGAGCGGTCGTTTTGAAGCTTTTGAGATACGGTGTGGCGTCGATGAACACCTCGTCGACCGAATAAACGTAGACGTCCTCGGGCGATACAAACTCGAGATAAAGCTTGTAGATTTCGGAACTGACGCGCATATACTCCGCCATCCTCGGCTCGGCGACGATGTAGTCGAGCTCGAGGCTCTTGTCGCGCGCAAGGGCTGAAGCGTCGCAGGAAGAGCCCTTAAATTCGCCGTTTTCACAGCAGGCTCTGCGCTGACAATTGACCTCTCTGACCCTTTGTATGACCTCAAAAAGCCTTGCCCTGCCCGAAATCCCGTACGCCTTCAGCGAGGGCGTTACGGCGAGACAGATTGTCTTTTCCGTTCTGCTTTTGTCGGCGACTACAAGGTTAGTGGTGAGCGGGTCGAGCCCGCGCGCGACGCACTCAACCGACGCGTAAAACGACTTAAGGTCAATCGCTATATACATCTTCTCAGCCACAAAAACCACCCTCTCGAACTTATATTCGTATTATATCATAATCGAACATATATTTCAAGAGGTAATTTTTACTTTTTAACCTATAAAGAAAAAAGAACGGACAACGCTCCCCCTCGAAGCTGTTGTCCGTTCTTTGTATCTTATTAACTTATCAGTAAACGATTACCGGCATTCCGTAGTAGGACTTGGCGTAGACCTTCGCTACAGCGGAGTAAGGCGTGTTGACGCAGCCGTGAGAGCCGTTGTAGGTGTAGATTTTTCCGCCGTATGAGGAACGCCACGTGCTGTCGTGGATTCCCTGACCGCTGTATGTAAAGCCGAGCCAGTAGTTGACCTTTGTAGTCCACCTTGAGGAGCCGTAGGAGCCCTTGAGAATCGCGGGAGACTTGCGGCTGATTACGCGGTGGAAGCCCTTTGAGGTCGCTCGGTCGCCGACGTTGCCCGTTACGACGGGAGTCTTGAGATAGACCTTGCTGTCAACGTACATCGTGAGAGTCTGGGTCGCGATGTTGACCTGAACCCACGTTCCGCTCAGTCCGCCCTTTACATAGGGAACCTTTACGTTTGTGGACGCGGTGAGCTTCGCGTTCTTGCCCTCGATTGTTTCGCTGCCCATTTTGCGGACAGCCTTGACCTTGTATTTATAAACAGTGCTGTGCTTGAGCTTTTTGTCGGTATATGAAGTGCCCTTTACTGTGGCAAGCTTCTTTTTGCCGCGGCGGATCTCGTATTCGTCCGCGTTCTTGACCTTATCCCATTTGAGATGGATGGTATTGAGCGTTGTCTTGCCTGTTTTGAGGTCCTGCGGCTTGCCCATCTTAGTCATAGCCTCAACCGACTCGGGGTCGCTCACGGCGGAGACGTCGTCCTTGCTTCTGACAGCCTCGACCTTGTACTTATAAACGGTAGCACAGTCGAGCTTTTCGTCCTTGAGCCTTGCCTTGGTCGTGTTTTTGATTTTCTTGAAGTCGGAGAAATTTCCGTCCGAGCTCTCCTTCGCGCGGTAAATGTCGTAGGAATCCGCCTGAACGCTCTTGTTCCACCTTACCGTGATTGAGCCCGTTTTCTTTTTGGTCGTTCTCAGATTTTTAACAGGCTCGGGCTTTGTCATCAGCGACACGCTGGCTGACTCACCCTCCTTGTCGATTCCGAGAGCCGAACGCAGCGGCTCGATTCTGTAATCATACTTTTTCGCGGGAGAAACGGAATCCTCGAGACCCTCGGAGCTTACCGTTTTGTACAGCGAAAGCTCTCCGTCCTCCTCGGCGCGGTAGATTCTGTAGCCGGTTACGTTTTCAGTCTTGTTCCAGACGAGGGAAACCTTTTTTGTTCCGATTTCGGAAATCTTAAGTCCGTCCAGAGCGCCGGGGACAATGTACGGCTTGATGTCGGGCTCGCTCACGGGAACAACCGCCGCGTGAGACTCGACCTGAGCCTTGACGGTGGCGGCCTGCGCGGCGCTAACGCCCGAGGTTGCCGAAACGACAGCCACGGTGCCCGCGATACCCGCTACGACAAGCGCCGAAACGGAGAACGCGACAATTTTTTTCTTATTACTCATAGCAATTCACCTCTATGAAAAGCGCGAAAAGCGCGAAAAAAACACAAATAAACCTTATTCAGCCTGTACATTATACTTGAAAAATGCCCAAAAAGTCAATAATCAGGCAAAAAAACAGCAAAATTCACAAGAGATTTCAAATCTGTTACAAATTTGCTGTTGTTAGTGATGGTGATTTTGCAAGAAAGACGTTTCTGCGCAGCAAAAAACCGCGCATAGAATATAAACTTCTTATAAAGGGACAAAGAGAACGCGCCGTGAAGCGCGCCCTCAGAAAAACTGTGCTACTTTAACAATTCGATATGCGAAGCGAAATCATTTTGCGGGGAGCATATCATAATCTTGTAGTCCTCGAGCATATACTCTTTAAAAAAGTAGGTAACCGAGTTGTAAACCACGAAATTGTCGGGGGAGCTGATGTCAATGCTCCTCGAGGCAAAGTGGAAGCCCTCGCCGATACACTTGATAAACGCCTCTTTCTTTGTCCAAAGGGTGTAGAAAACATCGCATTTGTCTCGGGCGGAGCGGAGCAAGCTCATCTCGTTCTCGCAGAACACGACCCTTCCCACGCGCAGCGGGTCAAGCTGACGCATACGCTCAATGTCGCAGCCCACAGGCTCGCTCTCACCGACCGCAAGTACCGCGTAGTGACCGCTGTGAGCAAGGTTGAACTCGCGCTCACCCTCTATGAAGGGCTTGCCGTACTTAGAAGCGCTCACTTCCCTATCACCGAAAATCTGATAAATCATCAGACCCGCGGCGAGCGAAAGCTTTTTGTCATTTTCATGACAAAGCCTTTTGATTTTTTTTCGCCGATAGTCGGGAACACGGCTGATGTTCAGCTCAGTAATGTTGGTCAAATCAGCGTTTCTTACATAAGTTTTAATCATTTTAACCCAAGGACCCGGTCCTTATTAATACCCTTCCTGACCGCTGAGAGAATCGTCATCTACAATCCAATCCTCCACATAAATAGCTGTGAATGAGTTTTTGGAGTCACGCACAACCACCCGCTTGATTCCCGCGTTGATAATCATACGCTTGCACATCGCGCAGGAGCTTGCGTTTTCGACGTAGCCGCCCGTGTCATACTCCTTACCCACGAGGTACATCGTCGCTCCAATCATCTGCTCCCTCGGAGCGTGGATGATCGCGTTTGCCTCGGCGTGAACGCTTCGGCAAAGCTCATAGCGGGTTCCGCGCTGAACATTCATCTTCTCACGAACGCAGGTTCCAAGGTCAATACAGTTCTTGCGTCCGCGCGGCGCTCCGACGTACCCCGTCGAAACTATCTGGTCGTTATTTACAATAATCGCGCCGTAGTTTCTGCGCAGGCAGGTGCCGCGCTCGAGGACAGTCTCCGCTATGTCGAGGTAGTAATTTTCCTTATCAATTCGACTCATAATGAAAAACCCCCATAAGACATAATATGTCTTTATAATATAATGTACCTTTTATACCGTTTTGTCAAGTGGTATTTAGTATTTTTATGCAATCTGCACACACAAATTTACCTTTATAGCTCCTAAGGTCATCAGTTTTACCGCAGAAAACGCAATTTTCCTCCGCTTTTGTAATAACTATAGCGTTTTCTTTGACTTCAATCAGGATATCGTCGTTCTCGCCGAGACCGATTTCACGGCGGAAATCCTTCGGAAGATGGACCCTTCCGAGGGAATCGATCTTCTTGTAGCTTTTGTAAATCAAAAAATCACCCCCTGTTAATATAGACTAATTTTACCAATTTCAGACAAAATTGTCAAGCAATTGACAAAATTCGACAAGGAATGAAGCATATGATGAACTATATTTTCGGCGCGCTTATACTGATTTCTGTCGTCTGCTCGGCAGTGACGGGCAGAGGCAGGGAGCTCACTCAGGGAGTGATTGACGGCGCGTCGGACAGCGTAAAGCTTCTGACCACGATGGCGGGGATGATGCTTTTGTGGTCGGGAATTATGGAAATCGCTCAGCGCGGGGGCTTTACCGCCCTGCTCGGGCGGGTGCTCTCCCCTGTTTTACGCAGGGTGTTCAAAAACGTCCCGAAGAAAAGCAAGGCTCTCAGCAAAATAAGTATGAACGTCAGCGCTAATCTGCTCGGGCTGGGAAACGCGGCGACGCCGTTCGGGATTTCGGCGATGAAGGAGCTCAGAAGGCTCTCGCCGAGAGAGGACGAGGCGAGCGGGGATATGGTCGTATTTGTTGTTATAAACACGGCTTCGATCCAGCTTATGCCCACTATGATCGGGACGCTTAGACAGATGTACGGAAGCCGTGAGACGTTCTCGATTCTGCCGTGTGTGTGGCTCAGCTCAATTTGCGCACTCGCGGTCGGGCTCGGGATCGCCAAGCTTTTTCAAGGGAGAGAAAGAGATTAATGGAGATGTTTATGCCGCTGTTCATAGCGGTCGTGCTCGTGTTCGGGCTCGTAAAGAAGGTGCCGCTGTTCGACGCGTTCTGCGAGGGCGCGAGGGAGGGAATCAAAACCCTGCTCTCAATCGCGCCGACGCTTGTGGGGCTGATCGTCGCGGTCGATATGCTCAAGGCGAGCTCCGCGACTGATATGCTCTGCTCCTTCATCTCCCCCGCCGCCGAACAGCTCGGGTTTCCGAAGGAAATCGTGCCGATGATACTGCTGCGCCCGATTTCGGGAGGCGGATCGACCGCTCTTCTCACAAACGTGTACAAGGAGTGCGGTCCCGACAGCTTCGCGGGGCTGTGCGCTTCGGTGCTCGCGGGCTCGACGGAGACAACCTTCTACGCGATAGCCGTCTATTACGGCAGCGTCGGGATAAAAAGAATCCGCCACACCCTGTTCGCGGCTCTGTCTGCTGACTTCACCGCGGCGGTTATGGCGGTACTTACGGTCAGGATGCTTTTATCCTGACAAAATACTTCTTTATGAACTTGTCTGCCTCTTTGTTTGAGGGGTAGACACGAAGCTTGTTCGAGTCGAATTTAACGTAATAAAAATTCCACTTGCCCTTGATTATCTGAATCCTTCTGAGCCTTGTTTTGTAGACGGAGCCGAAGGTCTCGACGATAACATAACCGTCGGACTCGCGCATACTGAGGATGATTTTGTCGATGTACCGAAAGAGCAGGAAGGAGTACACCAGCATAAGGATCTCAAGCACAACAAAAATCAAGAAGAGTCCGAGCTCTCCCGAAACGACGGCGATGAAATCCACGAACGCCGAGAGCAGGACAACGAAAACGCAGAGCGCGATTTTTATTACCGCGTACAGTCTTTTTACAAGCATCAGTCGGTGTCGAGCTTGAGCACCGCCATAAAGGCCTCCTGCGGAACCTCTACCGTACCGAGCTGACGCATACGCTTTTTGCCCTCCTTCTGCTTTTCGAGGAGCTTTTTCTTTCGGCTGATATCGCCGCCGTAGCACTTCGCGAGGACGTCCTTGCGCATAGCCTTGACGGTTTCTCGGGCGATGATTTTTCCGCCGATACAAGCCTGAATCGGCACCTCAAAGAGCTGGCGGGGGATTTTTTCCTTGAGCTTTTCAGCCATCTTGCGCGCGCGGGGATAAGCCTTGTCCTTGTGGATAATGAAGCTCAGCGCGTCGACGACTTCGCCGTTGAGCATAATGTCGAGCTTGACGAGGTCGCTCTTAACGTAGTCCGCGAGCTCGTAGTCGAAGGACGCGTAGCCCCTCGTGCGCGACTTGAGCGTGTCGAAGAAGTCGTAGATTATCTCAGCGAGCGGGAGCTGATAGTGGATGTCTACGCGGTCGGAGTCGATGTAGTCCATACCGATGAAAATTCCGCGTCTGTCCTGACAGAGCTCCATAATGTTGCCGACGTACTCGGACGGCGAGTAGATATGCGCGTCGGTCATCGGCTCCTCAGCCTCGGCGATAAGCGCCGGGTCGGGGTAGTTGGTCGGATTGTCGATGTTCTCGACTGTGCCGTCGGTCTTGTGGATTTTATAAATAACGCTCGGCGCGGTCGTGATAAGATCCAGATTGTACTCGCGCTCAAGACGCTCCTGAATGATTTCCATATGAAGAAGTCCGAGGAAGCCGCAGCGATAGCCAAAGCCGAGAGCGACCGAAGTCTCGGGCTCGAAGGTGAGTGAAGCGTCGTTGAGCTTCAGTTTTTCGAGCGCGTCCTTCAAGTCTCCGTAGCGCGCGCCGTCGACGGGATAAATTCCGCAGAAAACCATCGACTGCGCTTCTCTGTAGCCCGGCAAGGGCTCGGCGGCGGGATTTGAAACGAGAGTGACAGTGTCGCCGACCTGAGCGTCGGACAGGCTTTTGATAGAGGCGGCGATGTAGCCTACCTCGCCCGCGTAAAGC
>JAFNSO010000070.1 GCA_017384945.1 Ruminococcus sp. | reverse complement strand
TTTGGTGGGAACAACAGGGCTCGAACCTGTGACCCTCTGCTTGTAAGGCAGATGCTCTCCCAGCTGAGCTATGCTCCCACACCGGAAATTTTCGCTTGAATCGGTTCTTATTCCTTAATCAGCGACAGTTGCTATTTTATCACAACGTATTGAATTTGTCAAGCAATTTTTTAATCATTCATACAAAATAGCAGATAACAAACAACGCACCGTAAATAAAATGCACTGAAAATTCTCTTTATAAAGAGAATGGAGGCGACACCCAGATTTGAACTGGGGAATCAGAGTTTTGCAGACTCGTGCCTTACCACTTGGCTATGTCGCCTTAATTAATGATATTCTTTGAAATAAAAAATATTCCAAAAAATTAATGGAGCGGATGACGAGGCTCGAACTCGCTACCTCCACCTTGGCAAGGTGGCGCTCTACCAGATGAGCTACATCCGCATTTAAACTAAAGGAAAAATGGCGACCCGGAACGGGTTCGAACCGTCGACCTCTAGCGTGACAGGCTAGCGTTCTAACCAACTGAACTACCGGGCCAAATTTTAACCGCTCAATGCAAAAGTTATTATACACTAAAAAAGCCCTGCTGTCAAGTCTTTTTTTTTAAGAAATAAGGTCGGACGGAAAAACACCGCCCGACCTTGAAAAAAGCTTATTCGATCGGCTCAAAATCAGCCACGCCGTGTTTGCAGAGCGGGCAGATGAAGTCATCGGGAAGCTCGTCTCCCTCATAGATGTAGCCGCAGACCTTGCAGACAAAGCCCTTTTTGCCCTCGGCTTCGGGCTTGGGCTTGACGTTGTTCTGATAGTAGGTGTAGGTCATTGTCTCCTTGTCGGAGAGGACTCTCGACTCCGTAACCGCGCAGATAAACATACCGTGGGTGTCGAGGTCGATGTACTGCTCAACCTTGAGCGACATAAAGGCGTTGATGTACTTGGGCAGGAAAACAAGACCGTTGTCGGAGTAAAGCGGGTTGCCCTCCGCGAATTTATTAACGTCTCTTCCGCTCTGGAAGCCGAAGTGCTCAAACACCTTGAACGGAGCCTCGACCGAGAGACAGTTGACGTTCATCTTGCCTGTTCTCTTGATAACGTCGTGAGAATAATTCTGCTTATTGATCGTGACCGCGACGCGGTTGGGGGTATTTGTAACCTGAGTAACTGTGTTGACGATAAGACCGTTATCCTTTTTGCCGTCGTTCGAGGTGACGACATACAGACCGTAGCCGATGTTAAAGAGCGCCTTGAGGTCGTTCTTGTTCGCGGTCTCGTCGTGCTGCGCGAGATAATCCATACAGAGCTCGTCGGAGAGCTTGTCGATCTGCGCGATGTTTTCCTCGCTGAGAGCGGACTTGATCGTGATTGTGTCAAGAAGCGTGAGGTTCTTGCAGCCCTCGAGCATTTTCTTCATTGTCTTTGCCGCGAGCGGAGCCCATGAGCCGTTTTCAATGAAGGCGATCTCCTTGTTCTGGAAGTTACGCTCGGTGAGATGGTTGATAAATTCCTTCATAAACGGGAAAATATCGGCGTTGTATGTGGTTGTGGCGAGAACGATCCTGCCGTAGCGGAAGGCGTCCTCGACGCACTCAGCCATATCCTCGCGGGCGAGGTCGTTGACCGCGACCTTGGGACAGCCCTTTTCCCTGAGCTTTTCGGCAAGAAGCTCGACCGCCTTCTTTGTGTTGCCGTAAACTGATGTATAAGCGATCATAATGCCTGCGGACTCAACGCCGTAGGACGACCATGTGTTGTACAAATCGAGATAGTAGCCGAGGTTCTCCTTGAGGATCGGACCGTGGAGCGGACAGATCGTCTGAATATCGAGCGCGGACGCCTTTTTGAGAAGAGCCTGAACCTGAGCGCCGTATTTGCCGACGATACCGATGTAATATCTTCTTGCCTCGCAAGCCCAGTCCTCGTCAACGTCGAGAGCTCCGAATTTTCCGAAACCGTCAGCCGAGAAAAGAACCTTGTCCGTACTGTCGTAGGTAACCATGACCTCGGGCCAGTGAACCATCGGCGCGGCGACAAAGTTCAGGGTGTGAGTGCCGAGCTCGAGGGTGTCCCCCTCCTTGATGACGATTCTTCTGTCCTCAAACTCTGTCTTGAAGAAGTTGTTCATCATCACAAACGCCTTCTGCGAGGAAACAACGACCGCCTCGGGATATTTCTCGAGGAAGTTTTTAATGTTTGCCGAATGGTCGGGCTCCATATGCTGAACAACAAGGTAATCGGGCATTCTGCCGCCGAGCGCCTCTTCGACGTTCGAGAGCCATTCATAGGTGAAATTATGATCCACCGTATCCATAACGGCGATTTTTTCGTCCTTAATCAGATAGGAGTTGTACGCCATACCGTTCGGCACAATGTACTGACCCTCAAAGAGGTCAATCTTGTGGTCGTTGACTCCTACGTAAAAAATATCTTTGGTTACATTATTCATAAGAATACCTCCTAGCTTTATATACCTTTTTATTATAACATTAAAACAGCTCAGAAACAATTATCCGATAATTATAATTTTTGACCTAAAGTTTAGTGATTTTTACCAAAAATTATTTTTTAAACCCGCAAAAGCACTATTCACTATACAATTGAATTGCACAAAAAGAGCCTGCTCAACAGAACAGGCTCATATTATCAATATCTTCCGCTGACGTACTGAACGCCCGCCTCGGGGTCCTTGCCCGATTTTGCCTTGATAAGCTCCTGACAGGTCACAAGCTGATAGCCCGCCTTCATAAGCTTCGGCACAAGCTTTTCAACCGCGACCGCCGTCTGGTCATAAATCTCGTGCATAAGGATTATGTCGCCGTCGGAAACGGAATTCATAACCGAGTTGATCGTGCTGTTCGCGTTTCTGGTTTTCCAGTCCTCGGTATCTATCGACCAGTAGTAGAGCGCCATATTCTCAGCCTTGCACTCGTTCTTAATGGTGGTGGTGGTCATTCCGCCCGGTGAACGGAACGCGGTCGGGTATTTTCCGCAAATCTTATAAATCGCCTTTGAAGCCTTTTTGATGTCGCTCGCCGTCACGTTCGCGCCGTAATGCTTATGATCCCACGTATGGTTGCCGAGCTCCATTCCGAGAGCCGCCTTGCGCTTGATGTTCTCGGGCTGTACGGACGCGTTGTAGCCGACCATAAAGAAGGTCGCCCTTGCGTTGTACTTTTCAAGCGTGTCAAGGATTTTGTCGGATGCCTTGTTGAAGCCGGGGCCGTCGTCAAAGGTAAGAGCGACCATCGGCTTGTTCGGGTCAATCGAGCTGTTGTAGACGAAGTCCTCGTTCACGAAAACAAGATTCGACTTGCTCCATGCGCTGTAGACCTTTTTCTCCTCGTGCGTTACTCCGCAGCGGATCCTGACACCGTATGAGGAATTCTTTTTAAGTCCTTTGATAACCGCCTGATTCGCCTTGGCGGAGACGTTCTGAACCTTCGCGGATTTAAAATCGGGCTTTTCCCCCTCCTGATACTGGAGCTGAAAAACCTTAGCCCCGGAAAGCTTTTCCCACTCAACGAGAATCTCGCTCTCGTTCTGAGCCTCGATTCTTGTTATCTTGGGAGTATTCGGAATCGTAAAGGCTTTAACGGTGGTTTTAGTGCTCTCGACATTCTCCTTGTCGCCCTTCTTGTAGCCTGTTACGCAAAACTCGTAGTCGGTGACGGGCTTTAGCTTCGAGACGTTATAGGACTGAGTTTTTTTGTTCTTTATCTCCCCTATCCTTGAGAACTCGTCGGACTCGTTCTTTCGCTCGTAAACATAATATCCGTCCGTTCCCTCGGCGCCCTTCCAGCTCAAAGCAACGGAGCCCGAGGTGATTTTTGACGTTTTAAGCTCCGTAACGGGCGCACACTTGGGCGAAAACGCCGTAACAGCGGCAAAAATTCCCAGTCCCGCGACCAAAAGCACGACCAAAAACAAAAGAAGCTTCTTCCCGCCGCTGCTTCTTCTTCTCCTTCTGCGCCTTCTCCGTGTATTATAATAGGACTTACTGTAGTTATTGAACATATCGTAAGACCTGACATTTCGATAATTTCTTGGCTTGTTACTATACATACTTACCTCTGATTAACCTCTTTTACTTCATTATTCGACAATAATTGTACTTTTTTATTATAGAATAATCGGACAAAAAAAGCAATAGTCTCCAAGAAATATTTATGAATACAGCCGTGAAAATATTTACAAAAGAAAAAGGCAGACAGCCCCCGAGGAGCTATCTGCCCGAAATAACTATTTACGCCTTCTTTTTGCCGACAGTCATCCTGAGCGCGATGAGAACGCCGACCATGAGCACTACGGCGATACCGAGTGAAATGAGCGCGTTCTGAACGAAGCCCGCGACAACAAACGAAACGAAGGATACGCCCGCAACCGTCAAGGCGTAAGGCAGCTGAGTGGAAACGTGGTTGATATGGTTACACTGAGCGCCCGCCGAGGACATAATCGTCGTATCGGAAATCGGTGAGCAGTGGTCGCCGCAAACAGCGCCCGCGAGACAAGCCGAGATACCGATGATCATAAGCGGAGAATCGGGTGTGTTTGTGAAGAGGTATGTAACGATCGGAATGAGAATACCGAAAGTACCCCACGAGGTACCTGTAGCGAAGGAAAGCACGCACGCTACGAGGAAGATGATCGCGGGAAGGAAGTTCGCGAGACCCGCCGCGGCGCCGTTCATAACATCCGCGACAAAATACTTCGCGCCCATGAGAGAGGTCATATTCTTGAGGGCTGTAGCGAATGTGAGAATAAGGATCGGCGGTACCATGGCGAAGAAGCCCTTGGTAATCGACTCCATAGTTTCCTTAAAGTTGATAACTCTTCTGGCGTTGAGGTACGCGATCGTGAATACAAGCGCGATAAGTCCGCCCCAGGGCAGTCCGACGGTAGCGTCGGTATCCGCAAAGGCTGTGATAAAGTCGGAGCCCGAAAGGATTCCGCCGTTGTAAACGAGAGCGAAAACGCAAACGCCGATAAGTACGAGGATCGGGAGAATAAGGTCGATAACCTTACCGTTCTCGTTGGGAGCCTCCTCCTCTGTATCAACACGGTCGCCCGAGGTGAAGAGGTCGTTCTTGTAAACGGCGTTGTACTCGTGCATAGCCATTGAGCCGTAATCAAAGCCCATTACGCAGATAGCGATGATGAACACGAATGTGAGCAGTGAATAGAAGTTATAAGGAATAGCCATCATAAAGAGCTTGAGTCCCTGACCGTCCTCGGCGTATGAGGAAACAGCCGCCGCCCATGAGGAAATCGGGGCGATCATACATACGGGAGCCGCCGTAGCGTCGATAAGATACGCAAGCTTTGAACGCGAAACCTTGTGGCCGTCCGTAACGGGACGCATAACCGAGCCGACTGTGAGACAGTTGAAATAGTCGTCAATGAAAATCAGCACGCCGAGCACAAAGGTCGCGAGCATAGCGCCTGTGCGGGACTTGATATGAGTAGCCGCCCATTTACCGAACGCAGCCGAGCCTCCCGCCTTGTTGACAAGAGCCACGATGATTCCGAGCTCAACGAGGAACACGAATATACCCGCGTTGTCTGTAACGGCTGTGATCAGACCGTCGCCCGTAACAGCGTCCATAGTCGCGAGGAAGTCGAAGTTTGTGTACATCAGTCCGCCGACGGCGATACCGATGAACAGTGAGGAGTAAACCTCCTTCGTGATAAGCGCGAGACCGATAGCGATGATCGGCGGGAGCAAAGCCCAAGCCGAGCCTCTGACGTTGCCGCTTCCCCCACAGGTGGAGCAGACCGCGTTTGAGATCGAGCCCTCGCCCTTACACTCGACACACTCGACAGAGCCCTCGCCCTTGCAGGCTGAGCACTCCTCGCCGTCGACCTTGCCCGAGCCGTGGCATACGGTACAATGAGTCGTACCCTCGCCCGAACAGGAAGGACAGTCGGCGGACTCGACAATTCCCGTGCCGTGACAGTCCATACATTTTACTTCGCCCAATGAGCCGCCCGAAATACCGACGAACACAAGAAGTCCGACGATGATGACAGAAGCGACAATCAGAACGATTTTCTTTGCTTTTGACATTTTCTTACCTCCAATACCCTTTTATTATGAAAGGATTTTTTGATTATTTTTACGCTCGGGAAAGCTTACCTGAGCGATAATAACCGCTGAAAAAACCAGACAGCAGCCGAAAAGCTCCTTTAGAGAAAGCTGTTCGCCGAGTATCAGCCAGCCCGAAAGCACCGCAAAAACCGACTCCAAGCTCATAATCAGAGTCGCGATGGTCGGAGCGGTGTATCTCTGACCGATTATCTGCATGGTATAAGCGACCGAGCAGGACATCACGCCCGCGTAAAGAATCGAGCCGCCCGCGTCGAATATCCTGTCGAGTCTAGGGGTCTCGAACAAAAACATACACGCAAGCATTACAAGTCCCGCCGTAAAAAACTGGACGCACGCCATAACCATTCCGTCCGCTCCCCTCTCGAGAAAGCGGTCGATGACTATGATGTGACAGGCGAAGAACACGGCGCATATAAGCGTCAGCGCGTCGCCGAAATTTATCGAAAAGTCATTTTTTATACATAAAAGCCGGAAGCCCACGATCGCCAGAAACACGCACAGCCAAATCTTTTTGCCCTGCTTTCTGCCGAGCAAAAGCTCGAGTATGGGAACGATTATGACGTACAAGGCGGTGATAAAGCCCGATTTGCCCGCCGTGGTGTAGACGATCCCGACCTGCTGAAACGAGCTCGCGATACAAAGCGCGAGACCGCAGCAAATCCCCCCGATAAGCGTTACACGGACGTTTAGCTTTTTATAATCGCCCGAGCGCTTCGCCGCTGCCCTGAACACAAGAATAACTGGCACAAGCACGGCTCCGCCTATCAGAGTTCTGATAGAATTATAGGTAAAGGGCTGAATAAGCTTCATCCCCTCGCTCTGAGCCACAAACGACGTGCCCCAGATTATCGCGGTGATGAACAGGATGATACTGCCCTTGAGATTATTGGTTTTCATTTGATTACCTACCCGCAAAATTACCAATTGATTTTACCACATTAAAACGCGAAACACAACTTTTTCCGACATAATACGAAAAATTTCTACAAGTTGCCCAAATATCAACTCTTTTACTTGTGCATATTGATAGTTCAAAAGCGCATAAAATGTTTTTTCGGAAAAAATTTTTTTAAAAAAAATTGAAACTTTTTCACTCTTTGACGACACTACTATTGTGTAAGACAAAAAGCCAAAACAAAGGAGAAAACAAAAATGAGAAAGTCAGGAAGAATTATCAGCTTAATAATGTCGGCTCTTATCGTGTTCAGCGCAGGCTCGACGCTTACCTCTACAGCCTTCGCGGCTGAAAAGACGAGCGCTGTCACAGGAGCAAAGAGCGAAACAAGCGGTACGATCGAAAAGTGCAAATGGAAATTCGACAGCTCAACAGGCGTGCTCACTATCACGGGCAACGGTTCAATGACGCCCTGGGGGGTGTACGATGAGTGCGACGTGAAAGTCGTACAGTTAATTGCAGAAATGCTGCCCTATCCATTCGGGGTAATCCTAATGTGACCTGCGCAAGCGGTAACGCGAGGGTGGGAAGCTCACATGACAACGTGGATAATCTGCCAGCCCAAG
>JAFNSO010000069.1 GCA_017384945.1 Ruminococcus sp. | reverse complement strand
TGGGAACAACCTCCTAATGAAAAGGAGGTTGTTTCCTGATAAAATATATCTGGATATATCTGTGATTATGTGATATTGTCCTTGTGAAAGGAGTGAAACTATGGATATATTATCAATACGAAATCAGATAAAAAAAGACGGAATCAGCTTCAAGGACTTGCCGCTGCGAGTCGCGTTCTACGCGCGCGTCAGCACAGACTTCCTCGAACAGCTCAACTCACTAGAAAATCAGAAGAAATACTTCACCGAGTACATCGGTGATATGCCGAACTGGGAATTCTCGGGCGGCTACATCGATGAAGGAATCTCGGGCGTGACAACCAAAAAGCGCGAGAAGTTCAACGAGATGATCGACGACGCGCTCGACGGAAAGTTTGATATGATCGTCACCAAAGAAGTGTCGCGATTCGCGCGTAACACGCTTGACAGTATACAGTACACACGCGAGCTTTTAGCCAACGGCGTAGCGGTATATTTTCAGAACGACAACATAAATACGCTCGACGAGGACTCGGAATTCCGCTTGACAATTATGGCTTCGATGGCACAGGATGAAAGCAGAAAGATTTCCTCGCGTGTTAAGTGGGGACATCAGCAGGCAATCAAAAACGGCGTTGTACTCGGCAACAGCAATATTTTCGGCTACCGTAAGGCTGATAAGCGGCTATATATTGACGAGGAACAGGCGCCGATTGTCAGGGAGCTGTTCGAGCTGTACGCGACAGGCAAATACAGTATGAAGAACCTTGAAACCTACTTCTATAACAAAGGTGTCCGAAACACCCGCGGAAATGTCCTCGCCCACTCAACTATGAGCAACATCATCAAAAACCCGAAATATATGGGCTACTACGTCGGCAACAAGGTCAAGGTGGTCGATATGTTCACCAAAAAGCAGAAGTTTCTGCCCGAGGACGAATGGGTGATTTATAAGGATGAAAGCGGAGAAGTTGTACCGGCTATCGTATCTGAGGAACTCTGGCAGCGCGCTAACGAAGTCTTGAAGCTTCGCAGTCTGGATGTTATCCAGAAGCAGAACAAGACCAACCACAACAATCTGCTTACGGGTAAGCTCATATGCACTCACTGCGGCAAGCCGTACTACAGAAAAGATACTGTAAGCAAAAAAGGGACGGCAAATTCGGCATGGAGATGTTCAGGCAAAATCAAAAACGGAAAGGACAGCTGCCCTTCCCTGACGATTTACGAACACGAGATTATTCCGATACTCGAGGATGTATTCAAATCAAGTCAACGTAATATAAAAGAGTTGTCGGAATTGATCCTGAAGTTGTCCGAGGAAATATTAAGCACCAACGAGGGTGCGAACAGAATTGAAACGCTCAATAAAAGCATAGCAAATGAGCAGAAGAAAAAGCAGAAACTCCTCCAACTCAACATCGAAGGTAAATACCCCGACAATGAGTTTGTGCGGATGTCGGCGGAATGTGACAACGAAATCAGCAGGTTTCAAAACGAAATTGACGAGATATCAAATCAGCTCACGGGCAGAAAAGACATCAATAAGGAACTCGCTGAAATCCGTTCGATTCTTAACCTTGCTGCTGAGAGCCTTAACGACGATGAAATTGACCGCAGCTTCGTAGACAGATTCATAAAACGAATCCTTGTCTACCCCGAAGAAAACGGAATGCGGCTCGAAATCGAGCTCAACGCGGGCGAAAAAATCAGCAAAAGCCTTATAAAACCTGTAGGTCGTACGGGACAAATGTCTAAAAAGATGATTGAGTCTTACGAAAAGGGCTTAAAGTAAGTTTTCAGCCAAGGAAAAGGGCTGCCGCTTTTGCGGCGGCTCTTTTTGACGTAAACGTTTGGTTTGACAATTTGGGACTGTTAAACTATAATAACAATAGACTACACGGCGGAAGGTGAAATTAATGCAGGAAAAAAAGCCCGACAAGCGTACGCTCAAAACAAGAAAGGCTATTACGGACGGACTGTGCGAATTATTGGCCGAAAAGGAGCTTCGGAGCATTACCGTTCAGGAAATTGCCGACAAAGCGGACGTCAACCGCGTCACCTTTTACAAGCATTACTACGACATCTACGATTTGTACGAAAAAACCGAAAAGGAGGCTTTGTCCGAGCTCGGAATGGTTGTGCTCGGCTACAGAGAGAACCGAGCGGTCGATTTCGCGTCGGGGATGGTTGATTACATATCGGAAAACAAAAAGCTATTCAAAATGCTGTTCAGCCCTCACAACACTGGCGAGCTCAGGGACAAATTCGTTAAAATGGTCGAGGGGCTTTTTCGGCTTATCCAATCGGAGAAATGCGGCACCGACCTCGGCGACCGAAGGCTCGACTTTTACTGCGGGTATCAGGCTAACGGCTGTATCTCGGTTTTTGAGAAATGGGTTCGCGGCGATTTCAGCCAACCGAGGGATTTTGTTGTTGAGACAATCAACGGGCTTAACCGTCACACGGAAGAATACATATCAAAGCAAATCGGAAAATAACATACGCCTCCCGACTGGGAGGCGCTTTGTTTTACGCTGTTCTCATTATGTAGTTCTGACTGTCGACGAAGAGAGTCATTTTCGCGGTTGCCCACTTTTTGTCGGAGACCTTATACTTGATTGTCATATAGTTGAGACCGTATGACTTGCCGACCGCTTTGAAGGTGTATTTGCGAGCCTTAGCGTTGTAGCTGCCTTTTACCTTTATGTTGTTGACAGAGCCCTTTATTTTCCACCCGGCGTTTTTCACTGCCTTTGAGGAAGCCTTAAAAACGTATGACTTAGCGAAGGAGTTGAGCCCTGTTGTCGACGCGGGGAGCTCGTACTGCTTAGAGCATTTGACGGGCTTGCGCTCGGCGGCGTTCGCCTTTACGGACGAAACGAAGAAGGCTGATGAAGCGGCGATGATTATTGCGGCGATTACGGATACGATTGTTACTGTGATATTATTTGTTTTCATTTTGATTATCTCCTTTATTTGAAATCGGCATTTCTTTGTTGTCTTGCCTCGTTGCTCTCCGCTTCTCCTCTCTTAACTCCCACTCGTCTAAGCTGTTACGAACACTTCGTGTTCTTCACAGCTTTGTCCTCGTCGGTCGTTAATCGAGGGCTTCGAGCCTCGGCATTTCTTTGTTGT
>JAFNSO010000068.1 GCA_017384945.1 Ruminococcus sp. | reverse complement strand
CAAAACAGCGTCGTTATGCGGGCAGACGGGGTTCAAACCGCGAATTACACCGCTGAACCGTGTATTTTTATTCATTGTATACGTATGTTTATACATTGTATTGAATATTGCTTCATTTTGTGTTAAAATAACTTCATATTGATTGAAAGGATATGATATTATGTCAGCTTTCAGGGAAATCCCCGTTAAGGATATTACCGACAACCCGTTCAAGCTAATCGGCGAGGACTGGGGACTCGTAGCCGTTAAAAACAACGACGGCTGCAATATGATGACCGTCGCGTGGGGCGGCGTCGGAATTATGTGGAGAAAGCCCGCTGCGTTCACCTTTATCCGTCCGCAGAGATTCTCCTTCCCTCTGCTTGAGAACGAGGAGTATTTTACAATCTGCTTCTTTGACGAGAGTCAGAGAGAGGCGCTCAGGCTTTGCGGCACAAAAAGCGGAAGAGACACCGACAAGGTAAAGGAAACGGGGCTCACACCCGTCTATGACGAAAAGGCTCCGTACTTCAAGGAAGCGAGACTGGTGCTCGTATGTAAAAAGATGTACGCTCAGTTCCTCAACGAGGAGAGCGTGATCGACGGCGAGACTGTACTCAAAAACTACGACAATGATTACCACAAAATGTATATCAGCGAGATTGTGAAGGTGCTCGAAAATGAAGCTTAAAAGAATACTCTGCGCGGCGCTCGCGGTGTCGATACTGGCGCTGTCGGGCTGCTCGGGCAGCGAGGAAAAACAGGCGGTAGACATAAGCAAGGTCAAGCTTTCCGCCTCACAGATATCCGAGGTAAGCTCAAAGACCGACAAGGAGCTTACAGACCACAAGTTCTCGGGCGGAGCTGTAATCACCCTGAACACAAACACCGTGTTTGAGAAAAGCTACGGCTACACCTCCGAGAAAAAGAACAAGCTAAACGACAGCGGCACTCAATACCAGATAAGCTCGGTAACAAAGGTGTTCACGGGAGCCGCTATCGCGATAATGTGCGACGAGGGCGTGATCCAAAAGAACGACGTACTTCCGAAGTTCTTCCCTACCCTCAAGAACAACAAAGAAATGAAAAGCATCACTGTTGAGGATCTGCTTCTCAAAAAAAGGGATTTCGGCAGGTACGTTGACAACTTTGTAACGACGACCGACCAGCTGCAAACCTACAACAAGCTTGTCAATAAAAACGAAAAGCTCGCGAACTCGCGGCTCAAGCAGGACATCACACGACTAATCCTTAATATGGGGCCGAACAACTCGAGCAACGTCGGCGACTCAAACTACTATCTTCTCGGAAAAATCATCGAGAAGGCGACAGGCAAGGACTACCGCGACTATATTAAGGAAAAAATCATCAAAAAGCTCGGACTCAAAAACACAAGCTTCGCATCGGGCAAGCGTCCGATGACGGGCTACAACAACGATATGGGCAAATGGCGTTACACCGAGGAGCAGCCGACGCTCAACTCCTACGGATATCTCTTCTCAAGCTTCGGAATCACCTCATCGCCGAAGGACGTGGCAAAATTCTTCTCGGCGCTTGTAAACAAAACGCTCACAAAAACCGACATTATCCGAGAGGCAAAGCGTTCAAGCACAAACTTCGGCTACGGAATGTCGGTCGAGGGCAGAAACCTTCACGTCGAAGGAAGAACCTACCTGCACTCCTCATACGTTTTCGTCAATCCCGAAAATCTCGAGTGCGCGACGCTTTTGTCCAACACAACGGGAAAAGCCGACATAAGCGAAATCGGCAAGGACATCCACCGTGTAATCAACTCAAAAATCAACGGGATTTTGCTTGAAAGCGTCGAAGAAAAATCCTTGGGGCTTTGATTAATTAAAATTAAAAAAATAATGAAGGTCGGGAGACAACCGCTTCTCACAGAAGCCGCTGTCTACCCGACTTTCATTATCAATTCTCAATTATCAATTAATATTAATCCAGTCTTTCGCCGTACATTTTATCAAAATAGTTCTGATAGTCTCCCGAGAGGATGTTCTGCCACCACTCCTTGTGATTCAGGTACCAGTCGATTGTCTGACGGATACCGTCCTCGAACTTGGTCTGCGGGAGCCAGCCGAGCTCGTCGTGAATCTTTGTAGGGTCGATAGCGTAGCGCATATCGTGACCCGGGCGGTCGGTTACGTAGGTGATAAGGCTCTCGGGCTTATCAAGCTGCTTTAAAATCGTTTTTACAACCTCGAGATTGCTCTTCTCGTTGTGACCGCCGATGTTATAGACCTCTCCGACTCTGCCCTTGCGCATTACAAGGTCGATCGCGGCGCAGTGATCCTCAACATAGAGCCAGTCACGGACGTTTTCACCCTTTCCGTAAACGGGAAGGGGCTCGTCGGCGAGAGCGCGGCTGATGATAAGCGGAATAAGCTTCTCGGGGAAGTGGTAGGGACCGTAGTTATTGGAGCAGCGTGTAATGCTCACGGGGAGCTTAAAGGTTCTGTGATAAGCGAGCACGAGCAAATCAGCGCTTGCCTTGGACGCCGAGTAGGGGCTTGAGGTGTGGATCGGCGTAGTCTCGGTAAAGAAGAGGTCGGGTCTGTCGAGCGGCAAATCACCGTAAACCTCGTCGGTGCTTACCTGATGATATCGGGTAATACCGAACTCACGGCACGCGTCCATAAGCACCTGAGTGCCGAGGATATTTGTCTTGAGGAAAATCTCGGGGTTCTCAATCGAGCGGTCAACGTGGCTCTCCGCCGCGAAGTTTACGACGATGTCGGGCTTTTCCTCTCTGAAAAGCTTGTACACAGCGTCTCTGTCGGCTATGTCGGCTTTGACGAACTTGAACTTGGGATTCTTCATCGCTTCCTCGAGGGTTTCAAGGTTACCCGCGTAGGTAAGCTTATCGAGACAGATAATCTCATCCTCAGGATGATTCTTTAACTCGTAATAAACAAAGTTTCCGCCGATAAATCCGGCGCCGCCTGTTACTATAATTTTCATATCATCATTCTTTCCACGCAAGCCCGTCTTTTTCCTTTGGCTTTAACGTGTACTTCCTTTCTTTGTACTCTTACAACACCGTATATTCTAATACACAAATCCGTTTTTGTCAAATTGCGCTCAAAAAAGCTTCGTCAAAATGACGAAAACCGCCGTTTATTATTTCTCGCATATCACAATAAATCTGTCAAAACCTCCCTTGCCGTCGGAAACGCAGGTCATGAGGGTGAGAAGGGTCTTGCCCTCCTTAATGTAAAAATCCTTTGATTGCTTATCGGATATGACTTTTGTATCCTTAACGGTGTAGGTTATACTTTGCCAGTAGTTTTTGACGGTGACCTTGTCGCCGATGCTCATTCTCCTGAGATTGTCAAAGAACACCCTGCCCCTGTAGCCCGTGTGACCCGCGATACAGCAGTTTGTGTCCTTCATATCGACGGGCAGCGAGGTACCGCTCATATGAGCCGCGCCTATGCTCATAAGGCTGTTGTTCGCGCCGAGGTAAACAGGCAGAGCCATTCCGATTGTGGGCGCGGAGATGTAGCCGTAAACGCCGTTTGTGACGCCGTAGTCGGAGAGCTTCAGCGCAGCCTTTGTGTAGTCGCTGGTGTCTACTGTTCCCTGATTGTTTATCAGGCTTTTATTGTATTTTTCCGACGCCCTTCTGAGCGCCTTGACGTCCACCTTCATTTTGGGCTGAGAAGCGTTTGAGGCTGAGGAATACGAACCCGACTCGGTTTTTTCCGTTTTCTTTTTCTTATTCTTATTTTCTTTGTTCACGCTGTCAAAGGTGCGGTCGAACTCCTCGATAATGCTGTTCGCCTCCTGCTTTCCGATTTCGACCGAAACAGGCTGATATAGCACAAGCACAAGACCCGCGGCGAGCATAAGCGAGGCGATCGTAAAGAGAGCTCTTTTTAAATGCTTGTTCATTTTTGTTTTCCCCGCTTTCTTCCGCGTCTGACGAGCACGATCACAGTGACGATTATGACGAAAAGCACTCCGCCCACAGCCGCAGCCATAACGGGGACTGTCAGCTTGTAGCCGAAGATGAATATTCCGTCCTCAAGTATATCGGGAGGTCTCACCGAGGAAACCACGGACTCGTCGCTTTTGTCGTCGTACTCGACCCTCTTGCCGCGCACGAGCAGCCTGTGCGTATTGATTGTGTAGGGCGTGCAGGTGAGCAGAGTGACGTAATCCTTGCCGCTTTGGATGTACAAATCCCTGACCTCCGACGGGAGCACGACCTTGATTTGGTCGACCTCGTACTTTAGGTCTCGGTCGAGAACGTGGATAAAGAACGCGTCGCCCTTCTTTAAATCGGGCAGATAATCGAAGAAGGTCTGCCCGGGGTACGCGGAGTGAGCGGAAATAACGCTGTGGGTGCTTTTGCCTCCTATGGGGAAGGAGGTATTTTCGAGATGACCCGCGCCCTTTGCGAGAGTTTTTTTGTCGGTGCCGTGGTAGACGGGGAGGTAGACGTCGATTTTCGGGATATCGACGTAGCAAATCAGACCGTCCTCGCGCTGATTAAAGACCTTCTGATAGTTTCTGCCGATTTTGGCGTACGCCTTTTCATCGAAGGGGTCGGTTAGTATAACGTTATCGGTCAGGCTGAAATTGTATTTTTCCGCCGTTTTAAAGAGCTTGTCCGTCTGTTTATTTGACATAGACTTGCTCTCGACGATGTAATCCCTCGCCGAGTTGCGCGCGTCGATATTGTTGATTACAGAGCTGACAAGCGGGTAGGACAAAAGCCCGACCCCGAGCAGAAAAACGAGCAGTATAAGAATAACGGGCAGCTTACTTTTCATATAAACATCCTTTTTATGGTTTCAAAAACAGGAACTTAAAAAACTCCTGTTTTTCAAATCACAAGGGCGGTCGGCAGAGCCGACCGCCTTAATCATAGATTACAGATTATTTAGTGCTTCTCTTTCTCATTAATACAACGAACATAGCGCCCGATGCGAGGATGAGGCCGAGACCTGTGAGTGTGATTGCGAGTGTGCCCGCTTCACCTGTTTTGGGAACCTTTGTCGGTGTGTTGTAAGCCGAGCCGTAATAGATGTACTCTGTGCTGTCCTTTTGGAGAGCGATCCATGAGCTGTTGAGGTTATATTTCTCGGGAGCCTCGTACTCCTTAGCGTAGTATGTACCCTCCTTGAGGTAAACGGGGTCTGTGCAGTTCTTTGTCTTTGTGAAGGCAACCTCGCCGTTCGCGTCGGACTCACCGTAGCCGATGATGGTGCTCTTGTCGCTCTTGTAAAGCTCAAACTTAGCGCCCTGAAGCAGAGTTGTACGGTCTGAGCTGTACTTCTTGAGAGTAGGCTTGTAGGTCACAACCTGAACGTCGTCACCCTTTACTTTTGAAACCTGATCGGACTTATTCTTGAAATAGAGGTCGTCGTGGTTCTTGTAAACGGTCTTGTTGACAGCTGTAGCCGAAAGCTTTGTTGTATATGTTACAACGATAAAGTTGTGGGTGTAGAAAGCATCATCGTTAAGAACTGAGGAATTAATTGAAACCGCGAAGTCGTAGTTTACGTCGTTGCCTTCCGCGTTTTTGTCCGTGAAAGCAGGCTTCTCTTCGTAGTCGGCAATATCTGTGCCGTTGTCGTACTTTACGCTGACGATATTGACGTCGGCAGCGGAAAGTCCCGCGTCCATAACGTCGCGGATCTCATACTCTGAGAGCTTGTTGGACGCGGAGCCTGTTCTCTTTGCCCAAAGCTTGAAGGTTACGAGGTCGCCCGCAAGGTTACCTGTTGTAGTCTTATCTACCTCTGTGGTGCCCTCGAGGATCTTCTTATGAACGTAAGGCTCACCCTCTGTTACCTTGCTGTCTGTCTTGAGGTCGAAGGTTTCGTCCTTGTCGGAAATAACGGCGATAACGTTTTGGTTTGTTTCGTTTTTGGAATTGAGAGTTGTAAACTTTACATAGTAGATACCGGGAACAAGATTTTCAAAATCTTTCTCCTGAACGGAGTCGGTTGTTGTCAGGGTACCGCTTACGGGATAGCCGAGGGCTGTCTGCTTCTCGAGCTCTGTGAAGAGAGCCGCGGTGCTATCAACGGCGGCGTTTACCTGAGCCTTGACCGCGTCGGGAGCTGAGTTGTCTGTGATTTCGTATGCGCCGGTTGTATCGTTGACCGTCGCTACCTGATAAACCGTTACGGTGTAGCCCGCGTAGCCGACCTTAACGGTGAGCTTATGCGTTGCTGCGCTGACAGCGAACGGAAGCATCGAAAGAACGAAAAGCACGACAAGCGCGATTGCCGCAATCTTTTTAGTTGTTTTCATTATAATTTACTCCTTTTTTAATTATTAAGCTCTTAAATGAGCGAGTTTCTTTTTTCTTGGACGTTTGACAAGCATATATGCCAAAGCGCTTACGCCCGAAAGCGCGATAAAGAGCAGTCCTGTCTTGACCGCAGCGGCCATACCCTCGCCCGCGGTAAGGGGGCTTCTGAGGTGACCGTTGACGTAGCTGAACTCCTTTGTGAGGTCGGTCGGACTGTCGAAGCAGAAGTACTTTACAACCCTGTTCAGGCGGTAATTCGCGTCGTTAGTCGCCGACTCGAGCAGCGCGTAGTACTGATAAGCGGGGGACGCCGAGTTATAGGTGTTATTCTGATAAATCGGGAGTCCGCTTATGGTCAGCTTACCGTCGTCACCCGTGTTCTGACTTCCTGCCTCTGTACCGCCCGACACAACTGTATCGTACGGAGAGTTCGCGTCAGCCACAGCCTTTGTGACCTTATAGACCTTGAAGGTAACGCCCTTCATTTTGCCGCCCGCCTGGTTGCTCTTGTCAACAAGGACAGAGCCCGTCTTGACGACGTTGTTGAAGGTCGGAGGCGTAGCCGCTGAGGTCGTGCCGACGTAGGCAACCGCGGCGCTCAGATTTGTGCCGCTCTTTGTAACCGATACGTTAACGGTGTACGGCGTACTGTCGTAGGTCACCATTCCGTCGCCCGTCTCCTGCTTTTCCTTTACGGTGTAGGTGTGATTTCCGACGTCCGTGTATTCAATAGCGTCGAAGGAAACCTCCTTGGTCGTGCCGCTGACGGTTTTAGACTGGAGCAGAGATGTGCCCGAGTAGAGCTCGAACGTAAACGAGCCGTCCGTAAAGCTTACGTCGTCTCCCTTGTCGTCCTTGAGCGATTTTTTCGCCTGAATTACAGCCGAGGCTTTGTTAGGTGTTTTCTCGGTGTTTATAAAGCCGACGCTCGCTCCGCCCTCGTGCATCGTATCGCTCGTGATCGGAGTCGTATTTTCATACGTATCGGGAACAGTTTCGGTCACCCTGTACCTAGCGTTTACGGGAATACCGTTTATTGTGACGGTTCTGCCGTGTTTCAGCGTTACGGTTGAGCCTGTGCCCGAGTTTCCGTCTGAATCGGTGTACGCGAGGTCATACTTCTTATAGCCGCTGCCGTCGCCGAGGTCGATTTCGACCAGAGCGCTGAACGTGTCGTTGTACAACCCGGACGCGGATGTAATCTCGTTGCCCTTGTAGTCCTTGACAGTCTTTGTGATCCTGAGCGGCGCTGTTTTGATTTTGTTATTGAAGCTGTATTGAAGCTTCGCGTAATCGTTAACGTCGTCTCCGGGGGCTGTGCTCACCAGCGTGTAGCTCTTTGTTTTCTTAGCGTAAACGGGCTTTTCGGCGTCTGTCAGAGCAGCCGACGAGCCGAGAACAGCGTTGCTGTTCACAACGTCCTTTACAAGCCACGAGGTGTCGTACCTGAGCTTGTTGGCTGAGCCGTAATCCTCGTTGACGTAGACCTGAGTGCCGTTGATAAAGCGCTTATTGAAGTCCGCGGACTGCTTGTCCTTCAGCGTAAAGACGCCCGTTGAGCTGTCCGTGGTTTTGTCGCTCGAGCCGCTTACGGGATCGGAGAAGGTGTAAGCGGTGTCCGCCATCGCGGCGTCGTTTTCGTAAGCCGTGAAGTCAAAGCTCTCCGACTTAACGATATTCTTGAAGCGGTCTGTGTCCTTTATTCCGCTGTTAACGCCGTCGGTGTTGACGGTTTTGTCGACAACGACGTCGTTTTCGGGGAGCGTCATTGAGAACGACATCTTACAGTTACTCTCAAACATACCTCTCTCCATATAGAAAATGGACATTGTGTAGGTCTGCGAGTAATCGAAATCAAATTCGGTTTCCTTTTTGTTCGGGGAAGCGCCGTAAACATCGTCCGCGGTCGCCTTACACTTGACCTTGGTGCCGTCAACAACAGCCGTCGGACGGAAGCTGATATTACCTGTCGCCTTCTTGTGGTTACCTCCGAGGTCTAAAACGAGCTGTGAGTTGCCGTTTTTGTCGGTGATGTAAACCCAGAGGTCGTCGTCTCCCGAGTAGGTGAACTTGACCTCCTTGCCGTCGTCGTCGAGACCGTTTACGGGAACTCTGAACTTCATATCCATTCGGATACCGAAGCCGTAGTCGAGAGCCTCGTTGCCCGGGTCGGCTTTACCCGCGTCGGAGGGCTTGGACGCCCACTTTTTTGCGGTCATAGCGGTCGAAATACCCGCGTCTGAGGGAGCGCTCGTCCACTGATTGACTCCGCCCGAAGCAGTAAGCCAGTAAGCGCAGTTGGTTGAGGTCAGATCAATCTCCGCCGTCTCGCTTGCGCCGTTGTTGCTGAACTTACACTTGGTCGCTCCGACGGGAACAGCTACACGAAGGTTTTCGCCCGATTTCTCCATCGAATAACCCGGCCAGCTCGTGCCTACCTGTCCGCCGCTGTTATAGAAGTAACACCTTGTGTCAGAGTCTGACCAGCCTGTGTTGCTCTTTGAGAGATACACATACTTTGTTCCGCCGCTGACGTAATACGCGCCGTAGCCGATATCCGAGCTTTTCTCGGTTCTGTAACCGTCGGAATCGGAGTTATTGTTGATTCTGAAGCTCGCGGCAGAGTCGGGGATCTTGACTCTGCGGTTATCGCCGCCCTCGAGATAAGGCTGCATCTGATAGTTCCCGATATCCTGTCCCGAGCTGTTGTAGAATCGACAGTGCAGATTGCTCCAGTTCGACTCGCCCTTGCTCGCGTAAAGATAACGGGTGTTTGTGGTTGTGGTTCTCGAGTCGCCGTTGTTCTTTCGGTTGTTGAACGGGAAGATACCGTAGTACTTTTCATTCTTGTACGGATGACCTTTTTCTTTATATTCGGAATCAGGGTCCATAAAGTACTTCAGACCATCCTCAACACCGTTGTCTATACCGTCGCCGTAGTTGACCTTGGTTGGCTTGACCAAATCATTCGTACCCGAATTTCCCGTGGACTCCCACGTAAAGTATACGTTGTCCTGCGCTTCGCTCGAGTCGAAATCATAGTAGGTGGTCTTGCCGCCCGCACTCTTGGTGGTTCTGAAAGGGAAACAGCTGCTTACCGTCCTTACGGCGCTGCCCAAGGCGGAAGCGTTGAAGTAAGGAGCGGGAGTTGAGTTTGTCGCCATAAGCTGCTTATTTGAAAGCGAGCTCTTCATCAAACCCTGATAGCTCTGGTGATATCGGGTCAGTCCGTTGGAGTTGTTCGCGGCGTAATCAAAACTCAGCACCTTCGGGGTGATATAGCTCCAGAAAGCGTTGCTCTTTGTCATACCCGAAACATAATCCGCGCCGTTGTGGGTGCTGGTGTCGTAGGAGCCCGGTGAATTACAGTAGTTACCGAAATAAAGAGGCTTCTCCCAGCTTGAATCACCCGACGCGATCGAGCTGATTACCGAGTTGAGCGAGCTGAACGGATACCAGTCGTCGGAGGAGCCGTTAAAGCCCGTACCCGACTGCTCGGCGTTGAGCCAGCCGTAGGTCATCTCGTGGTCAGTCAGGTAGTCGAAGTAGGTAGCGTCCGTCCAGTAGATGTCAGGACGAGTGTTGCCGATTGTTTGGGCGTTGTAGTCCGCCGCCGCGCCCGTTCGGGTTTTGGTGACGTTTGCCGCCTTAACGCTCTGCTCGGGAGTTGACAAGCCCGCGAACACAGCGCATACCATCATAGCCGCCAAGGCAAGAGAACCAAACCTGACAAAAAAGCCTTTACTTTTTGCCGTGTGTTTTAGTTTCTTATACATTCACTTTTCCTTTCCGCGGAAGCGTGCAACTCCCGCATATTTTTGGTTCCGAATAAATCGGATACAGTCCTGCACGTGACTGAGACTGCGTCATAGACGCAATTATTCCATATTAGATTATACTCCTCCCGTTCACACTTGTCAATTTTGTTGACGCTATTGTAAATATTTCGTTAATATTTTTACTTTTCCGTGGTTTTTCACAGTTTTTTTAAAGAAAAAAAGCAGAATAACACCATAATACACGGTGTTATTCTGCCGATTGATTCGGTAGGCGCGCTTTAAACAAACGCTTTATTCAAACACAAAGCATACCTCTACAGGTTATAGTATTCCTTGTACCAATTCGCAAACCTTCGTAAGCCTTCTCTCAAAGAAGTTGACGGCTTAAAACCAAAGTCTCGTTCCAAATTTGTCACATCGGCAAATGTCACAGGGACGTCGCCGGGCTGCATTGGTACAAGCTCCTTATGGTTTTCAAAATCAAAGTTATCGGGCAAAACCCCTGCCGCCACAAGCTCCTCCTGAAGAATCGTAACAAATTCGAGCAGGTTTTCGGGTTTGCTGTTTCCGATATTATATACCTTGTAAGGAGGAACAGGAAGTCCGTCATCTCCCGTTGCTCTCAGCGGCGGTTTATTTATTACGTTAATTATTCCTTCTACAATATCGTCTATATACGTAAAATCACGTTCACAATTACCGTAATTAAATATTTTAATCCGTTCGCCTTTGATCAGTTTATTTGTAAACTTAAAATACGCCATATCAGGTCGTCCCGCGGGACCGTATACGGTAAAAAACCTTAACCCCGTAGACGGAATATCATAGAGCTTTGAATAGGCGTGAGCCATAAGCTCGTTTGATTTTTTTGAAGCCGCGTACAACGAAACAGGATTGTCGACCTTATCTTCAACGGAATACGGGATTTTTTTGTTTGTTCCGTAAACCGACGAGCTCGACGCGTAAACCAAATGCTTTACGCCCTCCGCGCCCGCGTCATAAGAATGACGGCAGGCTTCAAGAATATTATAGAACCCGATTATGTTGCTTTGTATATACGCGTCGGGATTAATAATAGAATACCTTACGCCTGCCTGAGCCGCAAGATTAACCACTATATCTATATTGTTTTCGGCAAATACAGCTTCAACGAGAGCTTTATCGGAAATATCGCCGTGAATAAAAGAAAAATCAGAATATTTGTCAAGCCTGCTTAGCCTATGCTTTTTTAATTCCACATCATAATAATCATTCAGATTATCTATTCCGATAACACTTATATCCTTGGAATCCTCCAGTAATTTATCAACCAGATTTGCTCCGATGAATCCCGCGGCGCCTGTAACCAAGATTGTCTTATTCACAAAACACAACCCCTTACTTTTCGATTGTTTTTAAGCATTAAATGCCGTGAATAACACCTTTATTATAGTGTTTGGCAATAAAGATGTCAAGACAAGGATTGACACCGTCGGCTTTTTATTCTATATTATTAATAAGAGCAACACCGAGGTAAAAACAAGCTTTAATTCAAACAAGAAAGTGAGGTTATTATTATGAAACGAATCGCAGTCGCCGGAACAGGCTATGTAGGCTTATCACTTGCAACACTTTTATCGCAGTCAAACGAAGTAACGGCTGTTGATATTTTGCAGGAAAAGGTTGAGTTAATAAACAAACGGATTTCTCCCATTCAGGATGACTATATCGAAAGGTTCTTCAAGGAGAAAGAACTGCGCTTGACCGCGACCTTAGACGCCGAATCGGCATATTCAAACGCGGATTACGTTATCATTTCTACTCCTACGAACTATGACAGCCAAAAGATCTTTTTTGACACCTCGGCAGTTGAATCGGCAATTAATACCGTACTTAAATACAACAGCAACGCCACTATAGTTATAAAAAGCACAATACCCGTAGGCTACACAAAAAATCTCCGCGAAAAGCTAAGGTATGAAAAAATCTTATTCAGCCCTGAGTTTTTACGCGAGTCTAAGGCATTGTATGACAATCTGTTTCCAAGCAGAATAATCGTCGGCTTTGATACCGAAAACAAAGAGCTGTACGAATCCGCAAAGGAGTTTTCAAGTCTGCTGGTTGAAGGAGCGCAAAAAGAAGATATTGATGTTTTGTTTATGGGCTCAACCGAAGCCGAAGCGGTAAAGCTGTTTTCAAATACATATCTGGCGCTGAGGGTCGCTTACTTTAACGAGCTGGACACATACGCCGAGATGAAGGGTCTGAACACAGAGCAAATAATAAAGGGCGTTTGTCTTGACCCGCGTATCGGTTCTCATTACAACAACCCGTCTTTCGGTTACGGAGGATATTGTCTGCCAAAGGATACAAAACAGCTTCTCGCGAATTATGACAGTGTTCCGCAGAATATGATGTCAGCCATTGTTGAATCCAATAAAACCCGAAAGGATTTTATCGCCGACCGAGTACTTGACAAGGCAGGCTATTACAATTATGAATCAAATAATATCTACTCTCCCGAAAGTGAAAAATCCATTATCATCGGAGTGTACAGATTAACGATGAAGAGCAATTCGGATAATTTCAGGCAAAGCTCAATCCAAGGAATAATGAAAAGAGTCAAAGCAAAAGGCGCGACAGTAATTGTTTATGAACCGACGCTAAAAGACGGCTCCACTTTCTTCGGCAGTAAGGTAGTAAATGATATTGAAGAGTTCAAAAGAACCAGCGACGTCATTGTAGCGAACAGATATGATGTTTCATTAGATGACGTAAAGGATAAGGTTTATTCCAGAGACATTTTTAAGAGGGATTAAAAAAGCGCGCAACTGAGCGGGCAATATTAATTTTTTGTCGGTTGTTTTATGCCGCTGACTTGAATAATTATACAATTTTTGAGTAATTTCATATCAAACAAAAAGAAAACCGAGCGGTTCAGTGAACCGCCCGGCTTTCTTATTTGTGTATGGAATTTGGATTACGCTGTTCTTGTGATGTTCTTCTGAGCGTCTACCTTGACGGTCATCGGAACCTTGACCCATGTTTTGTCGTTTGACTTGTACATAAGTGTGATTTTTGCTGTGCCCTTCGCGGTGCCTGTGAGCTTGAAGGTGTACTTGTGAGCCTTGAAGTCGTAGGAGCACTTGACCTTGACAATGTCGTTTGTGGTCTTGTATGTCCAGTCGTAGCCTTCCTTTGTCTTGCCGACAGCCTTGAAGTAGTATGCCTTAGCCGCTGTGTTAAGGTCCTTTGTCTTTTCGACCGCCGCGCTCTGTGTTGTCTTTGCCGCTGTCTGAGCCTGCTGAGCGGCGCCGACTGTTTCGGTATCTGTTACATAGTTGAAATCAAGCGCGCTTGCCGAGAAAAGGCTGAGCGATGAAGCCGCGATTACTACAGCGATGATTGTTGCGATGATTGATTTTGTGATTGTCTTTTTCATTTTAATTACCCCTTTTGAAAATGTTTTGTTTTGTGTTTCTGTTGTCTTGCCTCGTTGCTCTCCGCTTCTCCTCTCTTAACTCCCACTCGTCTAAGCTGTTACGAACACTTCGTGTTCTTCACAGCTTTGTCCTCGTCGGTCGTTAATCGAGGGCTTCGAGCCTCGGCATTTCTTTGTTGT
>JAFNSO010000067.1 GCA_017384945.1 Ruminococcus sp. | reverse complement strand
TGCGGTAAGTGTACACCGTGCCGTATCGGTACAAAGAGACTCCTCGAGATGCTCGAGAAGATTACAGAAGGCAAGGGTACCCTCGAGATGCTCGATGAGATGGAGGAGCTCTGCTACTACATCAAGGCTAACTCCCTTTGCGGTCTCGGACAGACAGCTCCGAACCCTGTGCTCTCAACTCTACGCTACTTCAAAGACGAGTACATCGCTCACGTAGTTGACAAGAAGTGCCCGGCAGGCGTATGTAAGAACCTGCTCGAGTTCAAGATTGACAAGAATAAATGTATCGGCTGCGGAATGTGCGCGAGAAAGTGCCCTGTCAGCACTATCAACGTCACTGATTACACCGCTCCCGGTAAGAAGAAGCCTGCTTATGAGATCGATTCCTCCAAGTGCGTCAAGTGCGGCGCTTGTATGGATACATGTAAGTTCGGCGCAATTTCAAAAGGCTAAAGAAAGGAGATATTTACTGTGGAAATGTTAAACATTAAAATCAATGGTAAAGACTATACCGTTGAAAAAAATACTACTATTCTTGAAGCCTGCAACCAGAACGGAATCAAGGTTCCGACATTATGCTACCTGAAAGAAATCAACGAAATCGGCGCTTGCCGTATGTGTCTTTGCGAGGTTAAGGGCGCGAGAGGTCTTGTAGCCGCCTGCGTATATCCGATTGACCGCGAGGGTACCGAAATCTTTACAAATACACCTCAGATTCGCAAATACAGAAAGATGAATCTTGAGCTTCTTCTCTCGAACCACGACAAGAAGTGTCTCTCCTGCCCGAGAAACGACAACTGCGAGCTTCAGCAGCTCTGTCTCGAGTACGGCGTGGACGAGTCCAAGTTTGAGGGTGAGATGACTCACTCCGAGCCCGACACATCAACTCTTCACCTCGTTAGAAATCCCGACAAATGTATCCTCTGCCGCCGCTGCGTAGCCGCTTGTAAGAATCAGTTCGTAAGCGTTATCGGCGCCAATAACAGAGGCTTTGACTCAGAGATTTCCTGCGCGTTTGACCAGAAGCTCAACAACGTTCCCTGCGTAAGCTGCGGTCAGTGTACGGTTGTATGTCCCACAGGCGCTCTTGTTGAGCGCGACGACACCGCTAAGGTGTTCGAGGCTATTGCCGACCCGACAAAGCACGTTGTCGTTCACACAGCTCCGTCAATCAGAGCTACACTCGGCGAGTGCTTCGGTATGCCTATCGGCACGCTCGTTACAGGCAAAATGGTCAAGGCGCTCAAGCTCCTCGGCTTTGACAAGGTATTCGACACCAACTTCGGCGCCGACCTTACAATTATGGAAGAGGGAACAGAGTTTATCCAGCGCGTCAAGAACGGCGGTACTCTCCCGATGATTACTTCCTGCTCACCCGGTTGGGTCAAGTTCTGCGAGCATTACTATCCCGACCTCATCCCGCATCTCTCAACCTGTAAGTCTCCTCAGCAGATGCAGGGCGCTATGATCAAGTCCTACTACGCCGAGAAGGCGGGTATCGACCCCAAGGATATCGTTGTTGTATCCGTAATGCCCTGTGTAGCTAAGAAGTTTGAGATCACACGTGACGATCAGTGTCGCGACGGTATGCAGGATAACGACATCTCGATCTCAACACGTGAGCTCGCTAAGATGATCAAGACCGCGGGTATCCAGTTTGTTGACCTTCCCGACGACGACTTCGATTCCTTAATGGGTATCGGCTCAGGCGCGGGCACAATCTTCGGCGCTACAGGCGGTGTTATGGAGGCTGCTCTCCGTACCGTTGCCGATGTTCTCACAGGCGAGGATCTCGAGGATGTTGATTACACAGAGGTCAGAGGCACAGACGACATCAAGGAGGCTACCTACAACGTAGCGGGAATGGATGTCAAGGTTGCCGTTACCTCGGGTCTCAAGAACGCCGCGAAGCTCCTCGACGAGATCCGTGCGGGCAAGAGCCCCTATCAGTTCATCGAGGTTATGTGCTGTCCCGGCGGCTGTGTAAACGGCGGCGGTCAGCCGATCCAGCCCGGTCATGTACGCAACTTCGTTGACCTCAAGGCGAAGAGAGCCGCCGCGCTCTACAGCGACGACAAGGCGCTCAAGTACAGAAAGTCACACGATAACCCCGAAATCAAGGCTATCTACGATGAGTACCTCGGCGAGCCCGGTTCACACAAGGCTCACGAGCTTCTCCACACCTCCTATGTTGAAAGAGGAAAATAATTCTTATATAGAAAAAGCACTGCTTCGGCAGTGCTTTTTTCGTTTGATAGGAAATTACTCAAAAATTGTATAAATATACAAGTCAGCAACATAAAATAACAAGCATCTTTACTGATTCCTATCAAACAAAAAAATATTTGAATTGCCCGCTCAGTTGCACGCTGCGCGCGCACGAGCGATGGCTGAGAAAGCACACGCACTTTGGTGCGCGCGCTTTCTAGTTAAAGAAACCTGTTCAGTTCATCATTATAAACATAGTCGACAGCTCTGAGCTTTTCCTCGAGCTCCGCTTTGTCGACATTCAGATCCTCGCACAGCTCTTCGAGGCTTTTGTAGTGATCCCTGAGCTTTGTGTTTATAAAGGATAAAAGAATCATACTGTCCTTAGGAATATCCATTTTGCTTTCACCTCGTTAAAATATTAACAAAATTTCAAAAATTTGTAAATAGCTATTCAAAAACAGTTTTAGTTGTGGTATACTATAAACTGTATTATTATGGAATAATAGGAGTTGAAACGGATGAGTATTATTCAGCGTGAAATATGCGACGGCGTAACTCTCGGCACGATCCGCGACAGCCGCTTCAAAACAATGAAGCTTTCTGTCAATATGCTTCTGCCGCTTTCCGAGGAAACAGCCGCCGTGAACGCGCTTTTGTGTTATGTTCTTGTGCGTTCCTGTGAAAAGTATCCCGATTTTACGACCCTGTCCCGCAAGCTCGGCTCGCTGTACGGCGCGGAGCTCAACGGCTCGGTCTCGAAAATGGGTGATATGCAATGCCTGAACATTTCCGTCGGCGGTCTCGACGACAGATACACGATTGATAAGGAGCAGATAAGCGAAGAGCTCACGAGGCTTTTGTGTGAGGTGCTTTTCAGACCGAAGGTCAAAGACGGCGCGTTTTATGAGCTCGACGTTGAACAGGAAAAGCGTCAGCTTCTCGACACGATCGACGCTGAGTTCAACGACAAGCGCGCCTACGCTAATCAGCGTTTGATTGAGATTATGTGCGAAAACGAGCTCTACGGCGTTGGCAGAGTCGGCACAAAGGAGCAGATTTCCGCTCTTACCACCAAGGACGTCTACAAGGCGTGGCAGAATTTGCTTTTGAACGCGTATTTTGATTTTACCTACGTCGGCAACAGCGACGGCGAGCAAATCGCGAGTGTATTGGAAAATTCCTTCAAAGAAATAAAAAGAACTCCTGTTGAGCTTTCAACAGATGTTGTTTATACTGTTTTCAATCAGCGTGAGGTTGTAGACGAGATGGACGTCGCGCAGTCCAAGCTTGAAATTGGCTTCCGCACAGCCTGCGCCGAGCCCGAAAAGGAGAGCCTCGCGACCCGTCTGATGTGTCTTATACTCGGCGGTACCGCGTCCTCAAAGCTCTTCAACAATGTCAGAGAAAAGAAAAGCCTGTGCTACTACTGCGCGAGCCGTTTTGCCCGATTGAAGGGTATAATGATTGTCGAGTCGGGTGTGGAGACCGAAAACCTCGAAGCCGCGAAGGAAGCGATTCTGGCTGAGGTTGAGGATATGAAAAACGGCAACGTTACCGATTTTGAAATCGAAGCCGCGAAGCTCGCTGCGACAAACAGCTTCTACGGAATAATCGACACCGTAAGCGGCACCTGCAATTGGTACAGCTCACAGCTTATGGACGCGACGGTCGATACTCCCGAGCAGGCGGCTCAGAAAGTTAACGCCGTTACAAAGGATGAAATCATAGCCGCCGCGAAAAAGCTACAGCTTGATACGATCTATATTTTAAAGTCAAAGGGTGGGGAAGATGAATAATATCACAGAAGTAAAATCCGCCCGCACAGGCGACAAGTATTATAAAATCGAGCACTTTTCGGGTCTTACGATTTATCTTTATCCCAAGCCCGACTACAATTCAAAGTACGCGATTTTCGGCACTCGCTACGGAAGCGTGAACAACGCTTTCAGGCTCGACGGCGGCGATGTCATCCGCGTACCCGACGGAATCGCTCATTATCTGGAGCACAAGATGTTTGAGTGCGAGGACGGCGACGCGTTTGTAAAGTACGCGAAAACGGGAGCCAACGCCAACGCTTATACGAGCTTTGACAAAACCTGCTACCTTTTCAGCTGTACCGACCGTTTTGACGAAAGCTTCCGTATTCTTCTCGACTTCGTATCCCGTCCGTATTTTACCGAGCAGACGGTTCAGAAGGAGCAGGGGATAATCGGTCAGGAAATCCGTATGTACGACGATTCTCCCGACTGGCGGGTTATGTTCAATATGCTTGAGAATATGTATCACAGCCACCCGGTTAAGCTCGATATAGCGGGTACCGTTGAGTCGATCGCTAAAATCACCCCCGAGCTTCTTTACGACTGCTACAATACTTTTTATAATCTTAACAATATGGTTCTCGCGGTCGCGGGCGATCTGAGTGTCGACGATATTCTGAAAACAGCCGACTCAATGCTCAAGCCCTGCGAAAAGCACGAGATTGAAAGCTTTTTTGAGGACGAGCCCTACGAGGTCGTCAGCGACTACGTTGAGCAGAAATTCCCCGTCTCGATGCCGATGTTCAATCTCGGCTTCAAGGAAAGAGCTCACGAGGTCAGTCAGAAGGAGATGGCGGAGACCTCGATCATCCTCAGCGTGCTTTCCTCACCTTCGTCACAGCTTTACAAAATGCTCGACGACGCAAGTCTCATAAATCAGAGCTTCACGAGCGAATGCTTCACGGGTCCCGGGTATTATTCGTTTATTTTCAGCGGTGAGTCGCGCGCTCCAAAAAAGGCGGCTGAAATGATCAAGAATTATATTACCGACCTAAAAGCGAACGGCATCAAGCCCGAGGACTTTGAAATCGCGAGGAAAGAGGTCTACGGCGACGCTGTTTCGGGACTCAACTCGGTCGACAATATCGCAAACTCGCTTGTCGGCTTCCACTTCAACAATTACGAGTTTTTCAGCGCTATCGACGACATAGCCGATTGTACTCTCGACGATGTTAACAGCCGTCTCGGTGAAATTCTCGACGTAAACAACTGCACTTTGTCGGTCGTTTTCGGCGAAGAGGATTGTGAGGGATAAATATGTATAATGTGTCCTTTCCCGCGCTTGGAATTGAGTTCAAGCTCAATCCCATCGCGTTTACGCTCGGCGGTATCAGCGTTCACTGGTACGGAATAATTATCGCCTGCGGGCTTATGCTTGCTCTGTGCTACGCGTGGTTTTCCGCCGAGAGATTTCAGGTCGATAAAAACAAGCTCATAGACTGCGTTCTGGTCGGAATTGTTACGGGTATAATCGGCGCGCGCGCGTTTTATGTGCTGTTCAAGTTCGACTATTACTTAGCTCATCCGTCGGAAATCATCATGATAAGCAACGGCGGTCTTGCGATTTACGGCGGAATAATCGGCGCTTTTCTCGGTGGCTGTATCACCGCGAGAATTTTAAAAATGAAGGTTATGCCGCTGCTTGACGTTGCCGTGCTCGGCTTTCTGATTGGTCAGGGACTCGGACGCTGGGGCAACTTCTTCAATCAGGAGGCTTTCGGAACGGTGACCGACCTGCCGTGGGGAATGATGAGCGAAAATACTGCGCTCAAAACCGTTCATCCCTGCTTTTTGTACGAGTCCTTGTGGTGTCTTCTCGGCTTTGTGCTTTTGCATTTTCTGTCGAAAAAGTTCCAGAAGTACCCGGGTCAGGTGCTGTACGCTTATATGGTCTGGTACGGCTTCGAGAGAATGATAGTCGAGGGACTGAGAACCGACAGCCTGTACCTGCCGTTTACCTTATTCGGAATGGATTTGAGAGTTTCGCAGATTATTTCGGCGATTATATTCGCGGCGGGAATCATCCTGCTCATTGTGAACAGAAAGAAGGAGGACAAGTTTTATGACGATTATAGACGGAAAAAAAGTCAGCGCGGCGGTAAAAGAGCAAGTAGCTGAAGAAACAAGAGAGCTCAAAAAAATGGGAATCACCCCGGGACTCGCGGTAATTCTTGTCGGCGACGACCCTGCCTCGCGCGTGTATGTAAACAACAAAAAGAAGGCGTGCGAGCTCGTGGGCTTTAAGTCCGAGGAGTTTACTCTTCCCGCGACAACGACTCAGGAGGAGCTTCTCTCTCTCGTTGAGGAGCTGAATCAGAGAAGCGATATAAACGGGATCCTCTGTCAGCTCCCGCTTCCGAAGTGCCTCGACGAGAACGCCGTTATCGAGGCGATAAGCCCGATAAAGGACGTTGACGCCTTCCACAAGCAGAACGTCGGCAGAATAATGATAGGCGACTATGACTTTTTGCCCTGCACTCCCGCGGGAATTATGGAAATGCTCCACTCGTACGATATTGAGGTTGACGGCAAAAACTGTGTCGTGATCGGGCGCTCAAACATCGTCGGCAAGCCGATGGGAATGCTTTTGCTTCACGAAAACGGTACCGTTACGATTTGCCACAGCCACACAAAGAATCTTAAGGAAATCACCTCGAAGGCTGATATCCTTGTAGCGGCGGTCGGCAGAGCAAAGTTCGTTACCGCCGATATGGTGGGCGAGGGAGCCGTAGTAATTGACGTCGGAATGAACCGCGACGAAAACGGAAAGCTCTGCGGAGACGTTGATTTTGAAAACGTCAAGGACAAGTGCTCCTACATAACCCCCGTCCCCGGAGGAGTTGGCCCCATGACGATCGCGACGCTGATGAAAAACACCCTGAAAGCCGCAAAGCTCCAGAACGGCATAGACTGATACCTGAAAAATCAGCTTTAAGAGTAAAATAAAAAACTTGACAAGGTATACGCTTTGTGTTATAGTATATAAGCCGCATATTGTGGGCTTTAAAGTTATCTTTGGTAACGCCTACGAATAGCGAGACTAAATTAAGGATGGTACTAATATGTACGCAGTTATTGAGACAGGCGGAAAGCAGTACAAGGTTGAGAACGACCAGATCGTTTTCATCGAGAAGCTCAACGCCGAGGAAAAGGACACTGTAACATTTGACGTAGTTGCTGTCGGCGGAGACGACGGGATCAAGGTCGGCACTCCCTATGTTGACGGCGCCAAGGTTACAGCTGAGGTATTGAAGAACGGTAAAGCTAAGAAAATCAGAGTTTCTACCTACAAGCCGAAGAAGGGCTCCTCAAAGAGAACTCTCGGTCACAGACAGCCTTACACAAAGGTTCAGATTAAGTCAATCGAGGCTTAAGAAATGTTATGATTAACGCGAAATTTTATAAGAACGGTTCGGCCTTTTCAGGCTACAGAATAAGCGGACACGCTGATTATTCGGAGCGGGGCAGTGATATTGTCTGTGCCGCCGTCAGTTCTGCGGCTTATTTGTGTGCTAACCTGATTACCGACAGCTATCTTATAGAAGCGGAAATCGCGTTGCACGACGGTTATCTCAAGGTGACCGCCGACGCTGACGAGCTTATTTCAGGCTTGTATCAGCATATGCTCCAGCTAAAGGAGCAGTACTCACAGTATATTAATGTTGAAATTTCGGAGGTGTAAGGTAATGCTTAAGATAAACATTCAGTTATTCGCTCATAAAAAAGGTATGGGTTCCACAAAGAACGGCCGTGATTCAGAGTCAAAGCGTCTCGGCGTTAAGCGCGCTGACGGACAGAAGGTTCTCGCGGGCAACATTCTCGTAAAGCAGAGAGGAACTCACATCCATCCCGGACAGAATGTCGGCATCGGCAAGGATGACACACTTTTTGCTAAGGTTGACGGCGTTCTTCGTTTTGAGCGTGTCGGCAAGGATAGAAAGCGCGCCAGCGTTTATCCTGTTGAGCAGTAATTTTGAGGGCTGACTGTTTGGTCGGCCCTTTTTTCAATCTTATTACAGCTAATAACAGAGCGCGCGCTGCATATACTACATAAAGGACGTGATAATGTGTTTGTAGATATCGCGAAGATCTTTGTAAAAGCGGGCGACGGCGGCGACGGAGCCGTAGCCTTTCACAGAGAAAAGTACGTCGCGGCGGGAGGACCCGACGGCGGCGACGGCGGCAGGGGAGGAAACGTAGTCTTTCAGGCTGATACGAATATTTCGACCCTTGCCGACTTCAGATATAAAAGAAAATACGTAGCCCAAAAGGGTGAAAACGGCAAGGGTGACAGAAAAAGGGGCAAAAACGCCCCCGATTTAATTGTTAAGGTTCCTCTCGGAACGCTCGTCAAGGACGCCAACACAGGTAGGATCATAGCCGATATCAGCACCAAGGAGCCTGTTGTTATAGCAAAGGGCGGCAAGGGCGGCTGGGGAAACCCGCATTTCGCCACTCCGACAAGACAGGTTCCGCGCTTCGCTAAGCCGGGACTCCCGGGTGAGGAGTACGAGGTAACGCTCGAATTGAAGCTTCTCGCTGACGTAGGGCTCGTCGGTTTTCCGAATGTCGGAAAGTCAACTCTTGTATCGGTTGTTTCTCAGGCAAAGCCCGAAATCGCAAACTACCACTTTACGACAATAACCCCGGTGCTTGGGGTCGTCTCGATGGGTGAGGGCTCGAGCTTTGTAATGGCTGATATTCCCGGGCTGATCGAGGGCGCGTGGCAGGGAGTTGGTCTCGGACACCAGTTTCTTCGTCACGTTGAGCGTTGCAGAATGCTCGTTCATATCGTCGATATAAGCGGCTCGGACGGCAGAGACCCGTACGAGGATTTTAAAATAATAAACAGCGAGCTCGAAAAGTTCAACCCTGAGCTTGCGAAGCGTCCGATGATTGTCGCGGGCAACAAGTGCGATATGTGCACAGAGGAACAGATCGCCGATTACAGAAGGTACATCGAGGATATGGGCTACGACTTTTTCCCGATTATGGCAGCGATCCGCTATGACGTTGACCCGTTGCTCAAAAAGATTCAGGAAATGCTCTCGAAGCTCCCGCCGATCGAGCGTTACGAGCCCGAGCCCGAGCCTATAGTCAGAGCCGAGGACTTTGACGACCACAGCGTTAAGGTTAGCAAGGTCGACGGTATCTACACGGTTGAAGCTAAGTGGCTGTACAATGTTATGCGTTCAATCAACTTTGACGACTATGAGAGTATGAATTATTTCCAGAACGTTATGATGAACAACGGCGTGTTCGACGCGCTCAGAGAAGCGGGTATCGAGGAGGGCGACACCGTAAGCCTGTACGACGTTGAGTTTGACTTTGTGGAGTGATTATGGAAACAATACTTGATACAAGCTCCGATTTAAGAAATTACTCCCCGCAGACCCTCGCTTTTATCGGCGACACGGTATATGAGCTGTTTGTCAGGGAAAGCCTTGTGACGCAGGCGAACCGTCCCGTCGGCGAGCTTAACCGTAGAAAGGTCGGGCTCGTCAACTGCGAGTCCCAGGCAAGGGCGGCGAAAATCCTTATGCCCCTCCTGACTGACGAGGAGGAGGCTGTCTATAAAAGGGGCAGAAACGCCTTTACAAAAAACACTCCCAAAAACTCGAGCGTCGCCGACTACCACAGCGCGACGGGGCTTGAGGCGCTTTTCGGCTATCTTTATCTCGGTGGCAGGCTCGAAAGACTGAGAGAGCTTTTCTCGTACATAGTCAATAACGAAAGCCGTGAATCAGAGGTTGAAAAGCTTTAAAAACACCATTATTATAATAACAGGCTCTGTTCTGTACGCTTTATCGGTTTCTGTCTTTACCGCGCCGAACAATATCGCCCCGGGCGGTCTGACGGGTATCGGGACGGTGCTTAATTACCTGTTTAAAATTCCAATCGGCACCTTCATTCTTATAATGAACGTGCCGTTGTTTATAATCGGCTTTAAGATTCTTGGCAGGGGCTATCTTCTTAAATCCGCACTCGGCACCGCCTGCGCCTCAGCCGCGATTGACCTTATTTCGCCGTTTGTTATTCCTTACAGGGGAGATATGATTCTCACCTGCCTTTTCGGCGGAGCGCTGAGCGGAACGGGTTTGGCGTTGATATTCTCCCGAGGCGGCTCGACGGGCGGTACAGATATAATCGCGTCCATTGTTCACAAGCGGCTTTCGCATATTTCAATCGGAAGGCTGATTCTTGTTTTTGACGCGGCGGTCGTGACGCTTTCCGCCTTTGCCTACGGTAACGCCGAGAACGCGATGTACGCGGCGGTCGCGATATTTGTCAGCTCAAAGGTCATCGACGTAGTTTCCTACGGTACCTCGCGGGACAACGGAAAGCTGATGTTCATTATAACAACAGAGCACAGGGAGATCCTCAGTCAGCTTTTGACCAAGGTTTCACGCGGGGTCACGGTGCTCGACGCCTTCGGCGGCTACAGCGGCGAGAAAAGAAAAATTCTGATGTGTGCGCTTCGCCCAAATCAGCTATTTAAGGCCGATTCAATAGTAAAAAGTCTCGATAAAAACGCGTTTTTAATCGTTACAACCGCCTCGACTGTCAGCGGACTTGGCTTTAAAAATAAAACTTAGCTACAATTCAACGGCATAAAAAAAGTAAATTGTGCAAAATTTAACAATTTTGTTTCTGTTCTTGAAAATTCATATTTCAGGTAGTATAATAGCACAAGAGGATTTGCGTATGAAAAGCTTTTTTGCAAAGTATAAAAGGATAATAGCGCTCGCGACAGCGGTGCTTGTGCTTATACTTATCTGTACGACGGCGGGCGTTTCGACTCCGAGAAAGTCGGTTGACGAAATAATCGACGATATCGACACCTGCTCGACTCCTAAGGGCAAAATCCTCGCTCACGGAATTGACGTGTCAAGGTATCAGGGCACGATTGATTTTAAAAAGGTAAAAAGCGACGGCTACAGCTTTGTAATAATCCGTGTCGGCACCTCAAAGGGCGGCAAGGATATAAAATTTGAGGAGAATTACAAAAAAGCAAGGGCCGCTGGACTTGACATAGGCTGCTACTACTACACCTACGCCACTACAGCTCGGCAGGCGAAGGAGGAAGCCTTCGACGTCCGCGAGTACATCTCCGGAAAGACCTTTACCTATCCCGTGTTTTTTGACATTGAGTACGAGGCGCTCGAGTCCTACGACAGAATCGACGAGAACGACGCCATGATAAACGCCTTCTGCAAGTACATAAAGCGCGGCGGCTTTTATCCGGGGGTATATACCTCAAGCTCATTTTATAATAATTATATTGATAAATCGACGCTCGGCTCAAGATGGGATTTTTGGGTCGCGAGCTACCGCGACAACACTCACAGTTACGAAGGCTACAACAAGAGCTTTTCGATGTGGCAATACTCCTCAAACGGAGTTGTCAAGGGTATAAACGCCAGAGTAGACCTCGACGTAAGTTATGTCGATTATCCAAATCTTATATCCGAGTTCAACAGCGAGCTCGAAAATATACCTACTAAATCCTGAATTTTGTAATTTTATGGGGGATTTTTAATGAATAATTACACAAACGATCTCGGCTGCGCCTACAGCTCCGACAGAACGGAGTTCAGGGTGTGGTCACCTGACGCGTCTAATGTAAGAGTTCAGCTTTACAAGACAGGTTCCGACGAAGAGCACGGCGCTCAGAAGCTCGAGAGCTACGGCCTCAAGCTTGACGACAAGACGGGCGTATGGTCTGTTGTAGTGTTCGGCGATTTGAAGAATCTGTATTACACTTACATCGTAACCGTTAACGGCACGACAAGAGAGACTCAGGATGTCTACTCGACCGCTGTCGGCGTAAACGGCAAGAGAAGTATGGTGTGCGACATGGAGTCCACGGACCCGCAGGGCTGGGAGGCTGACAAGCACGTATTTGTAAAAAATCCGACTGACGCCGTAATCTGGGAGGTTCACGTCGGAGATTTCTCGGGCGACCCGTCGTCCGGGGTAAGCGAGAAGCACAGAGGCAAGTACCTCGCTTTCACCGAGAAGGGCACGACCCTAAACGGCGAGGGAAAGGTTTCCACCTGTCTCGATTACCTTGTTGAGCTGGGCGTTACCCACGTTCACCTCAATCCTGTCTACGACTTCGATTCCGTAGACGAGGCTCACCACGAAAAGGGTGAGTACAACTGGGGCTATGACCCCGCGAACTATAACGTCCCCGAGGGCTCGTATTCCACTGACCCGTTTGACGGCAGATGCCGTATCCGCGAGTTCAAGGAAATGGTTCAGGCTCTCCACAACGCGGGAATCGGCGTTATTATGGACGTTGTTTATAATCACACGAGCAGTTCCACGGATTCTTGCTTCAACAAAACCGCTCCCGATTATTACTACAGAAAATATGACAATCGTTTTCTCAATTCCTCGGGCTGCGGCAACGTTTTCGCGAGTGAAAAGAAAATGGCGAGAAAATATATAGTGGACTCAATTCTCCACTGGGCAAACGAGTATCATATCGACGGCTTCCGTTTTGACCTTATGGGTTGTATCGACACCACCACGATGAATATGATTCGTCTCGCTCTCGACGAGATTGACCACAGATTCCTTATGTACGGCGAGCCTTGGACTGCCGACCTCGGAGAAAACGGCATTTCCTTTGACGACGCGTGCGTCAAGGAGAACGCCTTCAAGCTCAGCTCCAGAGTCGCTATGTTCAATGATTCGTTCAGAAACGCCCTCAAGGGCAATAACGACGACTCTTCAATCGGCTACATTCAGGGAAACAATCACAACATCTACTACGTTATCTCGGGTATACTTGCCTGCTCCTCAAACACCTTCCTCAAGTGGGCGAAGAAGCCCTGCCAGTGCGTGACCTACAACTCCGCGCATGATAACCTCACCCTCTGGGATAAGCTCTTGAAATCTCAGAACTGCGATGATTATGATTCGCACGACGAGAGGATTCTCGCTATGAACAAGCTCTCGGCTGCGCTTGTCCTGACCTCGCAGGGTATTCCGTTCTTCCTCGCGGGAGAGGAGATGGCTCGTACAAAACATGGCGACCATAACAGCTACAAGAGTCCTCTTTCCACAAACGCGATTGACTGGAACCGCAGAAGAACCTACAAGAGACTTGTTGATTACTACAAGGGTCTTATAAAAATCAGAAAGGCATATTCCTCGCTGAGAGAGCCCTCGACGATCACAGTCAGCAATACATATTTTGAGACAAACGGTAGAGCGATTGCCTATACCGTTCCCAACATCTCTCACGGCGAGTGGGATATGATGGCGATTTGCTTCAACAACTCCGACGAAGCTGCCAAGATCACACTCAAATCACTCACTACTTTGCCGCACTCGTGGGCTGTTATCGCCGACGAGGACAGAGCGGGCTTTGAGGAAATAAAGCGTATCGACGGCAACGATATTACGATTCCGCCGATGTCCGCGCTCATTCTTGTCGACGACAAGAGCTTTGACAAGGTCGGACTTGAATAATTATTATAAGAGGATGAATGCAGGTTCGTCCTCTTTTTCCTTGGTATCCTTTTGTTTAAATAAAAAAGTTCTTGACATTTTATAAAAACGCCGCTATAATTAATATGTTATTCTGCCTTGGAATAACATGGACCTCACAGGTCCGAAGTAAAATTCCTTGCGGTATTAAAAGCAGTACCGCCATTAAGTCCAGAAGGAGGTGTTCAACGTGGCAGTAAAGGCTAATTACGAGACAGTAATGATTTTCTCTTTAAAGCAGGGCGAAGAGGGCATTCAGGCTCTTATCGAGAAGTTCAAGGCTTTAATCGAGAAGCACGCTACTCTGCAGAATGTTGATGAATGGGGTAAGCGCAGACTCGCTTATCTTATCAACAAGGAGAGCGAAGGTTACTATGTTCTTATGAACTTCGAGTCAGAGGCTGCATTCCCCGCAGAGCTCGACCGTATCTTCAAGATCACAGACGGCGTTATGCGCTCTATGATTATCAAGAAGGACGAATAATTTTTTGGTACGCCCAATGGGTGAGTGAAAGGATGAATTTTTAATGTTAAACAGAGTAATTTTAATGGGTCGCCTTGTAGCGGCTCCCGAGCTAAAGACTACAACATCAGGTATCAGCGTTACAAGCTTTCGAATCGCGGTTGACAGAAGCTATGTCAAAAGCGGTGAGGAAAGAAAGGCTGACTTCATCGACATCGTTTGTTGGAGACAGACTGCTGAGTTCGTTTGCCGTTACTTCGGCAAGGGTTCGCTGATCGCCGTTGAGGGTCAGCTCCAGTCAAGAACATATCAGGCAAAGGACGGCACCAACCGCTACGTGGTTGAGGTTGTCGCCGACAACGTAAGCTTCACGGGCGAACGCAGGGATAATTCCTATAATCAGGGTTACTCTCAGAATTATAACCAAGGCTACAACCAGGGCTATAATCAGGCCTATAATTCCTATGAGCAGGCTCCCGCGCAGTCTCAGCCTGAGACGAGTTATCAGAGCGGTTCCAATGATGATTTCCAGGAAATGCCGCTTGACGACGACTTACCGTTCTAATCAGATTCTAATTTATTAAATAGAAAGCTTCTAAATTTTTGAAAGGAGAGATAATCATGGCTGATCGTCCGATCCGCGGCAGAAAAGGCCGCCGCAAGGTCTGCGCCTTCTGCGTTGACAAGGTCGAAAACATCGATTATAAGGATATCGCCCGTCTCCGCCGTTATATGAGCGAGCGCGGCAAGATTTTACCCCGCCGTGTAACAGGCACATGCGCGAGACACCAGAGAGCCCTCACAACATCAATCAAGAGAGCCCGTCAGGTTGCGCTTCTTCCTTATACAACAGACTAAGTGCTTTAACGCCTCGTTTTTCGGGGCGTTTTTCTTTTGAAATACATTTTTGTTTCCATTGACAAAAGCGTTATAATAATCTAAAATTATTATGTTATTCAAAAATGAAAGGCTGTGATAAAATGTACAGCGAAATTCAAAGAGAGATTTCTTCGGCGTTTGAGGAGCTTATTGAGCGTTCAAGGCTCAAGGCGGGGGATTTGATTGTCCTCGGCTGCTCGACCAGCGAGGTCTGCGGCTCCGCTATCGGAACGGGCTCGCAGTACGAATGCGCCGAGGCTATGTACGACGCGTTTTTGCCGATTTTGAAGGAAAAGGGGATTTTTCTTGCCGCTCAATGCTGCGAGCACCTTGAAAGGGCGCTTGTGGTCGAGCGCGAATATGCCGAAAAGCACGACCTTCTTATCGTAAACGCCCTTCCGCAGCCTAAGGCGGGCGGAAGCAGCGCGACGGCGGCTTACAGGAAATTCAGCGACCCTGTCGTCGTTGACGGCGTAAAGGCGGACGCGGGGCTCGATATAGGCGGAACGCTTATCGGAATGCACCTCAAAAGAGTCGCGGTTCCAATGCGTCTGAGCGTCAAAAAGGTTGGCGAGGCGAGCGTAAGCTCCGCAAGGACAAGACCGAGATTCGTCGGCGGCGCCCGAGCGATTTATGATGAAAATTTAATGTGATTTGGGAGATAAAAATGACAGCAAAAGAAGAATTTATCAGCATATATAAGGAAAACATAAAAAGAGAGGGCTCCACGCAGCTGCTCGAATGGCTCGAAAAGACCGACTTTTTTACCGCTCCCGCGAGCACGCGCTATCACTGCGCCTGCGAGCATGGACTTGTTATGCACTCCGTAAGCGTGTACAAGACCATGGTTGAAAAGCACTTTGACGAGGAAAACGACAGCGCCGAGAGCTTCGCTATCTGCGCCCTGCTCCACGATTTGTGCAAGGCTCAGTTCTACAAGATAAGCACCCGCAACGTTAAGAATGAGGAAACGGGCAGGTGGGAGAAGGTTCCGTATTTCTCCGTGGACGACCGTTTTCCGTTCGGTCACGGCGAGAAATCCGTCTTTTTGATAGAAAGGTTTACGAAGCTGAAGCTCGACGAGGCGATGGCTATTCGCTGGCATATGGGTGAGTTCGGCGACAAAAACAGCAATACCATTTCTCAGGCATATAATTTATATCCGCTCGCCGTGAAGCTCCACCTCGCCGATCTGGAGTCGACCTTCCTGCGTGAAAAAGGTACCTCTGTAGTAAACAAAAGGTGATTTGATGAATTTATCCGAAGCAAAACAGAGAGCCGAGGCTCTCCGAAAGGAAATTGAATATCACAACGACCTCTACTATAATCAGGACAGCCCCGAAATCGACGACTTTACCTACGACAAAATGCTCCGTGAGCTCGAGGATATCGAGACTGGGTTTCCCGAGCTGATTACGCCCGATTCTCCGACCTTGAGGGTAGGAGGGAGCGCGGGCGAAAAGTTTTCGCCTGTAACTCACGAGGTTAAGATGGAAAGCCTGCACGACAGCTTTTCCTTTGATGAGCTCCGCGATTTTGACCGCAAGGTCAGAGAAGCGGTCGACAATCCCTCATATGTGGTTGAGCCGAAAATCGACGGACTTTCCGTCTCTGTTGAATACACAAACGGCGTTCTGTCACGAGCCTCGACCCGAGGCGACGGCACGACGGGTGAGGACGTAACCGACAACATCCTCACAATAAAATCACTACCGCACAGGCTGAAAAACGCTCCCGCCTTTCTCGAGGTCAGGGGCGAGGTCTATATGTCCTTTGAGAGCTTTTTTGAGCTTACAAAGCGACAGGAGGAGAACGAGGAAAAGCCCTTTAAAAACCCGCGCAACGCCGCTGCGGGCTCGCTCAGACAAAAGGACAGCAAAATCACCGCTCAGCGAAAGCTCGACATTCTCGTTTTCAACATCCAGCGGATTGAGGGAAAGGAGCTGTCCTCGCACAAGGAGTCGCTGGACTATCTGAAATCCTTAAAAATCCCGACCGCCTTCTACCGAAAATTTGACGATATAGAGGACGCTATAAAGGAAATAGAGCACATAGGTGATACCAGAGGTGAGAACGCCTTCGCGATCGACGGCGCGGTCGTAAAGGTCGATGACCTTTATATGCGCTCCATTCTCGGCTCGACGGCTAAATTCCCGCGCTGGGCGGAGGCGTACAAATATCCCCCCGAGGAAAAGGAGACAAAGCTGATCTCGGTTGAAATCAACGTCGGAAGAACGGGAGTTCTGACTCCTGTTGGTATCTTCGAGCCCGTACTTCTGGCGGGTACGACCGTTTCGAGGGCGACGCTTCACAACCTTGATTTTATAAGAGAGAAGGATATCCGCGTCGGCGACACAGTAGTTATCCGCAAGGCGGGCGAAATTATCCCCGAGGTTCTTTCCGTTTCAAGTCACGCTGAGAATGCGGAGGAGTTTTCCTTCCCGACGCTTTGTCCATCGTGCAACAGTCCTGTCAGCAGAGAGGAGGGCGAGGCGGCGATCCGCTGCACGAACACCGACTGTCCCGCTCAGCTGATGCGTCACCTTATTCACTTTGTGAGCCGCGACGCTATGGATATCGAGGGCTTGGGTCCCGCCGTACTCGAACAGCTCACCGACGCGGGGCTCGTGAAATCACCCGCCGATCTGTACAGGCTCAGCTTTGAAAGCATCCTGACCCTTGACAAGAAAAAGGAAAAATCAGCCGAAAACCTTTTAAAGGCGCTTGAAAAGTCAAAGCAAAATGAGCTTTACCGACTTGTGTTTGCCCTCGGGATCCCGCACATCGGTCTAAAGGCGGCGCAGCTTTTGTGCCAAAGCTTTGAAACGATCGACGATATTATGAGCGCTAAGAGCGATGATATTTTATCAATCGACGGCTTCGGCGAAATTATGGCTCAGTCAGTCGTACAGTATTTTTCGCTCGAAAGTACAAGAGAGCTTATAAAGGAGCTAAAGGAAATCGGGCTGAAAATGACCCCGTCCAAGCAGAAAAAGGGCGGAGTGTTTGACGGCAAAACCTTTGTCCTGACGGGAACCCTTCCGACGATGTCAAGAAAGGAAGCGTCCCTGCTGATTGAAAAAAACGGAGGAAAGACCTCGTCCTCAGTCAGCAAAAAAACCGACTATGTTCTCGCTGGCGAGTCCGCGGGCTCAAAGCTCACCAAGGCTCAGTCCCTCGGCATAACCGTGATAACCGAGGAAGAGCTTCTTGAAATGATAAAATAATATAATCGCAGACCTGTTCCGTTTGGGACAGGTCTATTTTTATGCTTGTACACATATACTTAAACATCACAATTACAGGAGTTAAAAAATGAAAAGGATATTTGAAAGACTGAACCTTCCGCCGCAAAAGCGGATAAGATTGCAGGAAATAAGACTAAGAGTGAACAAGCCCGTTACGCTTATTTCCGAGAACAAAACCGAGACGATCGACAGATTTGTTTCAAGGGCTGATATGGAGAGCTTTTTCAGGATAATCTGCAACGATTCCGTTTACTCGAAGCAAAATGAAATAATGCAGGGCTTCATAACGCTTAAGGGCGGTCACCGTGCGGGAATCTGCGGTACGGCGGTGTATAACGGAGATGAAATAGTTAACATCCGCGACATAAACTCGATTAATTTTAGGATCGCGCATGAGAAAATCGGCTGTTCGGATTCTCTGCTCAGACACACAGAGCTCGGACGTGGTATTCTTATCTGCGGAGCTCCGTGCAGCGGAAAGACAACCATCCTGCGCGATATAGCCCGCAACCTGTCCGAGGGCTTTCGTATAGCCGTGATCGACTCGAGAGGTGAGCTCGGCTCGGTTTACAAGGGCGAGCCGCAGAACGATTTGGGCTCTTCCTTTGTGCTCGACGGCTACAGCAAAAAGGACGGCTTTGACCACGCGCTCAGGTGCCTTGCTCCCGACTACATAATCTGCGATGAAATCGGCACAAACGAGGACGCCTGTTCGCTCGAAAACTCAATTAACAGCGGAGCGGGTGTTATTTGCTCCGCTCACTGCGCAAACAAACGCGAGCTTCTTTCAAAGCCTGTTCTTAGAAACGTCGTCCGTTGCTTTTCAAGCATAGTCTTTCTCGGAAACAGGGAAAAAGTCGGACAGGTTCTGTCTGTGATAAATACAAATGAGCTTCACGCTTAAAATCGTCGGGGCGATGTGCGTTGTGCTGTGTACAACGGCGGTCGGATTTTCTATGTCGGAAAAGCTCAGACAGCGTTCGCTGTTTCTTTGCGCCTTCGACCGCTTCCTCGTCTCAATGGAAACTCAGCTCCGCTACAGTACGGATGAAATACTTTCTTTGATTGAAGCCTCGACTCCGAAAGAGATAAAAGCTTATTTTGACTTTGACAGCAGCGATTTGTACACGCTGTGGAACAGCTTTCTCACAAGTATACCCGCCTCAAAGGGGCTGAGAGAGGAGGATTTTAAGCTTTTGTACGACTTTGGCGAGAACTTAGGCTCAACCGATGTTGAGGGTCAGCTTTCACGCGTAAGACTTTTCAGGGAAATGCTTTCCGAAAACTACGAAAATTCTGTAGAAGAATATAAATCGAAATCAAAAATATTTAAACTGCTTGGCTTTTTTGTCGGCGCGGCGTTTACAATTATGCTATTTTAAAGGAATGACAATATGGACGTAGATATGATATTCAAAATCGCGGCAATTGGGATCATAGTCGCGGTGCTCAACCAGCTCCTTATACGAAGCGGAAGGGAGGAACAGGCGATGATGACGACTCTCGCGGGGCTGATCGTTGTGCTCTCAATGCTCATAACCCAGATCAGCGGCTTGTTTGAGTCGATAAAATCGCTGTTCGGGCTATGAATATCGTTTCGCTATGCGCCGTTGCCGTTCTGACCTCGATTCTAGTATTATCGCTTCGCCGACACAACGCTGAAATATCATTCCTCTCGGCTGCCGCCGGCTGTGTTCTGATACTCATTTCCGTCCTTGTAAATATGAGCTCGCTGTATGATACGCTTCGGGATATTCTGAGCGCGAGCGGAATAAAGCTCAGCTACATAACGATTCTGCTAAAGGCTTTGGGAATCTGTTTTCTGACGGAATTTGCCTGCGATATGTGCATCGACGCGGGACAGAGAGCGCTGGCGGGGAATATCTCGCTTGCGGGCAGGCTGATGATAGTGTTGAGCGCGATTCCCTTGTACAAGGAGATTATAGATACCGTCCTAAGCCTTACGGGAGGTTCGGGATGAAAAGGATAATTGCTTTCATTACCGTACTTTTCGTCCTCGCATCCTTTTCCGCGAGCGCGTACGCCGAGGATTACAGCGAACTTTTGAAGGACTACGGAGCGGACAGCCTTTCGGACAGTCTGCCTGACGAGGCGAAGAACTCGCTCTCCGATATAGGGGTTGACGGTCCCGATATATCCGCCCTGAACGAGCTTAGCTTTCAAAAAATAATTGACGAAATACTTTCCTCCGCGGCGGAAAACGGCTCCGCTCCGCTCAGAACGCTTGCCCTGATAACGGCGGTAATGCTTTTGTACTCCGTGCTCTACGGGGTCAAGGGCTCATTTGACAACAGTTCTATGCAACAGGTTATGTCGGTCTGCGTAACGCTAAGTGTGACCGCGGCGCTCGTGAATCCCGCGGTCGGGGTTATAAAGGCTTCAATCGACGCGTTCTCTGCGGCGTCGGGTTTTATGCTCGCGTACCTGCCCGTAATGCTCGCGGTAATGACAGCCTCGGGAAGAGCGGTCAGCGGAGGCTCTTACTATGCCTTGATGAGTCTGGCGGGACAGGCGGTGGCTCAGGTAAGCTCGCGCGTACTCGCGCCGTTTTTGAAGCTTTTTCTCGGTCTTAGTATTGCCTGCGCGATTTCTCCGAGCGTAAACCTCGCACTCCGACGAAGCCGGGCACGTATGTCGTGACATTTACGAAGAACGTGAAGAGCGGGAAGACTACGGTTGCGAAGACCGCGCAGATCCTGTGGACCGTCGTCGAAAACGACGCCGAGCTGGAACT
>JAFNSO010000066.1 GCA_017384945.1 Ruminococcus sp. | reverse complement strand
GACAGCCTGCGCGTCAGCCTTGCCGCGGCTCTGCTTCATAACGTTTCCGAGCAGAGACATAAGCGCCTTTTCCTTGCCGCCCCTGTAGTCCGCAACGGCGTTGGGATTGGAGTCGATCGCGTTTTTGCACATCTGCTCAAGCGCGCCGTCGTCAACTCCGCCGAGGTCGCTCTCGTCGATAAACTCTGTGCAGGGCTTGCCTGTGTCGAGCATTTTTTCGAGCGTCTTTTTGGCGAGGTTGTTCTGGATTTTCTTATCCTCAAGCATTTTTACAAGCTCGTTCAAGTGCTTGGGACTGACGGCTACGTCAAAGGCTTCCTTGTCCTTTTCGGTCTCGACCCTGCGGAAAATCGAGCCGATGATGAAGTTGCTGACCGTCTTGGGGTTCTTAAGTCCCTTGATCGCCTCGTCAAAATACTCGCTGACCTTGCGGTATTTTGTGAGAAGCGCCGCGTCCTTTTCGGGAATCTCGTACTCGTCGATATAACGCGCCTGCTTTACCGCGGGAAGCTCGGGTAGTGTTTTTCTTATTTCCTCGACCTCTTCCCTGCTTGTCAGAATCGTAACAAGGTCGGGGTCGCGGAAGTAACGGTAGTCGTTCGCGTCCTCCTTGCCTCTCATTGAGGAGGTTGTGTTCGTCGCGTCGTCGTAGCGCAGCGTCTCCTGAGTTACCTTTCCGCCCGCCTCGATAACATCGACCTGTCGCTCAAACTCGTACTCCATAGCCTTGACTATGTTGTTGATTGAGTTCATATTCTTGATCTCGGTACGTGTTCCGAGCTCGTCGCTGCCCTCGGGACGAACCGAAATGTTTACGTCGCAGCGCATCGAGCCCTCCTGCATACGGCAGTCGGAAACACCGATATAACGCATAATCTGCTGGAGCTTTTCGACGTACTCCCTCGCCTCGTCGGTGGAGCGGAAGTCGGGCTCGGTTACAATCTCAATCAGCGGAACGCCGCCGCGGTTGTAATCTACGTAAGTGTCGCCGTGGGCGTGTACGAGCTTGCCCGCGTCCTCCTCAATATGGATGCGGAGAATACGGATTTTTCTGCCGTTCGAGAGCTGAATATATCCGTGCTCGCACAGCGGCTTGTCGTACTCGGAAATCTGATACGCCTTCGGCAAATCGGGATAGCAATAATTCTTTCTGTCCATCTTTGCGACCTCGGCAATCTCGCAGTTAGTCGCGAGACCCGCCATAATCGCGTACTTTACGACCTGACGGTTCAGCTTTGGAAGCGTACCCGGGAGTCCGATACATACGGGACAGCAGTGAGTGTTCGGCTCGCCGCCGAACTTGGTCGTGCAGGAGCAGAAAATCTTTGTGTTGGTTGAAAGCTCAACGTGGGTCTCAAAGCCCGATACTAATTCATATTTCACAGCTTGACACCCCACTTTGTTTCCTTGAAGTTTTCGGGAGCCGCCTTCTCATAGGCGTTGGCGGCGTTGAGGATTTTCGCTTCCTCGAATCTGTTTCCGATAAGCTGCATACCGATCGGCATACCCTTCGCGTTGAAGCCGCAGGGAACGGAAACCGCGGGAAGTCCGGCGATATTCACGGGAACAGTGCATATATCGGTCAGATATGTCTCGACAGGGTCGCTTACGGCGTGACCCATTTCAAAGGCGGTCATAGGCACTGTCGGAGCCAAAACGAAATCGCACTTCGAGAACGCCTCGTCAAACGCCTTGACAATAGCGCCTCTGAGGTTCTGAGCCTTCTTGTAGTAAGCGTCGTAGTAGCCTGCCGAGAGGACGTAGGTTCCGAGAAGGATTCTTCTCTTAACCTCGTCGCCGAAGCCCTCGCTTCTTGTGCGGCACATCATATCGTGAGTGCCGTTGTAGTGCTCCGCCTTGAAGCCGTAGCGGATACCGTCGTAGCGTCCGAGGTTAGAAGAAGCCTCGGCGCAGGCGATGATATAGTAAACGGGAAGCGCGTATTTGAGAGACGGCATATCGAAGTAAACGACCTCCGCGCCCAGACTCTCATAAACCTTTACCGCCGAAAGCACAGCCTCCTTGACGTCGTCGCGGACGCCCTCAAGGTACTCTCCTGCGATACCGATTCTCATTCCCTTAATGTCATTGTTGATTGAATTGTATGTGGGCTCGCCCTTACGTCCCTGAGAGGTAGAGTCCTTCGGGTCGTAGTCGGAAACAGCGTCAAACACGATCGACGCGTCCTCGACCGTTTTTGTAATGGGACCGATCTGGTCAAGGCTCGAGGCGTAAGCGATAAGACCGTAACGCGAAACAGCGCCATAGGTGGGCTTTAAACCGACGATTCCGCAGAACGAGGCGGGCTGACGAATCGAGCCGCCCGTATCCGAGCCGAGTCCGTAGGGCGCGATATTAGCGCCGACAGCGCTCGCTACTCCGCCCGAGGAACCGCCCGCGCAGTGCTTTGTGTTAAACGGGTTGGTAGCTCCGCCGAAGTAGGATGTCTCGCAGGAGGAGCCCATAGCGAACTCGTCCATATTCGTCTTGCCGAGGAGCACAGCTCCGTCGCTTTGGAGCTTATCCCAAACGGTAGCGTTGTAAATCGGCTTGTAGCCTGTGAGAATCTTTGAGCAGCAGGTGGTCTCGATACCCTTTGTGGAAAGGTTATCCTTGAGGGTCATCGGAACGCCCTCCAAAAGACCGATTTCCTGACCTGCCGAAAGCTTTTCGTCGACCCTCTTAGCCTGAGCGAGAGCCTCGTCGGGAGTGACGGTGACATAAGCATTTAATTCTTTATTGGAATTTTCAATTTCTGTTAGATATTTTTCCGTTAGTTCCTTACACGAAATCTGCTTGGAGACAAGCATATCGTGGATTTTCTTAATCTCTGACATACTGACCTCCTAGTTATGATTGCGCACGAGGAAGTGATCCTCAGCCTGCTCGGGGGCATTTTTGAGAATTTCCTCACAAGGGAGCGATTCGACCACAACATCCTCTCTGAAAACGTTGGAGAGGTTGTTGATATTGTCGAACTCCTCGCCCGAATCGGGCGCGTTATTTATAGCGTCGGCAAACTCAACGATTTCCTGCATCTGCTTTGTCAGATCGTCGAGCTCGTCCTCCGAAACAAACAATTTTGAAAGTATAGCGATGTTTTCTACATCTTCACGTGTTACCATAGTTATACCAATCCTTTAATTTATCTCAGCTTAACGTGGACCTCACGCAGCTGCTGCTCGCTTACCTCTCCGGGTGAGCCGAGGAGAAGATCCTGAGCGTTTGAGTTCATCGGGAAGGGGATTACCTCTCTGATGTTCTCTTCGTCTGTAAGAAGCATAAGCAGGCGGTCTACGCCCGGAGCCATACCCGCGTGCGGCGGAGCGCCGTACTGGAAGGCTGTGTAAAGCGACTTGAATTTTTCTCTGAGCTCTTCCTCGCTGTAGCCCGCGATTGAAAACGCCTTGATCATAATATCGAGGTCGTGGTTACGAACAGCGCCCGAGGAAAGCTCAACGCCGTCGCACACGATGTCGTACTGATATGCGAGGATCTCCGTCGGATCCTTTGTAAGCAGAGCCTCCATACCGCCCTGCGGCATTGAGAAGGGGTTGTGAGTAAAGATAGTTTTGCCGTCCTCGTCGATCTCGTACATCGGGAAATCGACAATAAAGCACAGCTCAAAGCGGCTTTTGTCGATCAGATTGAGGCGGTTAGCGACCTCTGTTCTGATCTGACCCGCAAGCTTCGGGGCGATCTGGTAAGAATCGGCGATAAAGTAAATAACATCGCCCGCCTTCGAGCCGTTTCTCTCGATAAGCTCTTCCCTGTCGCCGGGCTTTAAGAACTTGTCAATCGGGCCGTCGAAGGTCATATCCTCGTTGACCTTAACATAGCCGAGTCCCTTCATTCCGATAGAAAGCGCGAACTCCTCCATACGCTTGAACCATTTTTTGCTCTGCGAAGCCGCGTTCGGAACGTTGATTGAACGGACGCACTTCTTTCTGAACGGAGCGAAGTCGGTCTCGACGAACATATCGGAGATTTCCTTGATTTCGAGCGGGTTTCTCAAATCGGGCTTATCCGTACCGTATTTGAGCATAGCCTCCGCGAAAGGAATCCTCTTAAACGGAGCGGGGCTGACCTTTTTATTTGAAAACTTGGTAAATATATCGTAAAGAACTTCCTCGGCGACCTCAAAAACGTCCTCCTGAGTGGCGAACGCCATTTCAAAGTCGAGCTGATAGAACTCGCCGGGGCTTCTGTCGGCTCTCGCGTCCTCGTCGCGGAAGCAGGGAGCAATCTGGAAGTACTTATCAAAGCCCGACACCATTAAAAGCTGCTTGAAAATCTGCGGAGCCTGCGGAAGCGCGTAAAACTTTCCCTTATGCTTACGGGAAGGAACAAGGTAGTCTCTGGCGCCCTCGGGAGATGAGTTTGAAAGAATCGGGGTATTGATTTCCGTAAAGCCGAGCTCCTCCATCTTGCTTCTCATAAAACTTACTACCTTTGAGCGGAGCAGGATATTATTGTGAACCTTAGGATTACGAAGGTCGAGGAAACGGTAGCGGAGTCTTACGTCCTCGTTGACGTTCTTCGAGGTTGCTACCTCAAACGGAAGCTCGTTTTTGCTCTTGCCGAGCACCTTGATGTCCTCGGTATGAACCTCAACATAGCCTGTGGCGATTTTGGGATTGATCGTATCCTCGTCACGCTTGACGACCTTGCCGCCGAGGGTGACGGTACACTCGCGGTTTACGCCCTTCAGAAGCTCGTCGTTATGGACGACAACCTGCAAAACGCCGTACTCGTCACGGATGTCGAGGAACATTACGCCGCCGTGGTCGCGGATATTCTCGACCCAGCCCGCAACTCTGACGTCCTGACCAATGTTTTCCTCTCTCAATTCGCCGCAGTTTACTGTGCGGTAAATATTAGCTTTTGTCATATATATCGTAGTCCTTTCGCGGCAAATTAATTCCAAAAAGGAATTTTGCCCCTATTTTCGCATTATCAATAGCAAGTATACCACAATCCCCCCTCTCAATCAAGTCTTTTTTTATTTTTAGTTTTTCCTCGTCAAGCTCGTTGCTCCTCTGTCTTGTTGGCGATATCCCCCTCACCAATGTGTCCTGTGAAGCTTTGGATACTTGGGAAAAGTTCATCTTTTTATTTTTCCGCGTCAAGCTCGTTCGTTCCTGTCTTGTTGGCGTTCTCCCCCGCGCCGTCGCTTCCTCTCAAGCTTTGGATAATTAGGACAGATTTTTTAGATTTCCACATCAAGCTCGTTGCTCCTCTGTCTTGTTGACGTTCTCCCCCGCACCGTCGCTTCCTCTCAAGCTTTGGATAATTATGACAGGTTCATCTAAAGAGCTTTCTCAAAAAATCCAAAAAGCTCCGCACACATTTTCCTCTTCGTAATACTATGTAATGTAGACGAAAGGAGGGAAACATTTTATGTGTAACAATATGTTTGGCGGCGGCAACTGCTGCTGGATCATCATCCTCATTCTCATCCTCTGTTGCTGCGGCAACAACGGCGGCGACTGTGGCTGCAACAACGGCTGCGGCTGCTAAGCTTTTCAAATCGGAAGGCGCGCGCGATCAGCGCGCGTTTTCTTTTGCTTTTTTGCGCGCGAAAACGGGCGGGGTACTCCCCGCCCGCCTGTCAAAAGCTTTATCAGAACAATTTCTCCGCGTAAACCGAAGCGTTAACGGCGCCCTGATTCTCCTCAAGCGTTGCCTGAGTGTCGCCTGTATTAACAACGGTAAAGGCGTCGCCTCTCTGAGCGGAAACAACCGCCTTACCGACCGTCGCTTCCTCTCCGTTTGAAGCAAAGGTCGCGCCCTCGACGGGCTCGCCGTTCTTGTATACCGTAAATCTGTCCGCTGCCGCCGTACTCACATAAAACTCGACAAGGTACACTCCCGCTTCCTGAACGTTTACTCTCTCGTCGCCCGCGTTATGGGCGATTCCTTCCGAGAGCAAGCCGTTTCCCGAAAATGTTACCGCGCCGTTCTGAGCCACGGTCTGAGCGGTGGTATTATAAACGTATCCGTACTCTCTTCTGAGTCCGCCGCCGCAGGTCACAGCGCAGGGATTAAAGCTGCATCCGCTGCCGCAACCGCATCCGCTCTGGCATCCGCTTTGACATCCGCAGGAACAATTAATCGTATTCATAGTATCGTCCTTCCCAAATATTTCTGTCATGACAGATACTACATTATATGCTTGTCCCTCGGATTTGTGTCATTATCTGTTCTTATAATCCTCCGTGATCTCCGCGCTCCACGACGCCTTGAGCGGCGCGCAGGCTCTGACCCTTCTTACTGCCTTTCCGACCGTCTCATACACAACTTCCGTTCCTCTTGAGTCAGCCCTGTAATCGACCGCTCTGTCCTCTTCTATACCGAAATGCTTTGCCGTCTCGACCGCGTCTATATTCGCCCCGATAAACAAAAACTCCCAGCCGAGCTTTTTCTGCTTTTCAATCATTTTCTTGACCTTTGAGCTTGAGAAAATATGGCTCGAGTTCTCCATTCCGTCCGTAATAATAACGAACATCGTATTCTCGGGGACGTCCTCCTTTCTCGCGTACTTATGAATCTTCCTGATATGCTCGACGGTCACGCCGATTGCGTCAATCAGCGCCGTACAGCCGTAAGGCACATAATCGCTCTCGGTCATTTCGGGGATTTTTTCAAGTGGCTCGCGGTCATGAAGCGTATTGATTTCGCTGTCAAAGAGAACCGTTGTCACCAAGCACCCGCCGTTCTCGCCGTTCTGCTTTTTAATCAGGGAATTAAATCCCCCGATTGTGTCCTGCACCAGATTTCCCATTGAACCGCTCTTATCCAGAATAAAAACCAGCTCCGTAGTATTGTTCTTCATAATCTTATCCTCCAAAAAAATAATGTAGCCACAAGTTTTACCTTGTGACTACATTATAGAAGGATCCATTATGCTCAAGGTCGCCTCCCAAGCGACTTTTTTATTTTTCTTCGTCAAGCTCGTTCGTTCCTATCGAAGCGGTCATATCCCCCGCACGTTCGTGCCTCCGTGAAGTTTTGGATATAGAGGATAGGTTCTGCTTTTTGTTTTTCCTCGTCAGGCTCGTTCGTTCCTGTCTTATCGTTCATATCCCCCGCACGTTCGTGCCTCCGTGAAGTTTTGGATATAGAGGATAGGTTCTGATTTTTTGTTTTACCTCGTCAAGCTCGTTCGTTCCTGTCTTATCGGTCATATCCCCCGCACGTTCGTGCCTCCGTGAAGTTTTGGATAATTAATAATAATTCTGCTTCTTGGTATTCATAAAGAAGGTTTCCCAAAAATCCAATTACAAATTTCGATTATTCAATATTCAATATTCATTATTCATTCAAAACTCACCTGCATCCCAAAACAGGCTGGTCATATTCATACAACGCTTCGTTAATCGCAAATATATTATAATTCATATTCAGAATAAAATATTCTATTATCACATCAAATTTACTGCTGTGAGACAGGGCGAAGCCTGCCCTTTTGAGCAAAGCTTTTGTTTCCTCCAAGTCAAGCTCAAGGGCTACCGCGAAGGCGATTGCCGTGGGCTTTGATGGTCTGTAATGAGGATTTGAGCGGATTTTTGAAAATAGCTTTCTGTCGACGCCCGCCTTTTTATAACACTCGGCGTCGCTCATACCGCTTTCATCGATTTTCCGCAAAAGCATCTCGGAAAAGCCTTCATCAAGGTTGCTCAGCGCGCTTTCAAGCGAACTCGGAGCTGCCGCTTCCGAAACGACCATCGGCGCGGCAAAGTCGCCGCAGGCTTTCTCAGCCGCAGGCTTACTTCTCACCTTGCAGCTTTTCGGCTTAATTAGATTTTGTTCTAAAAATTTTTTTAGTTTTATTTTTTCAAAAAATGATAAATATGCCATACTTCATATAGAAAAAAGGGCGCCAAAACGACGCCCTGTAAATTACTGCTGATTGTTGTTATCAAACGGATTCTGTGTATTCTGATACTGCTGAGGCTGCTGGTACTGCTGCGGCTGCTGGTACTGCTGAGGCTGCTGGTACTGCTGCGGCTGCTGGTACTGCTGCGGCTGCTGATACTGCTGCGGCTGCTGGTAGCCGTTGTAGGGCTGCTGATAGCCGTTGTAAGGCTGCTGATACTGCGGCTGAGCAGGAGCGAGATCAGGCTTATTTCTCTGTGAGAAGAGGATAAACGGAAGAGCGACAGAGAAGATGATTCCCAAAACAAGCATTACAGTGGCGCTGTCGGGGTTAACGCTCTTCAGGAACTTGTAAAGGCAGATGTATTCAAGCACAGCCGCCGCGATAAACGCGAACGGTCCGAGGAACGCAAGAATAACCGTAAACGGAGCGAGCGTACCGCCAATCATAAGGAAAAGAATCCAAAGTGAATACTTGCGGCACTTGCCTGTCTGAGCAACGTCGTAATAGTCGCCGATTTTACCGACGAGGTAGCCGTTGCAATAAGGAATCCAAGCCATCCAGGGATTATCGATGTTTCTATTCTTGGCAATCTTGTAAAGAGCGAGGCTCTCAAAGATATAAAGAATAATTCCAATAATCGCAAGGATTACACAGAAAATAATCAAACCGACAGCAAAGCCTAAAGCGGCTCTCTGAACGGCAGGGTTTTCCGCAAAATTCTGGAAATCCTTTAAATCATAATTGTACTCGTAAGTCATAATGATATCCATAACCTTTCTGCCCGAAGAATAATAGTTCGCGCACGCCGCGGGCAAGCGAGGCGAAACAGACGCGAAGCGTCCGTTAATTATATTAATTTTAGCACAACATTATTTACAGTTCAACATAATTTCAAAAAATGTTTATAATATAACAAAAATGAGATTTTTGCTGATAAAAAACTACACTCAACTTACAAATAATCAAATAAAAACCATCGAAACAAAATATTTTTTCACACAATTTCAAAAAAGTTATTGACAAAACAACGGAACTGTGATATTATAAACAAGCTGTGAACACGCTGGTGTAGCTCAGTTGGTAGAGCAGCTGATTTGTAATCAGCAGGTCGGGGGTTCAAGTCCGTCCACCAGCTCCAAAGATTTGCTACAGACTTCTGTCTGTAGCAAATACAATTTAAGATGTGGGAGAGTTCCCGAGTGGCCAAAGGGGGCAGACTGTAAATCTGTTGCGTTTCGCTTCGGTGGTTCGAATCCACCCTCTCCCACCAACAAAAGAAGGCATCCTGTGGATGTCTTTTTTGTTTGCTTGTTATTTTCAAATACCCCCCTTCCCCGCTTATATAAAAGCCGACTCTGAAATGAGCCGGCTTTCTTTTATTAGGTTTTCTTTTTCTTTTTGGCTGCCTTTGAGACTTTCAGCTTTTTGAGCTTCTTCTGCTTTTTCAGCTTTTCAAGCCTTTTCTTTTCGAGAAGCTTTTTCAGCTTTTTGGACATCTTTGGGGTCGCGTAGGAGTAGTTCGAGTAAACGCTCGAATGTCTGCCGCTTCCGTCGAGACCTCTTACGAGGAAGGTATACTTTTTGTCGTACTTGCCCTTGTAGGTGAAGGAGTTGAGCGTTGTCGCCTTTATTTTTTTCCAGTTACCCGAGCCCTTAGCCATTACTATGTAGAACTTTGCGCCCTGAATCTGAGACCAGTTGAGGGTAATTTTCTTCTCGTTAGTTTTGTTTTTCAGACTGGGCTTTGAGAGGAACATTCTGTCCCAGCCTGTGCGGTTAAAGAAGTTGAGCGGGCATTTGTTCTCGTCGAGACAAACAATAATATACCTGTAATCGACGCCCGAAACAACGCCCTTGAGCGACTTGGTCGTCTTTTTTGTTGTATACAAAAGCTTCCAGTTCTGATTGTCGGCGGTAAAATAAATTCTGTAGTAAGCCGCGCCCGCGACGGGGTTCCAGCTTATTTTGGTTTTATCGACGGTGTTTTCGAGCTTGGAGATAACGGCGGGAGCAACGTAGGTAATAACCGAGCCCGCGGTATCGTAAGAACCGATGTAATTGCCGTCCTCACCAACCGCGCGGACGGTATAGGCGTATGTACCTCCCGAAACGACGTATTTATCCACAAAGGAAAGCTCCTCCGTCTCTGCAATTTTCGTCCAATCGGAATCGGTCTTGCGGAACAGATGATATGAAACGGCGTTTTCGACCTTATCCCATGTTGATTTTACGCCGTACATAACGTTTGAAACGGTTAGCACGCTTGTAAAGACCTCGCTGTCCGAGGTTGAGAGCTCCCGCTGTTGAGCCGTAACCACGACCTGGACTGTAGCTGTTTTGCCGTTTTCGCTTTGGAGGGTGATGTCCGCCTCGCCCTCACTCTCGGCGGTGACACAGCCGCTTTCGTCGACACAAGCAACCTCGGGATTCGAGGAGGTATAGCTCAGCGCCGTGTCTGAATTCACGGGGTAGGTGTTCGCCTTGAGCAGATATGTTTTTCCGACAGAAAGCTCGAGAGAGCTGATGTCGGTGACAATTTCGTTTACGGGGACGGTCTCGTCGTAGTTTCTTCCGATTACGGCGTTCTCCGAAAGAGTCGTAAACCTCATATAGTCCTTATAATTTGTAATCGTATTGCAGCAAAACTCTGCGCTCGAGTCCTGAGAAAGGTGCATACCCGTAGCGCAGGAGGCAACTCGGTTAGCGTTGACGGGAGACTCGACAGAGCTTGAGTCGAGCAGAGCTATCCCCGAAACGGCGCAGTTGCTCACGGTGTTTCTCTCGATAATTCCCGCCTTGACGCCTTCGAGCTTTATACCGCTTTTGGACGCAATACTGACGGTGTTTCCACTGACTGAGGAAAGCTCGCTTGAGCTTGAATATACTCCGTTTATCTGAGCGCTCTTTATGTAGTTGTCGTCGGCAAAGGAGTCTCCGACGGACTGCTTCAGTGAAATACCGCTGTAGCCCTTATCGGGGAAAATCGTGCTTTGCTGACAATCGAGAATATTTGAGCAAAAGCTTACATTCCTCGCTCCCGAGGAACGGATTCCCGTTCCCTCCGCCTCGATGTTGTTGTCGCGGACGGTAACACCCGTCATATAATAATCACCCTCGGGCAGACGCTTTTCCTCATTCTCTTCATAAGAAATCTCACGTCCCATAACGGAAACCGACGCTACGGAATAGTCGGCGTAGATATCCTTAACCGCTCCGCTCTTCTTTATCGTGTTGTACGCAATCAGGGTGTTTGAATCGACGGGGTCGTGATAATCGTCGTCCGCGTGGGTCTCGGTGCCGCCCTCCTTTGAAAAATCGCTCGGAAGGAAGGTTCCCCTTCCCTTGGTGGCGGTGCTGTAAACCGCGATCGCGCGCGGAGTGTTTTCGATGTAATTTTCCGTAATCGAGCAGTTTTTGCAGCCGAGAAGCTGGATCGCGGCGCTCGACATATTTGTAAAGGTGTTGTTTTTAATGACAATATTTTCGTGAGGACGGTTTAAAATACTCGTGTGGGAACCGACGCCGCGTGGGCACTTGTCGAAGGTACAATTTTCGACGAGCACGTTTTTCATCGGCAAATCCTCGCTGCGGCAGTTGACGATGTGCTTACTTATAAGCACGTCGAGCTGAACAGCCTCGTAGCACAGCGGAGAAGCCTCCTTGTCGAGCTCCTGATTTGAAAACTCACAGCCGTCGAGCGTAAAGCCGTCAACGCCCGCAACCTCCATCATATGGTAGTTTTTTGCATTTTTTACGGTAACGTCCTTCATTATAAAATTCTTCGCGTGAGCGACCTTGATCAGCGTATTCTGAGTCAACGCCGCGTCGAAGGTACCGCCCTCAATCGAGATATTTTCGTAGAAATAGCCCGTAACGCCCGTCGAGGAGGTCTCGTCGTCACCGACGCGGAGCATATTGACCTGAGCCCCGTCCCCGCGTGTAATTGTAACGCCGTAGAGAACGAGGGTTGTGTTTCCGTATATGTGAAGCGCGCTGTCGAGGGTGTAGTCACCGGGAGCGACGGTAACGCGCAGCGAAGAGCTGTCGGTCAGTGCAAAATCAAGAGCTGTCTGAACCGCCCTGCAAAAGCCCATCGAGCCGATATCTCCCGGGGAAACGACAATGTTCTTCAAAACGGGAGCGTTGTCGGGAGAGCTCTCCTCCGCGTCAGCGCAGAGAACCGCCGACATCAGAATCAATGCCGACAGCATAACGCAAAGCGCGGATTTAAAAAAGCCTTTCATATTTTCACCTGCGATTAATTTCATACTTCCATATACAAATATATCATATAAAACCGCAAAAGTAAACTCGAAAATGTCGAAAGCAAAAAAATGTCAATTTTATATACGTCGTTTTCGATAAAAATATGGTACCAAAACTATCAGTATTCAACAAGGTTTTTTGTAAGTATTGACACGCCCGCGGGCTATAAATTATAATGTTATAAATACGTATACAATCGAAAAACAACTAAAAAGGGTGAAAAATATGAAAACAAAAATAAAACGGATTCTGAGCGTTTTTCTGGCGCTGACAGTACTCTGCTCGGCGTTCTGCGCGGGTATGATTCAGGCGGGAGCGACAGAAAGCATTTTTAAAGGTAACTGTGGAGCCAATGGCAATAATCTTGTGTATACTTTATATTCAGATAGAATAATAGTAATCGACGGCAACGGACAAATGGCTAATTATACCGCTTCCGGAACTACTGCTGCGCCATGGAAACAGTTGGGCATTAACAGAATGGCTCCCAAAGCCGCAATTGCTCACGGTGTAACCTCCATCGGCAACTATGCTTTTTATGAGTGCGATCCCATGCATTGGATCGACCTGCCTGTGACCTTAACGTCGATCGGAGAATACGCTTTTGCGAATTTACACAATCTTAGAGAGCTTACGATTCCCGAGAATGTTACCACCATAGGGGCTAACGCTCTCTCAAATTGCAGTTTAACAGATTTGAATCTCTACCCTGCGTATTCACCAGAGTTAAACATCGGTAACATTGGTCTTACAGAAAGCACAACAATCCATGTTCTTAGTCAAAACTTAGAAGCGTATGAACAGGCATATCCGAAAAACGCTTTCCCAAACCTTGTTTTTGTAGGTGATTTGAACGTGTTTGTCGCTCCTCCCGATAACGCAAATATTTTCTATATCGACAATGATGTTTCATCAGGTGTGTTTGGAGGACTAAAGGCCTTTAATTTTCTTGCGTTGCCAAACGGCGAAGGTAAAAATCCTTCAACAATCACAAACAGTTCAGACGGATTCGTATCATGCGTCAGAATCAAGAACAACAATGGCGGTTTTGATTATTACGGTCTTGAAAGTCATAACAACGGAGAATTATATAAAATATCGTTAGATCCCACCGGAAAATATGTCACTGGTTTTGATAAAAACAGTAAACTATCGGGATTAACTCTCAGGTTAGGTTTTGAATATATAGGAACAAACGCAGTAAAGGTTACTTATATTGCACAAAACGAAAGTAATAATGCTATCAGTTTCAAGATGGGAACAGCGGGAGATATCCAGATTGGTTCAGACGATCAAGCCGCAATCGCTCCATTAACAAACGACAATCGTCAGATTGGTATTACTATGACGACATCCAAAAATTCCACAATGGATAAGGATAGCAACGGAAACTCGTTAACCTTAGGCTTTGTCGCAAAAGAGGTCAACGGCAGCACCTCGGACGCAAAGTTTTTCTACGGACAAGTAAATCAAAGTGTCGACACAGCCGCTACAGGAGTCAGAGCAGATAAATTCTATCCCTCCCGCGTTTTTGAAATGAACAACAACTCATACTCAATCGGAAGCTTCAGCGGAGCAGATTCGGGTCTTTCTTACTACTGGGATGTTACCCTCCCCGCAAATCAAACGAAGGAATATTCCGTAATCTTCTCTGTTTTGGGAACAAACAACGAAAATAAGGATGAAGCTGTTATTGAAAAAGTCAACGAAGGCACAAGCGAAAGCTCTAAAAACATCGGTGTAGAAGAGGACTTTTTCGTTCCGGCACACACCAAGGTTTACTTTGACGATGAAATACCTGTATCAAACGGAGATACCTTAGCCTCAGATAACAATTATTCAACTCTGAGAAATTTCCTTCTTCTCGGCGTCCAGACAAAGAAAGAAGATTATGACTCCCAAGGTTCAAAGAATATGCGCTTTGTATCAGTGGCAAAAACAGGATTGCTCGCTTACGCTGACGAATACGGATATCTGATCGCTAAAACATCAAGGTCTTACGAAGAAGCCCGCTCGAATATTGACCAACTAAAATATGAAAGTCCAAACGTCGCAAGAGTAGATTGCAAAGGAACAAGCAACACCCTCAACGGTGATTTTGGCACTTATGAAGAACACAATGAATATGACACTTACACAACGCCATACAAGTATGTCACACTGGCTTTGGACGAGGTTCCCGAGAACATAACCGTTATGGCGCGCTTCTACATAAGACAAGGAAACAAGGTTTACTACGCCGACTACTACAACAAGGATAAAGACAAATTCGACGGCTGTGCTTCGGCTTGGGCCAATCTTGCATATGCGTAAGGAGGTAATTACAATGAAAGAAAAATACACCTCCCCTGTCATCAACACAGAAGAGCTTATAAAAGCGGACATTCTCTGTGTTTCAGGTCTTACAAAATTCAAGAATTATAAAACAGACCCCCAATTAAGGGACAACCGAACAGCCGGTGGTCAGGATCTTCTGGGCTCAATTGCCGAAGATTTTTTCGGTTCATAACACTCACGGCGGAAAGCAAATGCTTTCCGCCGTATGTTTTTTCTTTGTATTGACATCGTCAGAATCGGTAGTATAACGTTTACTGAATGGACTTTCACCACACCTGCCGTTTTGAAGCTGTAATTAACCCGCAACCGCCAGTTTTGTAAGCGGTTTGCCCGCGTACCATTGTTTTTCGTAAACGCGCGTACATTTTCTGTATTGCTCAAACAATTTGCGGGCTTTTTCTTCGTCGCCGTAAACCTTCCAGCAGCCCGCGCACTTCGCGCAGGCGGCGTTGTTCTCGATAAAGCCCTTTACATCCTCAACAGGATAGCCGAGAAACAACCCGATTTCGTGAGGGAACTCCTCGCCCTCTTCGAGCCGTTTGATCAGTCGTGAAAGGCATTTCCCGCAGTTCTCCGTACAATATCCGCGCTCCGTGAGCAATCCGCGGGCTTCCTTTTCCTTTAAATCGAAAAACAGCCTTGAAGGACGAAACGCGTAAATCAACGCCTTCTTATTCTTTAAGCGCAGAGGCAAAAACCGTATGCCCTTACATCCCAGACTGAGATTCAGCTCTCTCAAAAAGCCGAACAACTCATTTTGATTATTATAGGAACAGCTGAACATACTGCCTGTTTTAAGCCCCGCCAAGGTCGGCGAGCAGTATTTGACTATTGCTTCCTCTGACATATATACCTCCAATTATTAGTTAGTTCTAACTAACCTTTACTCTGAAAATAATAGCGGTTAGTTTCCGCTAACTAATATTATATATCACTGTTTGAAATTTGTCAAGAAAATATGTATCTTACCGCTGATTTTTGAACCTTACGGCAAAATCTATTGCCAAAAACAATAAAGCTTACACGAATAACAGAGCAGGATTATCACTTGATCCTGCTCTGTTGTTTATTTCTCTGATTTTTTCTTGTTATAATCCTCAAGCGCCGCCTGAATCGCTTCCTCGGCAAGCACCGAGCAGTGCATTTTGTAGGCGGGCAAGCCGTCGAGCGCTTCCGCGACAGCTTTGTTGGTCAGCTGCATAGCGTCCTCGACCCGCTGACCCTTTATAAGCTCGGTAGCCATTGAGCTTGACGCAATCGCGCTGGCACAGCCGAAGGTCTCGAATTTTACGTCGGTGATGGTGTCGTCGTCAATCTTTAGATACATCTTCATAATATCGCCGCACTTGGCGTTGCCTACCTCGCCTATTCCGTCCGCGTCCTCGATCACTCCCAGATTGCGGGGCTGCAAAAAATGCTCCATTACTTTATCGCTGTATAATGCCATTTCAATGTCCTCCTATTTCAAAATAAATTCTTTCTTTCCTTCCGTTAAATCACGCCAAACGGGTGAAAAGCTCCGCAAACGCTCGACAACCTTTTTAACGGATTCGACGATATAATCCGCTTCCTCCACGGTGATATCCTCGCCGATTGAAAGCCGCAGCGAACCGTGTGCAACGTCGTGTACTCTGCCTATCGCAAGCAGAACATGGCTCGGGTCGAGCGCGCCCGAGGTGCAGGCGCTTCCCGAGGACGCTGAGATACCCATTTGGTCGAGCAAAAGCAGAATACCCTCGCCCTCAATTCCCTCAAAGCTGAAATTGACATTACCCGCAAGCCTTTGCCGCGCGTCGCCGTTGAGCGCGCTGTGCGGTATCTCGGACAGGCTTTTTATCAGATAGTCGCGAATTTTCGTCATATGGGCGTTGTTTTTCTCCATATTCGCGACGGCATCCTTCAAGGCTGCGGTCATCGCGAGTATACCGGGCAAATTTTCCGTACCCGCGCGTTTGCCGCGCTCCTGCGCTCCGCCTTCAATAAGGTTTTGCGGTATGATGCCCTTTCGTACATACAAAAAGCCCGTACCCTTCGGTCCGTGGAACTTATGCGCGGAAGCCGAAAGCATATCTATATTCTGAGCCTTGACGTCAAGCGGCAGATGTCCGACAGCCTGCACCGCGTCAGTGTGGAAAACGACGCCGCGCGCCTTGCAGATTTCACCAATTTCGGCGATCGGCTGAACGGTGCCGATTTCATTGTTCGCGGTCATAATTGTGACAAGACAGGTGTCCTCGCGAATAGCGGCCTCAAGCTCGTCCAATCTGACGATTCCGTTTTCATAAACGGGCAAAAGCGTTATCTCAAAGCCGTTTTTCTCCAATTTGTTCAGCGTGTGGAGAATCGCGTGATGCTCGAACACGCTTGAGATTATGTGTGTTTTGCCGTTCTTTTTGCCGTTAAGAGCTGCGGTGAGCAGCGCCTGATTGTCCGATTCGCTTCCGCCCGAGGTAAAGATTATCTCACGCGGAGACGCGTTTATGACAGCGGCGATTTCCGCGCGCGCCTCCTCCAGCTTTTCCTTTGCCTTCTGACCGATAGTGTAAAGGCTCGACGGATTGCCCCACCAGTTTCTCATACAGTCGGTCATAGCCTCTATCGCCGCTTCGCTCATTTTAGTTGTTGCGGCGTTGTCCGCGTATATCCGCATAAAGTCAACTCCTTTTGTTCAGTGATTCTATTATAATCATATTCACCTACCGTGTCAATAGGTAAATGTGAAAAACTCTTGATTTTTCCATTTACCCTATGCTATAATAGGCGAAAGATGACCGAAAGGAGTCCCGAATATGATTTCATCAAAGGGTCGGTACGCGCTGAGAGTGATGATCGATTTAGCGCGACAGGAAAACGAAGGTTACGTACCGCTTAAGGATATCGCCGAGAGACAGGGGATTTCAAAAAAATACCTTGAAATAATCGCCAAGGAGCTCGTCAACGCGAAGCTTTTGATCGGAGTCAGCGGAAAAGGCGGCGGCTACAAGCTCAGCCGCAAGCCCGAGGAGTACCCTGTCGGAGAAATCCTCGACGTTACGGAAAACTCAATGGCGGTCGTTTCCTGTCTGGAAAACGGCGCGGAGGTCTGTCCCCACGCGGCGGAGTGCGACACTCTGCCGATGTGGTCACAGCTTAATCAAATGATACACGATTTTCTATATCAAAAAAAGCTGTCCGACCTTTTATAATAACAGATTATTACCCCTTTTTCAGCCTGTCTGAAAAAGGGGTATTTTGCGCGTTTTTTGTTATAGGTTCAATCTATATCTGAGTATAAATAAAGCGTATTGGACAAAACCTACTGTTTTAGTATACAATGACTGTGACGTCGTACACGCTTTCTTGTTTACAATAAATAGCAAGCGTTGTATAATTAACATACTATGTGAGTAGGCATATAAATCAGGTGATTCAGAATGTGCGAAATATACGGCTTCTCGGGAGCTCAAAAACGAAAACTGAACAGAGAATTACAGACGTTTTATTCCCATGCCTCAGAGCATCCGAACGGCTGGGGACTCGCGCTGTTTTATAAAAACAATACCGAAATCATAAAAGAGGAACTCCGCGCCGACAAAAGCGGGCTGCTGACGGATAGACTCAAAAGACCGATACAGGCAAAAACCGCGCTCGCTCATATCCGCCTTGCGACAATCGGCAACGAGGAATACGACAACTGCCATCCGTTTGTGTCGGTTGATAACAGCGGCAGAACGTGGACGCTGATTCACAACGGAACGATTTTTGAGAGCGACAATATCGGAAAATATGTTTTTCTGCAAAAGGGCGAAACCGACAGCGAGCGGATTCTTCTTTATATTGTTGACCGCGTAAACAATCTGAGCGCGCGGCTCGGTCGAAAGCTTACAGACAAAGAACGCTTTGAGCTTCTTGACAAAATCATCAGACGCAGCTCGCCGAAAAATAAGCTTAATCTGCTTATTTATGACGGAGAAATTATGTATGTCCACTCAAACTTCCGCGACTCGCTATATTATCGCCACACAGAGGAAGGTGCAACGTTCTCGACTCAGCCGCTTTCCGATGAGAACTGGAAAAATGTTGAACTAATGACTCTTTTAGGCTACCGCGGCGGCGAGCTTGCTTTTACGGGCACAAGGCACAACAACGAATACTTCTTTGACCCTGCCGCGTACAAGCCGCTGTATATGGCTTATTCGGGACTGTAAGGAGATAAAAATGAACGCACAGGAATTGATACACAACCATTTTATTGCGCCGCTTCAAAGGCCGCGCTCAAGCTATATCGGAATTGAAATCGAAATGCCGATAGTAAATCTTAGCGGAGAAAAAACCGAAAAATCGATCTGTATAAACGCCGTTGAAAAAGCGATATCTCACTTTGGATTTACTCCGCAAAAATATGACGACAACAAGGTGTGCCACGAGGCGGTCTGCGACGATACGGGAGACGTTTTCTCCTTTGACTGCTCCTACAACAACTTTGAAATCTCCCTCGGACGCGTCCGCACACTTCACGAGGCGCAGGCTCGGTTCAGAGAATATGTCGGCTTTATAAATAATATTCTTTCAGAGAATAATCATACGCTGACGGGCTTGGGAATCAACCCAAATTACAAAATCAACGACTTCAACTTTGTTCCGTCGCCGCGCTACCGTATGCTGGAGGGGTATCTGAAAAAGTGCAAAACCCGGAAGGGCTCCTTTCACCCTTATTTCGGTTACGGCACGTTTTCAAGCGCGTCTCAGGTACAGCTTGACGTTAAAGAGGATAAGCTTTGCGAGACAATCGAAGCGTTTTCGCTCGTTGAGCCGCTGAAAGCCGTACTGTTCGCAAATTCATATTTACCCGAAAAGCCCGAGCTGCTTTGCGTCAGGGATTTCTTCTGGGAACACAGTCCTCACGGTATCAACCCGCGAAATGTCGGATTTTTTGAGCCTCTGCCAAAAAACCTCGGCGAGCTAACGGATTATCTTAGCAAGGCGAGCATTTTCTGCGCCGAACGCGACGGAAAATACCTGTTCTTTTATCCGATACCCTTTGACGAATACCTCAGCCGCGATACAGTAGAGGGCGAATACTACGACGGCGAATATCACGCCTATTCCTTTACGCCGAAGTCAGAGGACATCGCGTATCTGAGAACATACAAGCAAACCGACCTCACAGCGAGGACACGCACCTTTGGCGAGCGCACAGGCCGCTTGGCCGCCGTGATGAGCGTGTTTTTGCCCACTTTCATTCTTTCCTGCGGACTACACACCAAAGAGATGGACATGGTTTTCATCGCCGTCTTT